>JAJHQR010000003.1 GCA_020833255.1 Desulfurococcaceae archaeon | reverse complement strand
CCTCTTGAAGTGTTTATTAGTATTGCGTTCTTCTTCATCAACCTCAACAAACCCTCACCAACCAACCACCTAGTCTCAGGAGTAAGAGGAACATGAACACTAACAACATCAGACTCCCTCGCTAAAGTCTCCAAGTCCACGAAAGTGGCGCCTAATTCCCTCTCTATCTCTGGGCTCGCTCTGTAGACGTCGTAATACAGTACTCTCATGCCCAAGCCTTTAGAAGCTATCGCGGCAACCTCCCTACCTATCCTGCCAAACCCTATTATCCCTAACGTCTTGCCCTTAAGCTCTATTCCCTCAGCTTCTTTCTTTACCCACTTACCCTCACGCATCTTCCTGTCAGAGTAAGCTATCTTCCTAGCTACGGAGAGCATTAAACCTATGGTTAGCTCGGCCACGCTCCTGCTCGTTGCTTCAGGGGTGTTAATTACCTTGATTCCCCTAGC
Source organism: Desulfurococcaceae archaeon (assembly GCA_020833255.1). Classification (GTDB taxonomy): domain Archaea; phylum Thermoproteota; class Thermoprotei_A; order Sulfolobales; family NBVN01; genus Zestomicrobium. The sequence goes on along the minus strand of JAJHQR010000003.1, from coordinate 52,447 downwards.
CTCAGCCGCTTTAACGTCTATGTTGTCAAGCCCTACACCAGCTCTAGCAATTACCTTCAGTTTCCCGGCTTTGCTTATTACTTCGGCCGTGACCAACGGCTTACTCCTGACGAATAAGATGTCCGCGTCCACTATCAACTCACTTAACTCTTTTTCCGAGGGGTACTCCTTATAAACTACCTGAATACCTGCGTCCTCAAGCATCTTTATGGCGTCTCTGTGGACTGGGGCAGCTATTAACGCCTTCATTTCTTTCCCACCCACCCGAGCTCAGCTAACACCTCCTTAATCACTCCCAGCACCTCCTCTATGTACTCTTTAGGCATGTAACCCATGTGCCCTATCCTGAACGAAGTCTTCTTAAACTTCCCGTAACCAGCCGCTATCTCGTAACCCCTCTCACGAACCCTGCTGTAGACCTCGTACCCGTCAATACCTTCAGGAGACTTAACGGAGGTGATTGTGGGTGACTCGTAGCCTCTCCTAGCGAAGAGTTCTAGCCCGAGTCTCGTAACCCCGTCCCTAACCATCTTAGCTCTCTCGGAATACATGGAAAGCCAAGCACTCTTACCGCCCATCTCATCAACCACCCTCAACATGACGTTCAGGCCTATTATCTGAGGTATCGGGGGTGTTGAGGGGGTCGACCACTCTTTCTCTTGGTAGTGTAGGTACTTCAGCACGTCGAAATACCAGCCCCTGCTAGGTATTGCCTCAGCTTTCTTCAGAGCCTCCTTACTGAACACCCCGACAGCCAAGCCCGGAGGCACCCCGAAAGCTTTCTGACTACTCGTGAACACGACGTCAAGACCCCACGCGTCAAACTTTATCTCAGCAGCCCCCATCGCGGAGACCGCGTCCACGAAGACTAGCTTACCGTGTTTCTTAGCAACCTCAGCTAACTCCTTAAGCGGGTTTAAGACGCCCGTGCTGGTCTCATTATACGTTATTGTCACAGCCTCCACTTCAGGATGCTTCCTCAGAGCCTCATCTAACTCGTCGGGGAAAACAGGCTCGCCAGCGTTCTTCTCTAAAACAACCGCTCTCCTACCATTACTCTCAACCACCTCCCTATACCTGGAGCCAAACTCGCCTATTATCGTGGTGAGGACGGCACCGCCTAACGAGACGAAATTCCTCACGCTAGCCTCCATGACGCCGGTACCGCTACTCGGGAATAAGAGGACGGTGCCCTCGCTAGCCTCAACAAACCTGGCAAGCCTCTCAACAGTATCCTTATGTAGCTCCCTATACTCCTTAGACCTGTGGCTAAACATCTGAAACTTCATGACCTCAAGAACTTCGGGGAAGCATGCGACAGGACCTGCCGTGAAAAGCTTGAGGTTCCTGGGCCAGACAATCTTCCGGACTTCATCAATTACCTTACTATTTAATTTTTCCTGACTCAAAGCATCCACCAATTAGGTTTCGCAGATAGAGTTAATAATTATTGTTTCTACTAAACAGGCTAAAACGGATGGTCTCACGCGTCGGTGAATAAGTATAACGTTTAAAGACGGTTAGTCAAGCACTCAACCTCTATCTTCGAAGCAATGCCCTTACTAAGACTTATCTCCACCCCCCTAACCTCTAGTATGATGAAGCCTTTATTATTGTGCTTCACCAATACCTCCTCGCCAGGCACTACCCCCATCTGGTAAAGCCTTGTTGAGAGGCCTCTACCGGCACACACCCTGTACACGCGCACCCTACAACCTTCGGGCACGCTGGAAAGAGGGGAAACCTGCTTACTCACCGCACTGCACCTCCTTAACGAATATAGACTCTCCTTCCTGGTAGGTAAAAACTACTTCAACGCCGGAAACACTCACTGAAACCCCTTTAGAACCTAGGCCCTCAACACGTATCACGCACGGGTACCCGCAATTAGACTTAGATAGCTTTTCGAGAACGGTGCTTAACTCGACGTAGAGGTGGGTGACCACATAACACTTGTTAGGGGCGACCTTCGTGAGAGGAATCACCCGCTTATAATCTTCCTCGCTTAACTCCCTCACGAACGATATGTGGTGACGTAAGCTCGGCTTACCTAACTTGTGGTATATGGCCTCAACCACCTCATCAGGCAGGTGCTCCATTTTATCCGCTAGGTAGTGTGCTTTAAGCTTATCAAAGCCTAGGAAATCCGTGAGGAAGACCTCTATTATCGCGTGCTTCCTCAATATCCTCTCAGCTACCTCCCTACCTAAATCACTTAGCTTAACCCCCCTATACCTACTCAAGACAACGAATCCCTCATCACGTAACTTCCTCAACACCTTACTCACGGTACCCTCCCTCAAGTTCAGTTCCCTGGAAATCTGAGATGTCTTAGCCACCCCGCAAAGCTTCTCTAAGCGGTACACCGTGAGAATATAATCCTCTATGGACTCACTCATGCGTCTCCCCATCCCATCACCGAGTATAACTTGCTTAGAGATAAATAAAATTTAGACTTCTCTAAACTTTAAGATCCCTGAAAAACTCCTTAATATATTCAACGACGGTCAAAACGTCTTCGTCGCTTAAGCCTGGGTGCATAGGGAGTGAGAGGACGTGCTTAGACGCTTCCACAGAATTAACTAGCTTCCTACTCATGACCAAGTAATCCCTGAGAGCAGGCTGCATGTGTACGGGATTGGGGTAGTGAACTGCTGTCTGCACCCCCCTAGCCCTGAGGAACTCACTCAACCTATCCCTAACGCCGTCACCGTGAACCCACACAGTGTATTGATGGTAGACGTGCTTAGCGTACGACTTCTCAACAGGAAGCTTCAGAAACTTAATTCCCGTGAGTTCCTCGTTATATATCTTAGCTATAGCACGCCTCCTCTCATTCATCTTATCCAGCTTAGCTAGCTGAACGTAGCCTAACACTGCTTGCAGATCGGTTATCCTGAAGTTCCAGCCAATCACCGAATGGAAATACTTCTCAACCTGCCCGTGATTCCTCTGAAGCTTCACATACTCAGCTATATCGTCTCGGTTAGTCGCTACAGCACCCCCCTCACCCATAGTCAAGTTCTTCGTAGCGTAGAAGCTGAAAGCAGCTACCACGCCTAGAGACCCTGTCTTAACCCCCTTATACTCAGCCCCGTGCGACTGCGCGCAATCCTCAATCAGGAAGACGGTCTTACCATCCAGTACCTCCCTCACACCATCCACGTCCGCTGGCTGACCGTATAAATGAACGAGTATGACGGCCTTGGTTTTCCCAGTAAGTCTTTCTCTTAAGTCGTTAGGGTCTATGTTGTAGGTCTCCAAATCTATATCTACTGGAATCACCCTACCCCCGGCTAGAACTACTGACGAGGCGGTTGCGAAGAAAGTGAAATCCGGCACAGCCACCTCGTCCCCAGGACCGATACCTAAGGCTTTGAGAGCTAGGTAGAGAGCCACCGTACCGTTACTTACCGTGAGGACGTGTCTCACCCCTAAGTACCTAGCGAACGACTCCTCGAATAAACGAGTGTACTCCCCCGCAGCCAGATTACCACTTCTCAGAACCTTAACTACTTCCCGCACCTCATCCTCCGTTATGTACGGAGAGTTCACTTTAATCGTCGTTTAAGACCCCCTCATAAACTCTGAGAATATCAAATAAGTCTTTAAGTCTTAGTCTTTAGTTTTCAGGGTGTTTTCACTACTGTCCTCACGTTCAAGTGCTCGCAAACGCTTTGAGGATAGTACATAGCTATTAATTTCTTGAAAGTATTGACTGATTGGTTGACGAAGTATCTGGGGAGTCCGTGCACTCCGAACGATAACACTATCACTCTCGCGGTATTCCTGCTTACTGCGTAGAGCTTGTTCCTTTTCGAGAAGAGTACGTAGATAGGTCTGTTCGCGCTATCTGCTAAGACTAACTCATACCCCGAGAGTTCTAAGACTGACTTAAGGCTGGGGATGGTCTCACGTTTAAGTGCTTTACGGAGTATTAGGGGTAGGCTTACCTTATCGCTATCCACCATTAGCGTGGGTATGAAGGTCTTCAACTCTGTCACGTATCTAATCCCTTCGAGATCGTTCTTGACTCTAGCGAGTGGGTTTCTCAGGAACGTCCTGGCTAGATTCTCAGGTGAGTACCCTGTCTTGCTGTACGGTGCCTTAAGGTAGTTCTTTAAGAAGTCTTTGTAGACTTGAGTGTAGTAATTCAGGTTCTTCCTCAACCCTTCCGAAGCATTCAGCGATTTAACCACGTTAATTAGCTCTTGCCTAATATCCGGTCTATTAACCGTCACGCTGAGATCCCTGCACTCAAGAGCTTCCACGTAGTTAAACAATAGGTCGTAGAGTAGCTCACGATACTTCATGAACCCACACCATTCTCACACATCTTTATTTACTCCTCCTCAAATAACTAGTTATTGAGGGTTTGAGATGGGTTTCAGGCTCGGGATTCCGAGAAAACCTCGTGAAGCGGAAGTCCTGGACGTCTTGATTATTGGGGCTGGCCCGGCAGGGCTTTCAGCAGCTCTATACTCTAAGAGGTTAGGGCTTAAGACCGCCTGCGTCGGCGAGAACCTAGGGGGGACCCTGAACGAGGCGGGCATAGTCGATGACTACATAGGGATACAAGAGATTTTCGGTCCGGAGTTAGCTAAGAAGTTCATAGAGCATGTTAAGAAGTATGATGTACCGATCTATATGGATTCCGTGACGGAGGTCGCGAAAGAGAACGACCTATTCAGAGTCTCGACTAAGTCGGGAACTGTCTTCAAGGCCAGGACGGTGATCTTAGCTGTAGGTAGTAGGAGGCGAAGACTAGGCGTTCCGGGCGAGGCGGAATTCGCTGGTAGGGGTGTTACGTATTGTGCCGCGTGCGACGCCCCCTTATTCAAAGACAAGGTAGTTGCTGTAGTAGGTGGCGGCAACTCAGCTCTTCAATCAGCTCTGCTGATGACCTCATACGCTACTAAAGTCTACTTAATACATAGGAGAGATTCTTTCAGAGCATACGACGTGTACGTTAAGTCCGTAACTAACCACCCGAAAATAGAGCTAGTATTGAATTCAGTGATCAAGAGTATCGGAGGCAGTAAGTCCGTTGAGTGGGTTGAGGTAGAGAATCTAGTCACGCACGAGGCCAGGAAGATCGAGGTAGAAGGGGTGTTGATAGAGATAGGGTCAGAACCACCTAAGGAATTCTTCGCTAGGATAGGGCTTAAGCTAGATGAGTATGGCTACGTGGTGGTGGAGCCCGGGCAGAAAACAAACGTGGAAGGCTTATTCGCTGCAGGCGACTGCACGGGCGGACCCCATAAAAAGAAGTTTGATCAGGTAGTTACTGCGGTTGCTGAAGGCGCTCTCGCAGCGTTATCTGCCTACGAGTACTTAGTTAAAAGAGGGGTTGAGAAGGGGGAGGTAGGGTACTGAGTTAGCTACTCGCGAGTTCTTCTTATATACCTCACACTCCCGTCCTTTAAACCTACGATGACTATGTCCGCCTCATCTAGGAAGAGACCTACTTCTATGACTCCGGTAAGGCTCTTCAATTTTTTAGTGAACTCGCTTAACTCCATGTTATCCGGCGGTATTACGTCGATTATGAAGCCTCCTACATCGCTCACCACAGGTCCTTTCTTTCCGTTGCATTCTCTGGGTGAGGCTCGCGCGCCGAGCTTCCTCAAGTCATTTAAGATCATTCTCAACGCGTTAGGTAAGACCTCGACCGGTATAGGGTGCTTCACGCAGAGCTTACTTACTAGCTTAGATTCATCAACGACGAAGACTCTTAATCGTGAGTGCTTAGCCAGTAGCTTCTCCATGGTCAGAGCCGCCCCACCACCCTTAAGCATCCTACCCTCTAAATCTACCTCGTCAGCTGAGTCCACGTAGAGGTCGAGTTCCTCAACGGATAAGACGTTAACGTCCATATAACCTAGCTCCGCTAAGACAGTCGCGGTCCTCGCTGAAGTGGTTACTAAAGACTTACCCCTCAGCAACCCCCTCTCATGAGCTTTTTTAATGAAGAGTTCCGTGGTGTTGCCAGTCCCTAAACCTATTAATTCCCTCCCCTCCAAGAACTTGAGTGCTTCAGTAACCGCGGCTAAGCGAGCTACCTGAGCTTCCTCCAAACCCTCACCCCGAACATATTAACTTCAGTTCAAGAATTAATATGGGGTGAAGCGGCTTTAAACATCGTGATGAAGTCCTCGATCTCTGAAGTAATGATGTGAGTAATCCGCTCTGAAAACCTGACCCTAAAGAGCTCACTAATTGCGTGCTTCCCGGTTCTTCAACATAAAAAGTTTATGAGGTCTTCTTACCTACTTCAACAACTTCCTTACACTTCAGTTGCTTAACGAATTCCTCTAATTCGTTTAAAGGTATTTTTATCGTGTAGAGATATCTTTTCGTTCTAGCCTTGACCTTAGCTATCCCTTCCTTCTCTTTCCTCACGACCCTACATACCTCCGCCCTAGCCGACAACTCTATAAATTTGTTCTTGTCGTATACTTCGACGGGCACACTACTCACCGAATACTACATTAAGGGAGATTTTTAAGTGTCTCTCGTGACTCACATATTTTTAACCCATCACGTATTGTTAGGTTAGGTAGGGCTTGATGAGTGTTGAGAGGGATTTCAGGAAGAGTTTAAGAGAGGAGTTGATGAGGAAGGGGATTAACCCCTACCCACACGTGCTTAGCCTAGGTTACGTGCCCGTCAAGAACATAGTCAGTAACCCCAAGGTTGGTGAGGTAGTCGCTACCGCCGGCAGGGTGGCTAGTCTCAGAAGGCATGGTAAGCTAGTGTTCGTTGACTTAATAGACGACGGCTACAGAATACAGCTCTCAGTAAACGCTGGTAACGTAGGTAATGAGGGTTTCGAGCAATTCTTGAGGTACGTTAACTTAGGTGATTTCATAAACGTGAGGGGGGAGCTCTTCTACACTCAGAAAGGGGAGCTAACCATTAACGTCAGGGAATACCAGCTCATAGTGAAGGCTCTGAGATCCCCTCCCGTTAAGTGGGGTCATAAAATACTGGATCCTGAAGTCAGGTACAGGAAGCGCTACCTAGACTTAATGATGACCCCGCAAGTAAGGAAGATTTTTGAAACGCGATTCAATACCATAGCTGAGATAAGGAAGTTCATGTGGGGTAAGGGATTCATAGAGGTTGAGACCCCCATACTTCAGCCGGTTTACGGCGGCGCCGCCGCGAAACCCTTCATAACCAGGATTCAAGCACTCGGCGAGGACTGGTATTTGAGGATATCTCTCGAGCTGTACTTGAAGAGGTTTTTGGTAGGGGGCTTCAACAAGGTTTTCGAGATAGGTAAGAACTTCAGGAACGAGGACATAGACGTGCAACACAACCCGGAATTCACTATGATGGAGGCTTACCAAGCTTACGCGGATTACAATGACGTGATGAGGCTTACGGAAGAACTAATAAGCACTGTGGCTGAGAAGGTTCTAGGAACTACTAAGGTGAGCTATCCCGTCGGGGAATCAAACGTTGAGATAGATTTGAGACCTCCTTACAGGAGGGTTAGGATGGTTGATGGGTTGAGGGAGTTTGCGGGGGTCAACGTCGATGTATTGAGTGATGACGACTTAAGAGATCTTCTAAGGACATACAGCCTCACACTACCGGGTGGTTACGATAGGGGTAGGGCTATAGTAAAGCTTTTCGATAGGTTGGTGGGGGCTCAACACTTAATACAGCCTACTTTCGTGATTGATTTCCCAGCGTCATCATCTCCTCTAGCCAAGCCTCATAGGCTGAACCCCGAGTATGCTGAGAGGTTTGAGTTATACATCGCCGGCATGGAGTTAGCTAACGCCTTCACAGAGTTAAACGACCCGGTACTTCAGGAAACGTACTTTAAGCAGGAGGAGGAGAGGAGGAAGTTAGGTGATGCTGAAGCACACCCTTATGATTGGGACTTCGTGGAAGCTCTCGAGTACGGGATGCCGCCGGCAGGCGGCTTAGGGTTAGGGATAGATAGGTTAGTGATGATATTCACCGGGCAGACATCAATAAAGGAAGTAATCCCCTTCCCCATGATGATGCGTTCCAGCACTTAATCAAATTTTTCAGGTCTTTAATGTGTTCTTATAATAATTTGAGAAAATATTTTGTCGGTGTGATGACGTGAGGTTAGTGTGTTGGAGGTGTGGTTTTCAGACTGAGTACAGGCCCGGGTTATATGTGTGCGAGCACTGCGGTGAGCCGCTCTTAGTAGATAGTGATTTTCGTACGTCTTTGAGGGAGGACGGCACGTTAATTCCTAGGGAGTTAAGGCTCGTAACCCTCGGCGAGGGTAGGACCCCCGTGATAAAGTCTAGGGAAGGTATTTACTTGAAGTTAGATTACCTTAACCCATCAGGTTCGTTCAAAGACAGAGGCGCTGTCACGGCGGTTTCAGAAGCTTTGAGCAGGGGTTGTAAGCTGGTTATCGAGGATTCATCAGGTAATGCGGGGATTTCATACTCTGCTTACGCCGGGCGTGCCGGCATAAAAGCCAGGATTTACGTACCCTACGACGCGCCGGCAGGCAAGAAAAACATGCTTAAAGCTCTGGGTGCTGAGGTGGTGGAGGCTCCTACGAGGGACGAGGCTGCTAGGCTTGCCGTAAGTGATCCGGAGGGGTGTTACGTAGGGCATAGAATCAACCCCTACTTCCTAGAAGGTATGAAAGATCTAGCGCTAGAACTAGTTAGGGGGTTAGGCGAGGTAGACTACGTCGTTAGTCCGCTAGCTAGCGGCACCCTCCTCATAGGTTTGTGGAAGGGTTATATGGAGTTAGTTGAGGCCGGGGTAGTTAAGCGTGTTCCGAAGCTGGTGGCTGTTCAAGCATGCGGTTATGAGTCACTCACCAAGTATTACAAACCTTGCGTGAGTGTTTGCAGGTCTAGAGCTCAGCTCCCTGACGGGATAAGGTTAACTGACGCCCCGAGGCTACAGCACGTTGCTAAAATCCTTAAAGAATTAGAGGGCTTATACGCGGTAATAGATGACGAGTTAGCGGTGCCGTACCTGAGGGAGTTGTGGAGGGAGGGGGTTGTAGCCGAGCCCACGAGCGCTTACGGCTATGCGGTAGCGAGAGAGTTAATGAAGGAGAAGAGTATTTCCGGGAAGGTCGTGGTCATATTAACGGGTAACGGCATCAAACACGTTTCCGGAGGAATGACTATATGAGTATCGACGTCGCGAGACTCATTAACGGAGCTCTTAAGAGAGATAAGGCATCAATAAGTAAGCTAATAACCTTAATTGAGGAAAACCCGCTAAACTCGATTTCAGTGATTACTCAAATCCCGTACCAGCCTAAAACCGCTCACGTGGTAGGGTTCACTGGGTCGGCCGGCGTGGGCAAGTCTACATTAATAAACGCTGTAGCCACCCTCTTAGCTCGTGAGGGCAACTCGATCGCCGTCATAGCGGTTGATCCTAGATCCCCTATTACTGGGGGAGCCGTAATGGGTGATAGGGTCAGGATGAAGGACGTTCCTAAGGAAGTGTACATCAGGTCTATGACGACGCGTGAGGAGGAATCATTACCTCTGAAGACTTTACTCACCATCGAGTTGCTTGAGCGTCTAGGATTTGATTACATAATCCTAGAAACTCCTGGGGCAGGGCAGTTCAGCACGAGGATAATGAGCGTAGCTGACACTATAGTCGTCGTCTTAATGCCTGAGTCAGGCGATGAGATACAAGCTATTAAAGCCGGCATAATGGAGATCGGGGACGTGTACGTAGTAAATAAAGCCGACCTACCGGGAGCTAACCTAACCTACAACCAAGTACTCTTCGCGTTAGACTCCGTTGTGAAGAGGGGTTGGACTCCGAAAGTCATCTTAACGAACGCTCTGAGCATAGCTAGCGTGGAGCCGCTAGCAAAAACGATTAAAGAACACGCAGCCTTCACGAGAATGAACGGACTAGACATAGAGAAGAGGGCCTTAAGAAGATCTCTAGAACTTTATTTAGTAATAAGCGAGAAACTCAACAAAGTAATCAAGGAGGTAAGCATGCCGCAAACCAACCTATTCAAAGAATTCGAGAAACTCTTGAAAGACGGTGGCTCACTTAAGGAATTCACTAAGAAAATAAAGGAAGAGATAACGAACAAGATTGAAGTGTTGGTTACTGAGTAAGTTCGCGCCGCCCCGAACATCATAAGAAATATATATGTCTGGTTCCTTATTGTTTTGTAGGTTAGGGGCCGTAGTTTAGCTTGGTAGAATGCGGGGCTTGGGTCCCCGTGGTCCGGGGTTCAAATCCCCGCGGCCCCACTAACAACGTGTCATGAACGCATTCTTCGGTTCGTGAGATATGTTCAAGCTTTAAGAAGATGTCGAGGCTTCTTGATCTAAGAACTCAGGTCTCTTCTCGTATATAGGCCCTATTAAAATAACGTTCACGTAGTCGTCCTCATCATATCCCTCTATATTCTCGTCAACGACCAATATAGCGTTACCTTTTAAGAGGGTTGATATGATTCCGGACCCTGATAATCTAAGGGGTTCCATGAAGAGTTCGTTGTTTTCGCGGTAAACAACTACTCTAAAGAAAGACTTGAAACCCACGACGTTGGCCACCCTCCTACGCACCCTAACCCTCACGGTTGGTTCCGGTAACGGGGCGGCTCCCATGAGCTTCCTTATTAAGGGTTTAACGAACGCTTCAAGACCTACTAAAGCTGCTACGGGCAGGCCTGAAAACATTAGCACCGGCTTACCCTCAATTAAGTATGCCCCAGCAGTTCTGCCGGGCCTCAGGTTAACGCCGTGGAAAATTAAGCTCGCGCTCTTAACCCTAGAGAGAGCTTCAGGAACTAAATCCTTACCTCCAACAGAAGTCCCCCCGGTCATTACGAGGATGTCGAAGTCTCTTAAAACCCTTGAGACCGTGCTAGATATTTCTTCCACGTCGTCAGGCACCACACCTATTAAGACGGGCTCGCAACCAAGTTCTTTCAGGTACGCGTGTATTAGAGGTCCCGTTGAATTAGGTATCTTACCGCCTCCCCCGGCCAGCAACTCATTCCCGACGTTTACGATCCCTACCCTAGGCTTCTTAAAAACCTTTATTTCCGTGATTCCTGCCTCAATTAACGCGGCCACGTGCCAAGGTCTTACGGTAAGACCCCTCTTAATTATTAAGTCGCCTTTCTTGATATCCTCGCCAGCCCTACTAACGTTCTTGTATTTTTGAGCAGGTCTTAATACGTAGACATAGCTCTCTTTCCTGACCGCTTCCTCGAAAGGGATTACCGCGTCCGAGCCTTCCGGCATCGTAGCACCCGTGAAAACTATGGCTGCCTCCCCAACGTTAACGGTGAATTTAGGGATCTCCCCTGCCTCAACACTCCCCACGAGTCTCAGTATTACCGGGTTGCTAGGCGAGGCGCTCAGCACGTCCAGCGATTTCACCGCGTAGCCGTCTAACGCGGCCCTATCAACGGGCGGGTAGTCTCTCAAACTATACGTGTCTTCAGCAGCCACCCTGCCGGCAGCGTCCGTAACCGGCACCATCTCCGACTCAATGGCTACACTGACTTGAGTCAATAGCCTTGAGAGAGCGTCCTCATACTTCTCGAAGCGTGTGAAACCTTCTAGTCTCTTCCTGCTCATCAACCTCAACCCCCGTAGCTATCTAGGTGAGTAGCTTAATGTTTTGTTAAGGTGATTTATCAGCTCGGTGAGGAGCGGGTCTAGCTCGCCGCAACCGCTTAACGCGGGATGCGTTAAGTCCACTCTTAACGGTGTGACGACTACGTAGCCCTCACTTAAGTAGTGCGAGTCCGTGCCTTCCTCAACGATCTTATCCCCAACTAACCAATAATACCTCCTCCCCCTAGGGTCCACCCTGCTCTCAAACCTTTGATGAAATCTTAGTCTCTGAGTCCTAGGCATGACCACTCCCTTAAAACCAGACCTAGGGATGTTTATCGATATCGTGTCCACCCCGCTGAACCACCCCTTACTCGTGATGAAGCTTACTACGGCCTCTATTATTTTCCTAACCTTGGAGGAGTATCGAGGCTCTATTAATTCCTCATCGCTCTCCACGTCAGCTGAGAAAGCTACGGACGGGATCCCCAGCAAACCCGCTTCCAGCGCGGCCCCCACAGTACCTGAGTAGAGGATGTTTTGCGACGACGTGTTCTCCCCTATATTCACGCCTGAAACTACTAGGGATGGTCTATAGTTGAGTATTTGTAGAGCTGCGTGGACAGCGTCCACGGGAGTCCCGTTTATTACGTAGATCTTAGTATCGTGTATTAAGAGTTCCCTCAGGAATAATGGTTTGTGTAGGGTTAGTGAGTGAGCGCCTCCCGACTTAGGTATTTCAGGAACTATAGCCAGTACCTCACCGAAAGAAGATAGTGTGTGGTAGGTTAGGGGTAGTGCTTTAGTCACGAATCCGTCATCATTAACTAACAAGAACTTCAAGACGGACTACCTCACTCAAACTATTTATTTCTTTAAACGAGTAAAATAAGTGCGAGGCTGCGAGCGCGTGGTTTGCGGCATAATAGGTATAACTACCGAGGAGGGGTTCACTCAAGAACCTCTCGGCAAGCTGATTAAGGATGCTTTGAAGAGGCTTGAGTATAGGGGGTATGACTCAGTAGGCTTGGCGGTGATAACTGAGGAGGGGTTACTCAAGATTAGGAAGTCTAAGGGCATGATAGACGCAGTATCCCAGAGACTAGGTTTTGACTCTATTTCAGGATTTAACGGTATCGGGCATACTAGGTGGGCAACACACGGGAAACCGAGTGACGAGAACGCTCACCCACACACCGATTGCTTAGGCCGCGTAGCCGTGGTGCATAACGGGATCATAGAGAACTACAAGAAGCTTAAGGAGTTCTTAATTGGTGAGGGACATAGATTCGCCTCAGACACGGATACTGAGGTAATCCCGCACCTAGTAGAATCCTTTAAGAAGAGGGGGCTCAGCACTTACGAGGCCTTCAAGAAAACTATTGAGTTGCTTGAGGGAGCTTACGCGCTAGCAATGATAGATTTAGAGGATCCCGGAAAGATATTTTTCGCTAAGAAGATGTCGCCCCTAATAATAGGCTTAGGAAATAAGGGTAATTTCGTCGCGAGCGATGTGGTGGCTTTCTTAAACCACACTAGGAGGGTCATCGTGTTAGTTGATGGCGAGGCAGGCTACATCACGCCGAGGGAGGTTGTGGTGGAGAGGATGGTTCGGGAGGGGGGTTCTGTCAGGTGGCTCCCCGTCGACGTGGAGCGTAGGGTTAGGGTTGTTGAGTGGAGCCCTGAAATGGCTTTGAAGGAAGGGTATGATTTCTTCATGCTTAAGGAAATCCACGAGCAGCCGTACGCTCTGGCCTCCACGTTAAGCGCAGCTAACGAGTCCGTGAGTGACGTGGCTAGAGTACTCGCTAAATCCGAGAGAGTGTTGTTGCTTGGTGCCGGGACTTCCTACCACGCCACGCTAATAACCGCGCTCTTATTCAGGAAATACGCTAACTTATGGGCTGAGGCCCTCATATCCTCGGAGAGTCGTTGGTGGCTCAACGCGTTGAGTCAAGGCGACGTAGTAATCGGGGTTAGCCAGTCTGGAGAGACCATAGACACCTTGAGAGGGATTAGGGAAGCCAAGGAGAGAGGAGCTTTAACAATTGCAGTAACTAACGTGGTGGAGTCTGCCATAGCCAGAGAAGCTGACATGGCTATCTACATAAGAGCGGGGCCGGAAATAGGGGTAGCAGCTACTAAAACCTTCACGTCGCAGGTAGCGCTCCTCTCATACCTAGCGATCAAGACAGGGGAGTTAAGAAGTGTTTTAAAGCCTTCCGTAGCCGCCAACATCTACAACGCCTTACGTGAGACTCCCGAGATAGTAGCGAGGACTTTGAAAGAGAGTGAGAGGCTAGCTTCATTACTAGCTGATAAGATGAGCTTTAAGAATAACGCGTACTACCTCGGGAGAGGTCTCGGATTACCTGTCGCTATGGAGGGAGCGCTTAAAATGAAGGAGATCGCGTACGTGCACGCTGAAGCATACCCTGCCGGGGAATCAAAGCACGGCCCTATAGCCTTAGTGGAGGAAGGCTTCCCGGTAGTGTTTGTTATCTTAAGCAAGGAGGAAGAAGAGTTAATAAAGAGTAATATCGAGGAAATGAAAGCTAGAGGGGCTTACGCGATACTGGTCTCGCCGAACAACGCTGAGGAAGCCTTATCACTAGCGGACTTCAGCTTCGTAATGCCCGCCCTACATGAAGTAGCTTCAGCGACCTCATACGTCGTGCCCCTACAGCTACTAGCTTACTATACGGCCGTCAAGAAAGGCTTAGATCCCGACAAACCCAGAAACTTAGCGAAAACAGTTACAGTATTTTAGAGAGAATTAAGTAAATTATTCGTGTAGGACCGTAACACGGTCTTCAGCCAGGTGTTAAACCTCTCTTCTCGCATAAGTCTTCCACGGGGCATTCAGAGCATCTAGGGTTCCTAGCCTTACATATGGTTCTTCCGTGAAGTATTAACACGTAATGTGTTATTAAGAGCTTATCAGGCGGTATCTGACTCATGACTAAAGACCTTATCTTATCGTAACTCTCTGTTTTCTTGCTTATCGCTCCAAGCCTGTAAAGAATTCTCCTGATGTGCGTGTCTATAGGGAAGGTAGGCACCCCGCGCACGCTAGCTAAGAAAACATCAACAGTTTTCGGCCCTATGCCGCGTACGGAAGATAATCTCTTCCTTAACTCATTCACGTCCAGGCTCGCCAGCTCCTCCTCACTCAAGACGGACACCAGGTTCTTAATAGCCCTAGCTTTAGATCTGTAGATACCTGCAGGCTTTATCAAAGACTCTAAAACCCTTAAATCAGTACCGCTTATTTTCTCAGCCGTTACTCTACCACCATAATACGCGAGCAAATTCTCTAGAGCTCTCCAAGCGTTCTTGTCAGTAGAGTTTTGCGAGAGTATTATCCCAATCAATGATTCTAGAGGGGTTAAGGAAGCTCTCCTAGCTCTCGTGGGGATAAACGAGTCATCCTCTAACGCTCTCGAGTGCCTAGCGATCAACCTATCCATTATTAGCTTCAGATCCCCCCTCAACCCCCTCACCCATCACTCGTTGAGGGCTTTCCCGAGTTTTTCTCCTAGACCTTAGGAAGAGAAGAATAGATGTAGTGACTGCCGCTATAGAGATCGCGGGGATCACGTAAATCAAGGCCTCGTAGAAACCCCATGCTTGCTCCCTAACCACTATCTCGTTCAGTATCTCTGTATTAGCTTTATGGAGCTCTAAGTTTATTGAGTCCTCAATTAAGTATGTTGCGTTACCTAAACGCTGGTAGGTTGTTTTAGCTATGTATGCTTTAAAGAGAATTCCGTACTTGCAGTCATAGTAGGCGTTACCGTTGCCTAAGCTGGTGGAAACCACCACAGCGAAACCGTCTATGTAGGTGTTCGCTATAGGGACCCTGCTACAAGCACTCGCGGTTACTTCACGTAGTAGGGGGAGCAGAAATACTGTGTTCACGAAGTTTACCGCGGAACTCCTAACTAGAGTAACGTTATACTCCAGTAAAGCGTTCTTCGTAATAAAGTCCGTGTAATTGCTGAGGATCCAGTAAATAAGCCCTCCTATACCTACCCACTCAGAACTACTTAAGGTTAGGTGTATTGCTGATCCAGGAAACCTAAACCCCTGAACAACCACGTGCGTGCCGTTGATTGCCTTAATTCTGACGAGGTATTCCTGACCCACACTGTAACTCATTGGGAGACCGCTAACGTTAGTTATCTTGACATTCCTGGTTATGTTATACGTTAATATGATGTCGTTATTCGTCATATACATCAATCTCTCGAAAGTTTGGGTCTGGGCGTGTAGTGTAGGGAACGCGATCACGCATTGAGTAATGACAACGCTCAGGAGCGTGAGGTAGGAAATAGCTGAAGCAAGTCTTCTCTCACCCAACTCGACACCCCCTCATAAAGGTACTATAGCATTAAAAACCGTGAGTAGTGGATCGACGGGACTAACTCATTACACTGTGTAAGA
Organism: Desulfurococcaceae archaeon; assembly: GCA_020833255.1. GTDB lineage: Archaea > Thermoproteota > Thermoprotei_A > Sulfolobales > NBVN01 > Zestomicrobium. The sequence goes on along the minus strand of JAJHQR010000003.1, from coordinate 36,428 downwards.
CTTCGAGAGTAGCCACTCATTACCTATGTAGACCTCCCTCAACCCTGAGTCACGAGCTATTTTCAAGGCCTTGATAGCGTGGTCGTAGCTAGTGGTGGGTAGGTCTCTCATTAAGTGTGTCGGGTGGAACGCTAATAGTATGTAGGGTATGCCGGGGTCCACGCTAGCGAGGTAAGTCGCTATGTTCTCTACCTCGCGTAAATCAACGTATCCTGGAACCAGCAGAGTACTCACGACTAGGAGAGGGGGCTCCTCTCTCAAGCTCCTTAACTCGCTGACTAACCGCACGTTATGCTTCAATCTCTCAACAGCTTTAACCCCGTTAACTCCTGTGAGTGCTTCGTAGATCGCGGGGCTCCAAGCTTTCCAGTCTATCTTAACTATCCCGCCAGACTCGAGACTTAACCTAGCCATCTCACGCATGATTGCCGGGTTCTGAAGACCGTTAGTCTCCCAACACACCCTCTTTACTTGATCTCCGGAATTCTTCAGTATTTCCCTGGACGCCGCTATAGCGTGAGGGGAGTGAGGTCCTGGATCGCCGCCAAAATAACAAACGCAAGTCACTTCAGGACTTAAAGCAGTCTCCACGAGTTCTTTAAGACTGAATATCCTCCTACCCCTCCCCTTAACACTCTCTGACGCAAGCTCCTTATGCTCATAGTTTTGGCAGAACAAGCAGTCTAGCGAGCAACCGCCGAAGAAGACTGCTAGGTTGTAGTAACCTACCTCAACACCCGGCGTTTTAGTGTACTTTGGGTACCCCCTACCCGTGTTAGCGGGGCATACAGGCCCTGCAACACAGTTCGTCGGGTGCGGGTCAAGATACCATAAACCCAGCGCTTTATCCAGCCCTAACCTAAACCTCATTGAGCCCCCTACGTTACTCCACAAACCGCAGAAGCCTACCTCACCCTCTCTCAGCTGACACTCATTAACGCATATATTACACTGCCTGAAAACGCCCTCACCAACTCTGGGAGGCTTTATCGGGAGTCCTAAGCTATCCCTAAACCTCGCACGCTTAGCTCTACTAAACTCAGGAACCTCACCCAAGCTCCTCAAACAATCACCGCAAATAGATAGAGACGAACTAATAGTGTTAGACTCCCTACCACACACTAAACACTTACCCATCACACAACCCACCAAGACAAACCTAGACAAGACCAACCTGGTATAGGATGCGTCCCCACAGAAAATATCTTTACGTACCTTATTAGTTAATTCTAACGCTTAAATACCTAACACGAACTCTATTGTTGGTGTTGGCAGGTGCTGAAGGCTCAGAGGCAGTCAATATATCACGTGAGGAAGGGTGGGGAGAGGGTCGTGGTAGAGCATTACAGGACGCCTGACGGGAAGAGCTTCGTAGTAGTTCATAAAACGCTTAAGGGTTCCTACGCTATCGGGGATGAAGAGAAAGAATGGGACTTACTAGAATTAAGTGACTTCAAGGAAGTTAAAGATACTGAAGTGGATTACGAGACCTTACCACCGGAGATTAGGAAAGCTATTTCCGAAGTCTACAGATGATCAAGAACCTCAACTCTCGGAGTCGCTAGTCTTATTGTTTTGAGGTCTCGATACCTCGAAAATTCTTGAGAGTACCGCGTCGTTTATCTCGTACGTGACCTTAGCCACCTTCATCACGTAGTCGTCCGGAGGCGTAGACTTAGGGAGGCCTATCTCCAAAGAAATTAATTGCTTCCTTATCTCCTTCTCGATCTTATTCTTTATTATCCCCTGACTTATTTCCTCAGCAAGCTTGACCGAGATAACGAATTTAGTGAACCTCTTTATCGCGTCACTGAATTCCGGGAAGGCTTGATGGGCTTTCTTAAGAACTCTTATCACGCTCTCGAAGGGTTCGAAGTCTAGGTGGTAGAGCGTTAGTGCGTATCTCAAAACCCTCGTTATATAAGATTCGTCGAGATTGCTGACGAGCGATCGAATCTCTTCCCTCACGACCTCCGGCGGTGCGTCTCGAGATAGTAGTAGGTATGCGTCCTCATAAGTCAACTCCTTATCGAAAACCTTGCTCATCAACTCTTTAAACTCGCTATTAATGCCTAAACCTCTAGTAGCTATCACGTAAAGACTTATCATCTCCTTCTCGTATATATCCTCAGGTTTTGATGCCCCCCTGAAAGGCTCGACGTTAACACTCTCCAAATACTTCTTAATTAACTGAATCGCTAACTCCCTGCTCGGGTTCTCACTACTTATCAAATCACTCAATGCATTAACGTAAGCCTTCACCCTCTTCCTCTTAGCGTTCAACCTAAATCACCCAGCACTCCAACACCTAATGTAGTTAAGACAACCTCAGAATAAAAAACTCTCTCGTGAATTACCTGTGCGTTTCCCCTCTAACGGTGTTTGACTGTGTTTGTGAGTGCTTGTATTTCCGTTGGAGGGGTTGGGCCTCGGCGTGGGTTCATTAGCCTCGCCCACGTCCCATGGGCCCCAGTCGAGCCCAACGCCACGGGACTCCCATCTGAGTCTCTCTATGTCACCGCAGAGCGGATCATCCAAGAAACTATAATGAGGCTCGTGTATTTAAACATTACTCTACAACACTAAGTATCTACAAGCATTCACAGATACTCAAACTTATCGTTCGCTCTGTAACAGCCTGGGAGTCGGTGCTTCCCTCATCTAAGTGTTCGGAGCTAACGACTCCCTATCCCGCAGATCTCGTTGACCCATGGACTACCATACACCGTCCTACGAAGTTCTCCGTGTGGGGGCTGGAGCGTTCATTCTTAAGTATTAAGAGTCGGTATTCTTTGGTAGTGGTTCCACGATTCCTTCGTGAAATCCGGTAGAGTAATACTCATTAACCCTAATAATACGAGCCTCACAGATAATGAAAAGATGTTTAGGTATTATTCAACGTTTAATGATTAATATTCTTTAGAGCCTTAGCAAATTCTGGTTATGGTGTTTTTATGAAGTTATGTGGATAATATAATGGTGATACTAATGTTTGTGATGGAGCTTGACGTTAGGAGAACCCGGACTCTCACACTAAGAGTTCCTGCAAGGGTTAACGACCTGCTTGAGAGAGCTTACAGAGACTTAGGCTACCCAACTAAGAGTGATTTCATAAGAGAAGCCGTGAGAGAATACATAGACGAAGTCCTCAAAAAATCAACACATAATCTTAACCCAAGCAGTGAGAAGGTAAGAGTAGGTGGTAAGCTCAAGTCTTCCGCCATCAAGAACGCGCGATTACTTATAATACATTAGAGTTAAGGAATTCATACCTCATGTGAATCATTCTTATTCTCAAAAACTCCTTCATGATTGATTACTAGTACCGAGCTGTATCTCGGCAGATAATAATTTATTACCCACCATGTTTATCGTTTCCAGAACACCTTATTAGGTAACGGGGAGATCCCCGATCATTCAAGAATGCGCGATTACGTAAGTTCTTTAAAGCTTTAAAAACCTACCTTAATGTTTTAGTGGTGTTGAAGGGAGTATGTTTGGGGATGCCTTGAGGGTAATTGAGGAGGCTCAGAGGGCTTACGAGGAGGTCAGGACCAGAGAGTCTTCCGAGCTTAGTAGGGTAGGGGTTGTTGGGGCTGCTTTAATAAGTGAGGTGCTAGCTAAGATGAGGGCGTTAATATCCACGCTCTCAGTAATCGAGGGTTCCTTGGAGAGTTCGAGGCCTCCCGTAGTTAAACTATGTGAGGGTCTCACATACGTTAACGATAATCACGTAACCTCAGTAATCCATAGAACGCCTCTCACCGTGATCTCATACGATAGCAGGGAGGGTAAGGTAGTAGTGAGCAATAAACGATTAAGTATAGGTGTTGGGGGCAGGACCCTAGAAATAAGGTTTAGGAATCACGTAGCAAGCATGAACATGCTGAGTAAGGAAGACTTAGAAAAACACGCTAACTTGATTAAAGTGCTGGCGTCGGAAAAACTAGAGTTACTTAACTACGCAATAACCATAACGGAATCTTGCAGGAGGAAGCTAGGTCTCAGGTAGGGTTTTCAAGAACTTAAGCGCTTAATTATCTCAGCTACTCTACTGTATGCTCTCGTCTTCTTCATTAAAGTCATATTACCAACGCTTAAGGCGAGCAAAGACTCTAACGGCACGTTACCTAAGTACCTAATCTTAAACTCCCTGCACAGGTCGATCACAACGTCTGTCGGGTTCTCGCTCATGTTCTCCACAAGCCCTACGATAGGTGTTCCAACTTCTTTAAGTATTGTCAAGAGAGATCTCACAGAATAAACTGAGAGGATGTGGGGGGTTGTCACCACCAGAGGTCTTGCCTTACCTACGTTACTGAGTATTTCTAGGTGTACGTCGCTCATCCCGGGCGGCGTATCTATTATGAGGTAATCTAGGCTACCCCAAATAGTTATCGCTAGGATTTCCCTAACAACCTTAGTTATTTCGGAACCTCTTAGAGGTAGCGGCTTCCCCTCAGTATAGTACGCGATACTCATTGCCTTAATCCCGTGAACCTTAGGAGGTATCACGCCTTTATCCTCCGAAGGTTTCACGCCCGGGTCCAGGTTCAGTATTACGTGGATTGACGGGTTAGTCACGTCTAGGTCTAGTATCCCCACGCTGGAGTTGTTCTCGGCTATGGCTAAAGCCATAAGCGTTGAGATCAAAGTCTTGCCAACACCGCCTTTAGGACTCATAACCGGGATCACGTTATTGACGTTAGCAAGCCTCCTCTCAATAAGTAATTTCCTAGGGTCTTCGTCATGACGTCTCAAGCCACTCACTCAACAACCACCTCCACTACCTCCACACCCCTACCCCCCACAACATCGAAATCTCTTGAGCCGCACGCAGGGCACGACACGTAAGCATGCACTACCTCAGGTATGAAATGGATAGCCTCCCTCTCCTCGTCGTTAAGACCTACCTCATTGAGAGTCCAGGAATACCCGCACTTCCTACACTGAAACGCCGCCGGTTTCCTAACGAAAACTACCGAATCCTCACTAAGCTCACAACCCTCAACCCTCAACAGCTCCGCTAGAGCGAACCTGAAAACCTCCTCATCAATAGACTGTAGCTCACCTAACCCTATCTTAACGCTCTTAAGCTTCCTGCCGCCCGCAACACTACAAAGGTACCGCGCCACACCCTCCGCCAAAGCCCACTCATGCATCACTCAAACACCAAATAGAAAAAGAATAGGAACTGTAATTAATAAGGTGTTGAAGCTAACCACACCATAGTTATTGTGGGACTACCTTGAGGAAGGCACCTTATGAAGGGTTAGATCACTTTAACGAGGAGTCTCGACTTGAGCTTAACGTATATTAAGTAAGATATGAGGAACCGACTATACATATCAGTTATTTGAGTGAACCAAACACTGTAGATCCCGTAGATTGGTTGGAGGATTTGAGCTAGTGCCGCCCTGAAAATCAGTATCGTCGTAGAACTTATCGCGAGCGGTACCCAAGTACTTCCAGCACCTCTAAACACGCCGTAAAGTGCTTGCGACGCTCCAAGCCCGATTTCCGAGATAGCGGCCATTATTAGGTAAACCATAACTAGCTCAGCCACCTCCCTATCATCCGTGAAGAACTTGCCGACGAAGGGTGATAGACCAACGAGTATTAAGGTAGCTATAAACATCCATACAACACCTATTTTCAGGGCTTCCTTAACCACCCTATCCAAATCTCCGATGTTGTTAGAACCTACGTGGTGCCCTGTCTTAGCGGAAGCAGCTACGTTGACCGCGAAGACAGGACCTATGATCAGGTTCTCCACGCTCAACCCTATGTTATGTGCTGCTAAAGCTTCAACACCTGACCTAGCGACAGCGTTTATGTATATGTTATGCCCTGCGCTTCCAACGAATCTCTCAGCGGATGCAGGAACCCCTACCGCTAAAATCTTAGCGGTTATTTTTGAGGGTGTGTAGAACCCTACCTTAACCGGGGGTCTTAGGAAAACGTATACGAGCAAGCCCACATACTGTGAAATCGTGGAAGCCAAGCCCATACCGGAAACCCCTAACCTCGGTAACCCTAGGTAACCTAACGCGAGTGACGGTATGAGTACAGAACTAGCCACGCCTATGCTGATAGAAGAGTACGTGGGGGGCCACGGCTTCTCAACAGCTCTGAATAAGGTAGCTATCACGGAGTTAAGCATCAATGCAGGTATGGAAAACACTCTCAGACTCAAGTAAGTTACTGCCACCTCATTAACTAATTCCTGACCCCCTGAGAGCAAGCTTGTATAGATAGGTAGCCAGAGCGGTGAGGTAGCGACCACGGCTAGCGAGGAAATAACTGAAGCCGTGAGCGTCTCGCCGAAAGCTCTCTCGATCAGTCTTAAATCGTTACCCCCGTAAGCCTGGGAAGTGATTACCAGCAAACCAACCATGAAGACCGAAGTCACGGCGTTTATTATCATGAATAGATATGACGCAAGCCCGGTACCGGCTAGAGCCTCCGTACCGATCCTCGACGCAGTGATCATCGCGATAAGACTTATTACCGAGTCCGGTACCATACCCAAAAGTATCGGGAAAGCTATCCTGGAAACCTCTCCTCCCGAACCCATTCGAAAGTAAACACCTGCCTCACAATTCTGTCAGTATGGTGTGGAGATTCTCAGCCCATATCCTGCAAGTACCTTCTGAGCTGACCATGCAGGGACCGTAAGGGTTTTCAGGGGTGCAGGCCTTCATGAAGAGCGGACATGAAGTAGGCTTTACCTTACCTAGCGTTACCTCACCGCACCTACACCCAGGCAAGACATCGCTGAAGTCAGGTCTCTCCACTATCCCATACCTCAACGAAGCATCGAAATCCGCGAACCTCTCTCTAAGTAAAGCACCGCTAGAAGGGACTACACCTATGCCCCTCCAGTATGAGTCAACGGTCTTGAAGACCTCGTTGATTATCTTCTTAGCTCTAAGGTTGCCGTCCGGCTTAACAACCCGGACATATTCGTTAATTAAGGAGGGCTTCCCCTCAACCTTACACTTAAGTACCGCGAGTATGGCTAGGAGAACGTCCACGGGTTCAAACCCGGAAACCACGGTAGGTATGTTGAAGTCTCTCACTAGGAATTCCCACTCCTTATACCCTATCACGGCTGAAACATGTCCGGGCGCTATGATGCCGTCCACCCTTACCTCACGCACGTTCTCTAGGAGGTACCTCATGATCGGTGGCGTGAGTCTATGAGCACTCAAGATAGTCAGGTTTTTAGGGATTGCCATGTTGTATACGGGCTCAGCTACGGCTGGCATAGTGGTCTCAAACCCTACAGCGAAAAAGACGTGTTCCTCACTCCCCCTCCTACCAGCTTCTTTAATCGCGTCTAAGAAACTGTAAACCACCGTAACTTTACCTCCGAGCATCTTAGCCTCAGCCAGACTCCTAGGCTTGGCTCCCTTAACTGAAGGCAACTTAAACGCGTCGCCATACGTGAAGACATTAACCCCTTCAAGAGCTAGCTTAACCAAACCCTCAACGTAATGTCCCGGGGTGACGCACACGGGGCAGCCAGGACCTGCGATCAATTCCACGTTTTCCGGCATTAAGCTCCTTAAACCGTAACTAGTTATGGTCCATTCATGCGTACCGCAGAAATCCATTATCTTAACTACCTCACCACCCAGTCTTCGAGCTAGTTCCTTTATCAACCTAACTATCTCAGGCGTTTCAGGATTCTTAACGAAGAGCTCTCTCAACCTAGTCTTCAAATCCATGCCGCTCATCACTGAGTAAATACTTCGCGAGAATTAAATTAACTATTTCTGAAGCGTTGGTTAGCTCAAGTAGATGCTAATTAACGCGTCCGCATCCAGCTTCTCCAGCTTGAAAGAAACTATGTTCCTGTAACCTCTCAGATCTATCCTGTTCACCCCCTCACTCAACTTATGCTTCTCCGAGCCGTAATTTAGCGGTGGCAAACCGATGTCGTAAGAGTTAATGATTATCTCATTAGGTTTACTGCTCCTCACGACTAACTCAGCTTCTTTATATCCGGTGAGCGGCACACCCCCGAAGCAGGAATCGCCTACCGCCCAGCCGTGAACCCTGATAGTTAGTGGTGGGTTGCTACTGCTTATTAAGGAATACTCATCCACTGACATAATCCCCCTCACACCACCATCTATAGGGGTTGAGTCTTTACCGCCGAGGTTCGGGGTGGTGTTATATGCGAGGAGCACCCTACTACCCGCTTTAGTCATGCTAGTTATCCTGGCGCCGAAAACAGCTAATATCCTTGCTTGAGGAGGCGTTATGTAAACTAACGTCGTAGGCGCGGCTATCGTGTTGAAATACCTTCTGAGACCAACTTCTTCAGGGTTGCCCTCATGCGGGTGTATGAACCCGTGCGTACCAGCATTAAACACAGCTAGTATCCCTCCGCCCAAGTTGAGCGCGTTACTTCTGTGTGGTGCGTAAACGTTCATGCCGAAATCAAATAACCTTACGAAAACAGGTTTTTCGACCTCAGGTTCTACAGGATTCCCTACTAAAACACCTCCCCTCATGAAGTGCCAGTACCTGGTGTAAGCGCTTACCGCGTAGCCAGACGTCCTGCGCTGAACCCCGTAACCATCTAAAGAAGACCCGGCCCAGTCCCTTACCTCGTACCTTACCCACACCCTCCTAACTAAGTCCAGGCACTGAACGCCGTCAACCCCTATCACCCAGTCAGGCTGCATATCGAAACACGCGTAATCAAGGTAGAGAGAACCCTTAAGAGCCGGCACATCACTTAACTTGATGAAGTTCCTCCCATCCCTGCTCAGCTCGTAAACACCTAAATTCTCCATGCCGTCCGACCTACCTATCAGCAGAACGTCTTTTACCGGGTCGTAGATTATTTGAGACACTTCCCCAGCCCACCTGAACTCGTCGTGGATACTGTCTTTCCAAAGTAGCTTCACCCTCCTCTCCTTTACGTCGTACTCGTGTACGTGACTATACTTATTCCTAAAATCTATCTCACCGGCAAAACCCTTCTTACCTTTAAAGACCGCGGGGTTATGAACCCAGCCCCCGAAATATATCTTATCATCAACCACGTCTACCGCGTTATACGTGTCCCCTCCTGAGGCGGGGCCGGGGCCTAACTCACTAAACCTATACTCCATTATCTCATCATCCACAAAGTACGCTGAAGCTTCGAAAGCGAGCGTGTAGTAGAGCACTCCCTTAAAGTACTTAAGCCCGAAGATCCCCCCACTACCCCATTCAGGGCCGTATCTCGGGGGGTATTCCTGAAGTAACCTATCTATCTTACTCAATATTAGACACCGAGTTAATTACCTTAATTCGTTTTTAATTTAGTCTCTACACGGTATTATTCTTGGTGAATTGAGTGAGTGGCTTGAGGTTTAAGGAGATAAGCTCTGAAAGCAAGCACGGCGTGTACAAGTACTTGAGGGAAGACGATGTGTGGGTTTATCTAGACGTGGAGGGATTAGATCCTTTCATACCTAAAGATAAGTACGCGGTGATGTACTTCGACAACGCTAAGTGTAGTGCGTGCAGGAGGTACGACATATACTGGTTTCCTTTCGTTAGGAGCTTAAGCAACGAGAATAACGAGTTTAATTTCTACATAGTCTTATGTAATTGGTTTGCTAGAGATTGCGAGTCTTTAGTTGCTTCAGCTACTTTCACTTATTTCGACGTTCACTCATCGCCTACGACTATCCTCCTGAGTTGGATGGATGGTAAGGTGGTCTATAAGGAGAAATACGACGGCGTCTTAAGCGATTTAGATTTGAAGACCGTCGTTCCATCCTTCCCTGAGAGAGTCAGCAAATACCTGAGGGGGGAGCCTGTTAAGCCACCGTTGAGTAAGGAGGACACACTCATAAGCCTCTTAAGCAAGTTGTTGAAGGGGGGAGCGTGTTGAGAGGTCTGTTCTGGCAGGGGTGTTCAGCACGTTAGATGTTGAGAAGATTAGGGAGGACTTCCCGATCCTTAAGCGCAAGGTTAACGGAAGGAGGCTCATATACCTGGATAACGCTGCAACAACTCAGAAGCCGAGGCAGGTCGTAGCAGCTATAGTTAAGTTCTACTTTAACTACAACGCCAACGTCCACAGAGGTTTTCACACGCTTTCTCAGGAAGCTAGCCAGGCTTACGAGGAAGCTCATGAAGTCTTAGCTAAGTTCATCAACGCTTATTCGTGGGAGGAGATAATCGACGTGTCAAACACTACGGACGGGTTAAACCTCGTTGCTTGGGGTTGGGGACTGGATAACCTGAAGCCCGGTGATGAGGTGGTGGTCACGGTCATGGATCACCACAGTAACATGCTTCCGTGGAGAGCTGTCGCGGAGAAAACGGGCGCTAAGGTTAAGTACGTGGGCGTCAAAGAAGATGGAACGCTTGATTACGAAGAGCTAGAGAAAGCGATTAGCGAGAGAACTAAGGTAGTTGCTTTCCCGATGGCGAGCAACGTCGTCGGAACAATAAATGACGTGAAGAGGATTGCAAGGCTAGCTCACTCGGTAGGAGCCATAGCTGTCGGGGACGGGGCTCAGTACGTGCCACACGTACCCACAAACGTTAAAGACCTAGAAATAGATTTCATCGCTTTCAGCGGTCATAAGATGCTCGGACCGACCGGAACAGGCGTTTTATGGGGTAGGAAAGACGTCCTGGAATCCATGAAGCCTTTCAGGGTCGGCGGTGACACAATAAAAGACGTGACGCTAGATTCGGTAGTATGGCATGACCTGCCCTGGAGGTTCGTGGCCGGAACACCTAACATAGCTGGCATGATAGGGCTGGCGGAGGCCGCTAAATACTTAATGAGGTTAGGGATGGAGAACGTGAGGGAACATGACATAGCCTTAGTAAGTGAGACTCTGAAGAGGTTTATGGAACTAGGGGATGAGTTAGTGATTCTAGGCCCTAAAGATCCTCACGCAAGAACAGGGCTAGTGGCTTTCAACGTTAAAGACCTACACTACCATACCGTCGGCAAGGCACTAGATCTATTCGGGATAGCTGTGAGAACGGGCGGTCACTGCGCACACCCACTCCACTACAGGCTAGGATTTAACGGGTCTGTTAGAGCGAGTTATTACATATACAACACGTTAGAGGAGGTAGAGGTGTTCGTTGAAGCACTAAAATTAATAATATCTCTTAAAGAAAGGCTTGCTAAGGAACCCGTCGAGGAGGTTTGCACGGGAACCTAACCCAGTCAAGACATGTTCCTCCCTAATAGCGTGGAGTCAGAACCTCCTAATCTCCTCAATAATTCCTGTATTGTTTGAAGCTTTAATTAGATGGCTTTAGTGATAGTGTTCGCAGGAGTTATATACTGAAAACCTTGCTGTTCACGGTGAGGGTGGCGGGAAAGACTTTTAGCCCACTACTGAATTAAGTTTTGGGATGCTCTTTTTGCGGAAGGAAGTTCGTGCATGTGTGCATAAACATAGCCCGCAGGGTAATGAGCTCTGCGGGATGAGGGTGTCGTGAGCCCCAAACCAGCAAATGAAGCTGGAGGTGTAAAGCTCCAGCCAAACGCTGGAAACCCCACCCGCTCACAGAAAGATTTATAGATAGGTATAGTTATATTAGTAGGGTTGGTGAGTTTTAGTGAGTATATGGTCTATGAACGTATTCGAGAGCTTCGTGAGTTCTCTGGACTTCATAGATCATAATAAGGTAGCTGTGTTCTTGACTCCCCCGCAGTCTATAGAGCAAATGCTGAGTGGGGTGTTGGCGTATAAGGGGTACCTAATCATTAAGGTTAAGGAAGGTTCTGAGAAATCCCTGGAATTCCTTAAGCCTAATACTTACGTTGTTTCAAGACCTTCGAACGAAGCCCACCGGTACAGTGTGTGGGTAAGTTACTTGAAGGAGGGAGGTCCTCAAGAAACAACTTTCGAGGAGGAGGTGCTTTCCTCCCTAATAACGGAGGACGTTGACAAGTTGTTTCTGCTTTCCTCGACCCAGGCTAAGGATTTATCCATAGCCTACAAAGCTCTTGAAGTCTTCAAGTCTCTCAAGAATGGTGCCGGTAGAGCGGAGATTTTGATTATAGTGGATAGGGAGCTCACCCTCATTAATAGGTTTAACTTAGTCACGTTCTTAGCTAAGGTCTTGAAGGAGAGATTAGCCAGTAAGGTGAGCTTGTTAAGGATTGACAGGTTCTATAAATACTTCGAGAGCCAGACAATTAATGAGCTCTTGAACTGGGGTTTAAGACTCTACTCGGAAAGCTTGGGTGAAGATATCTTATTGATTGACACTAGAGAGATGAGACACCTGTACTTCATATCGTTGTTGAGTCTTGAAGAAGCCTCCCTACTAATAAAGGACTTAGCCGGGGCTTCGCAACTAGCTAAGTTTCTCACCTGGGGAACCACGTTTGCCGGGACTATGGGTTACGCATACCTAGAAGGTAATGCGGAGCTACTTAATCAAGTCAATATTAACGACATGGTCAAGGCCTGCGGGTGGACAGTTTACAAAGTCTTCACCCCTAAAATCACGTCAGAAGATCGTATACGTGTCCTCATCAGTGAGAGTAGTGATGATTTGATGCTGAAGTTGTCGAGAGATGTGTGGGATGCTATGTCAGTATTAAGTGAGGAGGAAAGAGATTTAAGAGTCTTAATCCCGTTAATAAAATTGACTAGGGAATTCTTGAGTAGGACTGAGAGGGGGCCTTGATGAGTAAGTCAGAGTTAGATAAAGCTAAGAGATCTAGACTTGAGGTTATTTGGGTATCGCTACTGATTTCTTTGTGGATAGTGCTAACTGGTTACGCGCTAGGATTAATGAGGGAACCTATAGGGATACCGCTTGCCGGCGCTCTCGTAACGTTAACCATGATCGCTCCACTGATCTACTCTAAAGACCTGCCCTACTACGACTCACTCGTTTTCTCCCCGCTCTTCGTGAGCTACATACTGCTCATCAACGTGGTTTTCTCACTACCGAGCATTAAGTTGTCGCTGTTGGGGAGTCTCTACGTACTCTTCTCAACACTCTTACTATCGGCCGTGGTAGCGTTGAATCTAGTCTCAAAACTTAATGTCTGGGAATTATGTGTTCACCTACCAATATTCTTCTTCATAACGTTCACGTTAAGTGATGGCTTGTGGGGAATTAGCTTCAGCGTCTACGAGTTTATATGGCTACTCTCTCTTTCCGTCATAGTCGTTAATAATTTAAAAACGTATTTCTCAGGCTTCATGAGCCTCTCACTCTCACTCCTAGTCTTCCTAGGTCTTTACTACGTGTTACCTGACCTCACTGGAGTACCTCACATAAACGCAGGGTCCCAAACAGAATTTACGTACGTTTACGTATCTCTCTTAGTTAGCTTTACCATAGCTTCCTTCATAAACATAATCTCCTACGGTATAGTAGGCGAGAGTAGGGAGACCGTCAACCTAATCTTGCTCTTCGTGAGATACTTCATAACCACCTTAGCATTCGTTGGGCTCTTCTACGTATCAATGTCTGTCATCCTCTTAACCCCGTTTTACGCATTCCTAGGGTATAACCTGACATCAACGTTCTTAGTAACTATAATAATCTCTTCAACAACTACGACGACGTTGTATTTGAGAATGACGTCGGAGGGGAGGAAGCGCCTGAGCTCCCTCCTAGAAGTCTTGGAGCGGGAGCTACGCGGTCTTGAAGTAGTTTATAATGAGATGAGTAAGACTGGTCTATGGTCTGAGGAAACGCTTAGGGATGTAGAGAGAAGATTAAATAATGCGAGGAATAAGCTGATAATCTCTAGGAGTAACCTCTCGAAGAAGCTAGTCTCTGTGGGTAGGCTTCAGCTAATTAACGACGTTCTAGAGAATACGAGAAAGGAGCTGGGTGAGATCTCGGAGCGCATGAAGTCGATGTATTCTAACGCATTAATAACTCACTCCAAGATAGTAGCTCTAGTTCTAGCAACCCCCTACAGCACGCGCTTTAGGGGAGGTTCTCAGAAATTCGAGGAGGTGGGGGATGTTGGCGAGATACCGCAATACGTAAGTTCAGTGGCCAACACGTTAAGAGAGAGTTGCTCCACGCTTAAAAACCTGGTCTTAAACGCCTACATAGCTGTTTCAGAACACCTACCCCCTCCCCCAGTAGAGCTTAATAATATAGAGAAAATAGATTGCGCTACTAGTAAGTCTTTACTAGATGACTTACGTTTAATGCTTGAGAGCTACGACAACATAATCAACACAACCCTGCCCAAGCTTAGGGAGTTACATAGCAAATACATAGAGATTAAAGGGTTGGTGGGTGACAAGCTAAGGAAACTGAAGGAAAAGGCTTTAGAGGGTTTTGAATCCCCGGCTATTTTAGAGGAGCTATACGGCGAGCTAGACGAAGTGTCCGGAATCATTAGCGAGTTAGAAGTACTCTCATACTTGAGGAGATACTCATCAATCTACAACAACTTATTGGTAATCTTAGATAAATTAATTAACACACTCAACTCAGACCTAGGGAAGGTAAGTCTGAAGATAAGAGCTATCTACGGAGAGAACGCGGAAATAGAGGATCTGCTTTTAGGTAGGATGAAGAGAAACGTAGATCTTATTAAATCTAAGGCGAGCAAAGACAGCATAAGATCTCCTGCAAACCTCGTGGAGGGTCTTGGAAACTTACTCCTAGAGTTACCCACCATACTTGAAAACGCTGTGGTCGTTCTGGAGAGGCTGGTAATCCTTAATCATTTATTCAGACACCTAGCTTTATTCAGTGATTACGTAATGCAAGAACTCACGGAGAAGAAATCCATCAACGTAAACGAATTACCCTTCACTACGGACGTCTCAGTACAGCTCATTTGGGTACTCTTGGTGAGCAGGGGCGACATAGAAGTTTATGAAGGCGTAGTACGTCTTAAAGAGGGAGGGGGTTAAGGTTGTCTACTAGATGTTACAAAAATAAAACCGAGTATAAATGCGTTGTGAGAACTAGTGACGCTGTACTAGTGGTAGAGAATCTTGAGATGTTGGGTGAGACGAAGAGAATACCTCTCAAGAACGTAAAAGAGGTAACGAGACTTCCTGACGGCAAGCTCGAGATAAAAACTGTGGACGGTGACGTAGTGAATATGTTGATTAACGAGCTAGTGAGGAAGGACGTAGAGTACTTCACGTTTCTTTACTACTTCACGAAAGAGCAGCAGAACATTAGAGAATCTATCATGAGGAATCTCCACAACTACATTTTCCTGATCCAGCCGGCTTTTAAGATTCTTCAAACACTTACTAAGGGTAACGTCCCGCAATGGGAATTTTACAGGGAGCTAATAAAGGAATTACAGGATTTCAATGACGTGCTCTCGTCGTTGGGGATGAACGAGTTCAGCGAGGCTTTAGCGAAATATGTAAAAACTTTCGCGGGTTCCGTGGAGAGGAGGAGCGTGTTGTCACTAGTGAATTCTTTGAAGAATTACGTGAAGTTCTTAACAGCGTATTTCAGCTCTC
Organism: Desulfurococcaceae archaeon; assembly: GCA_020833255.1. Taxonomy (GTDB): domain Archaea; phylum Thermoproteota; class Thermoprotei_A; order Sulfolobales; family NBVN01; genus Zestomicrobium. The sequence continues at coordinate 20,967 of JAJHQR010000003.1, read as the reverse complement.
TTTTAAGGGAAACAATCAAGTATTTCGATCCCTCATACTTCGTAGACCTAACCTTGATTGCGTATATACACTTTTACTCCAAGAGTTTAGGATTGCCGCTCCAGGCTGAAAGAGCTCGTAGAGAGTTCGAGCACATAGCTCAGGAACAGGTCCTTAAACTCGGCTTACTTGATGAATTACTTAAAGAGAGGATTACGTTATCTATGAAGTTATTGCTTCAAACGTCAAGAGGGCCTGAAGAGATTCCTCAAAGATTGATGGACATAATCGAGGAAGAGATAAACAGATACGTACTACAAACACAGCACTGATTGATTCCCAGCCGTGAATGACGGGATTCTGCACCGTTTCTCAGCAGATAGTGGTTCATTTGTTTGTTCCCCACCATCTGCTTCTCAACGGTCTCCCCGAGCCCCCTCACCGCAGTGACTCACCGCTAGTCGCCTAGGGTTCACAGCCTCTACGGATCTCGGAAACCCGGGGTCACCAAATTAATTCATAAGCTAAAGCTTAATAAACCTTACCGAGGATTCTGACGAAATCGTGGTCAGCATACTTAATAGCATTAAGAGATCTCAGACGTCAATGAATATGAGCGTTTGCAAATGATTATGAAAAACAAAACAGCCCCGCCTTCGGTTACAAACACTTGGATAAAAACTCTACTATATCGTGAAGAGAGTTAACCACTATGTACTTATGCTTTGCCGGAAGCCTTACCTCACCGTAGTTGAGGAGAACCGGGAAACCCACGATGTTGAGAGCCTCAAAATCCCACTCAGTATCGCCTACGTACATGAACTCGCTGAGCGGCACCTTAAGTTGTCTCGAGAGGTTCTTCAGGATCTCGCTTTTCTTGAGTGGATTAACTACCTCGATACCCTTCGGTATTAAATACCCTCTCTCATCAAAGACTAACTTATTAGCGAACGCGACGTCAATCCCTAGCTCCTCCCTAACCTTCTCGGCAAGCAGATCTATACCCCCGCTAATAATCGCTGTGTACACCCCCCTCTCTTTCAAGAAGTTAATTAATTCTTTAGCGCCTTCAACTAACTCGTACGTGGAAAACGCTTTAATTATTTCTTCCCTAGACGGAGGTCTCCCGAAAGCTTTGATTATAGCTTCTAAGTCTCTCCGCATCCACTCTTCATAAGTTATCTCCCCTCTCAAGAATCTTTCCGCGTCGTCGTTCTCGCTTATTAAGCTTATTGAGCCGAAGTACTCGTGTAGTGCTCTCCAGGAAGACCTCCACTTAGTTAAGACCCCGTCCATGTCGAAAGCTGTTACGCTTATCTTGCAGAGCAAGCTTCCCCAACCCTTACTAAAGCTCTCGCTAAGTTTTAAGTGGTTACCGCTTATCCAAATATTTATATCCCTCCCTATACGCTCTTAAAGAGAGCTCTCTAGCCCTGCCCTCGAAAAAGCTTGATATAGCTTCCTCTACCTTCCCGTTATCGAATAATCCCGAGATCCTGTTTAGAACCCCAAACAGAACCATGTTAGCTCCTCTAGAACTACCTAGACCTGAAGCAATGTCTCTAGCCGGAACCACGACAACCCTCTCAGGCTTCACTACCTCCAGGATTTGCTTAATTACCTGCTCTTTCAAGGACGAGTTCTTACCCGCTAAACTCATCGATGTCGGCGGTTTTATGACGTCATCTAATATTAATACACCGTCATCACGTAAGTACTTCAAAGTTCTCGCACACTCTATTACCTCCATGCACACGATGTAATGAGCCTCGTTAAGATCGAAGAGCGGTGAATACACCTTCTTACCAATACCCACCCTTACGTAACTAACCACGCTGCCGAACCTCTGAGCCATGCCTAAAGTCTCGCCGGTCCTCACGTAATACCCTGAAGCGACAGCGCTAACCGCTATAATCCTAGATAGCGTTAATCCCCCCTGACCACCGACGGACGATATGAGTATGTTGACTACCCTACCCTCACTCATGAGGCTTCACCTCAACGATGGCCTTGTAGGGGCAATACCTAGCGCATAGACCGCACCCAACACAATCATCTAATGAGATCTTGACTTTATTATCGTCCCCTATGTATAGGGCCGGACAGCCTGTCAGCCTCACGCAAGCTAAGCAACTAACGCACTTATCGCTTAAGACAGTGTACCTACTCCTCACACCCTCCCTCCTAACCTTAAGTAAGGCGCAAGGCGCTTTAGCCACTATCACGTTAACGCCAGGCTTCTTAATGAACTCACTCACCTTACTGATCATCTCATCGATTTTGAAAGGATCAACCACCGCCAGGTTGTCAACACCGATAGACTTCAGTAACTCAACGATATCCACGGGTTTCGCCGCCCTACCGGACTCCGTAACTTCCCAGGCAGGGGTTGATTGATGTCCCGTCATAGCTACGACGGAGTTATCAAGTACTAAAACAAGTAGGTCCACCCTCTTATTAACTGCTTCAATCAACGGCTGGAGTCCTGCGTGGAAGAACGTGGAGTCCCCTATGGTCGCTACCACTGGTTTGCTGAAACCCCCTACCTTAAGACCCATGGCCATCGATATGCTGGCTCCCATACTGTGTTCAGTCCATATAGCGTTTAACGGGGGGTTAACGCTTAACGCGTAACAACCGATATCGCCGAAGATAGGTATCTCATCACGCTTATAACCTGCTTTAGCTATGCCGAGGAGCAACGCAATATACGAGTTCCTGTGAGGACAGCCAGGACATAAGGGGGGTGGTCGGGAGGGGACGTCGAAACCCTTAACCGCCTCACTATGAGACGACTTGACGATGTCGTAACCTAAAACTCTTGAAATTGCTTGAGACACTACACGCGTGTTAAGCTCTCCTTCCAGAGGTAGGTAACCGTTTAACTTACCGAATACCTCCACCCTCAAGTCCTGCTCTTGTAGCAACGCTTTAACAGATTCTTCCAAGTAAGGATCTAGTTCCTCAACTATTAAGACCTTACCGCAACCACTTAAAGAGTTAAGCAGAAAATTTCTCGGGATCGGGTACAGCATATCTACCTTAATGACCTTAATTTTACGTTCCCATGACTCAACACGATCCAACACTTCCGCCACGTAATTATAACTCACTCCCTCAACAACTACGCAGGCAGAGCCCTCGCCCAATACCTTATTCAACCCGTACTTCCTCGCTAAGTCTTCAGCGATCTTAAGCTGATTATTAAGCCACTTATGCCTTTCTAAATTCCACGCCATACCAGCTCTCACGTACCTGGGAGGATCTTTACGAAACTCGCGGTACTTTCTAGGAGGGCTTGCCTCACCCGTTACGACCTCGCTCACCGCGTGGTTAACCCTAGTAGTGGTTCTCAGTATGACGGGCAACATGATGTCCTCGCTGAAAAGCTGAGATATTACTGTGAAGTCCTTCGCTTCTTGAGGTGATGAGGGGGATAGCATGGGCAGTTTAGAGAGCTTGGCATACCACCTACTGTCTTGCTCTGTCTGCGTTGTTATGGGTCCTGGGTCGTCAGCCACCAGTATTGTGAGACCCCCGTTAATTCCTGAGTAAGCTGCTGATAGGATAGGGTCTGAAGCGACGTTAATGCCCGGCCCCTTCATAGTCACGAGAGATCTGGCACCACCTAATGAAGCACCTAACGCGACCTCGAAAGCTACCCTCTCGTTCACGGCCCACTCAGCGTATATGTCTAAATCCCTACCATACTCGTGGATAGTCATCAACACCTCGCTTGAAGGAGTTCCCGGATACCCCGTCACGACGTAAATACCTGACTCAACAACGCCTCTAGCTATAGCTTCGTTACCCATGAGAGCGAGTCTCGTACCGGGAGGAGCTTTCAACGGATTTAAGTCACTCACGACACAACACCCATATTAAATCCTCTCATGAATATTAATGCTTTACTTAAGATCCAAGAGGAAGAAACTACCGGTATGAACTTCGAAACCCTGGCAACTACCTCGTAAGAACCCTCACCGGCGAAGTACCCTATGACGGGCAAGCCGAAATCCCTGTGTCTTTCCCCGATGACTTTAGATATCTTCTCGTAAGTTTCAGCGGCTGTCGGGACGTAAGCGAGTACCGCTAAATCATAGTATTCTTTAAGCTCTCTCAACGCTAGAACATCGGTCAGGGTCTCAATGTACGTGTCACCACCTAAGTCTAGCGGGTTAGACGTAGCGCTCCTTAAGCCTAGCCTACTTAAGGCTTCAACGAGCTTAGGCGGCGGCCTAGGAATTTCGAAACCGCTCAAGTCTAGGTGTGACGCCGTAAGCACCCCTAACCCGCCAGAGTTGGTGACTATCATAACTCTGGAAGGATTGAGGCCCTTTAAACGTCTAGCAAGCTCGCAAACTTCCACAGCGTCTTGAATCTCCGTAGCTAGGTAACCCCTGATCTTAGAGACCGCGGCTTTAAAAACCTCGTAACTAGGTGTTAAGCCCCCTGTATGGGATCTGACAGCTTCCGAACTCTGCTTACCTACGCCGCCCTTAATAACGCATAATGGCTTCCTAGCATTCAGTAATTTAAGACCGTTCTCCACGAACTTTCTCCCGTCACGTAACCACTCAAGATAGAGTATTAGCGCGTCAGTGTCTTCGTCCTCGGCAGCGTAATCTAGCACCTCCTCAGGAGACACATCAACGCAGTTACCTAGACTGACAAAGAATGAAACGCCTGATGAGTACCTCTTTAACTCACTGATTATCACCCCGCCCACGGCACCGCTCTGCGCGGCTACGCCGACACTACCACTAGTAGGGAGTACCTCTATGCTCGCGTGAAGAAGGGAGTTACTGAGGGTTATCCCGGCAGAGTTAGGTCCTACGATCCTGATACCGCAGGACTTGGCCACGCTTTCCAGCCTTCTCTGTAGGTTAGACCTCTCGTCCTCGCTAAAACCTGATGAGATCACCACAGCCAGCCTTACCCCGATGACGGCTGCCTCCTCAACTACTCGCGCCGCCGCGTCAGCGGGGACGGCGACTACGATCACGTCAGGTATTTCGGGAAGTTCCTTAAGACTCTTATAAGACTTCACGCCTAGAACAGAATCATATTTAGGGTTAACTACGTAAACCCTCCCTCTAAAACCATACCTTAAGATATTCTCAAGCACTACGTTACCAACCTTACCCTTCACCGGGGAACCACCGATCACCGCAACAGACCTCAAAGACTTCAAAGCTTCCGCTAACGTGGGGCTCATACCAACACCCACTCATGTTAATACCTTAAGGCTTAATTACTTAAACCTAGATTATTCTAGTAGAACTCACGCGTCTTGAGTAGGGATAGGTTATGAGTGGGTTTCTGATATTGACTTGGAAGAAAATACATGAAGCTTCTCTTAAACTGGCTTCGGAAATAGCTAGGGAAGGACTTGAGATAGACTTGATCGTGGGTATCTTGAGGGGTGGGTATATAATTGCTAGAATACTTGGCGATATGCTCGGAACTGAGAACATAGGGGTTGTTGAGGTGAAGTTTTATAAAGGGATTGAGGAAAGAGCTGAGAGACCTATAATAACTCAACCACTAACAGCCGACGTTAAGGGGAAGAACGTCTTAGTAGTAGACGACGTAGTTGATTCAGGAAGGACTTTAGAGATAGTTACTGAACAGGTTAGGTTAAGGGGTGCTAGATCAGTCAGGACCGCGGTCTTGTTTTATAAGCCTAAATCCATAATTAGGCCGGACTTCTTCGCTCAAGAGACTAGCGAGTGGGTTGTGTTCCCGTGGGAATTATGCGAGTTCATAAGAGAGTTGAGGGTAAGGGATCAAATAAGTGATCCGGAGTCCCTCATCGCGAAGCTAAGGTCTATAGGATTCCCTGAGGAGGAAACATCCCTGCAGGAACTCGTGAGAACTTGCAGGATCTGATCCAGGAATAAACCGCAACATGATTTCATTACGTTATTTATTTACTCAAAGAGAATTTTTAGTGGGTGTGTCTTACGGTTCTGGTTAGGTGGCATGGACACGCATGTTTCGAGTTAGTTGATGAGGAGGGTTTCACAATAGTTATCGATCCTCATGACGGCGCTAGCTTAGGGCTTCCCGCACCAAAAGTTAAGGCTGATGCGGTGCTGATAACTCACGACCACTTCGATCACAACGCTTACCAATTAGTTAAGAAGGGTGAGGAAACCAAGGTATTCAGTATGCGTAAAGGAGAGTTCACGGTAGGTAAGCATAGGGTAGTCGGCGTAGAATCTTATCATGATAAGTTTAAGGGTAGGAGGAGGGGTAAGAACCTCATCTACTTGATCGAGGTAGATAAGATTAAGTTTCTCCACACAGGCGACTTAGGGGAGGTGCCGGACCCGCGGGACATCAACTTAATTAAAGAACCGCACGTGATGTTCGCCCCGGTTGGGGGGACCTTCACTCTAGAACCTGAAGAAGTTTTAGAGTTGGTCAAGAGCGTTAGACCCAAGGCGGTAGTACCAATGCATTACTGGCTTGAAGGCACGACCCTACCTCTCAAACCACTCGATCACTTCCTTAAGCTCTCCCCATACGAAGTGCTGAGGGTTGGCAAAGAATTCAACTTCGTGTCAAAAGATTTAGAGGAATGGGTAGAAACTAAAATCGTGGTCTTTTCGTTGAAATAAGAATACTTACCACAGTATTTTCTTTTAAGTCAGAACAACGTGTCTTATCTTAACTCCTTGCTTCTTAGGACTTATGTTTTCTTTAGACATGTAGTTGAGGAGCGCCAACCTTATAATCTCTGACCTAGAAATACCTAATTTAGAAGCTAACTCGTCGAGCTTCCTCAAAGTGATCTCATCTAATTTGAAAGTCACTATCCTCATCGTGCCACCATTAAATGATTACTCTTAAGAGGTATTCAATACACAGCAGATAATCACTACATGGATTCCTCTTACAATTAGAAGACATAAAGTAAGATAACTTTATATACTCCTCTTACAATATTACTCTTGAGGATGAAGAACTATTCCGACAGTACACCTATCACTCCCGGATAAGCTTTATGAGGAGTTGCGGCAGTTAGCTAATAGTATGGGTATTCAAGTAACAGATTTAATCAAGATATTTATTAAGCAGGGACTTTACGGGAACATACAGGTCGAGAATCCAACACTCCAGAAATTAAACGATTATAATGACGAGCTCACATACGTTAAGGGCAAGATATACATGATTGAGAGACTTATGAACGACTTAGTAGATAAGTTAGATAACCTGGAGAGGAGGTTGGAGGAGCTGGAGTCACCGAACCTCCTCGCTAGGACTAGGAAACCTCTCCTCAAGAATCAGCAAGTTAAAGCTTAATAACCCTCATCTAATTATTTTTACGGCCCCGCTGAAGTTCCCCGTGTATCGGGGTATTGTGAGGCGGGGAGGGCCACCCCCGGCCCTTCTAACACACTACCTAGACACAGACCGCGATATTATTTCAATTACCTCCCTATACTCCCTGTTACTCAGTAATTTCTCACGAATAGGTTTCATAAAATCGATTAAGTAGTTAGCTACGGCGTTCTTGAGATCTAGGGGGTGTATAGCTCCGCTCGCGTACAGCCTCACCAGCTCTTCCTGTGACCACACATCTATTGACCCACCGAATTTCTGCGGTCTGTCTATGGTTAGCTTCCTCTCCTCACCCCTGAATATTAAGTGTTTAGCTATCTCTATCACGGGATTGCCTTCAACGATTCTGGGCGGGCAGTAGGCTTTAAGCACCTTATCTCTTATGACTTCATCCGGGTCTGTCACGAAAATAGCTGATTCAGGTTTTGACTTACTCATCTTGTGCTCCATCATAAGCTCCTCGAGAGCTTCCTCGCTAAGCCCTGCTAAGTCCATTCTACCGAGTCCTTGAAGAGACGGTATTAGGGGTGTGTGAATAGCTATTACTTTACGCTTCTTCAGCTTCTCCGCGACATCTCTCTGAAGCATGTGTGCTTTCCTCTGATCAGTCCCTCCCAGAGCTACGTCAACCCCTAACTCGAAGATATCGGTTACCTGCATGAGCGGGTATATTAACTTAGAGAAATCCGACTCACCCTCATCCGATCTCCTACCAAGTATTGTTAGAGCTCTCCTCACCCTAGCTAAGCTAGCTGACTTAGCTACTCTGAGTAAGGTAGCCCAATACCCTGAATCATTGACTAAGTCTTCCGCGTAAACAAGCCTGTACCTACCCTCAATACCTAGCGAGTCAATCACCGCGGCAACGTGCTTAGCCGCTGTCCTGATTAAGTCCATGTCACCACCTAATTTATCGTTAACCCACGCGTGCCAGGTAGCTGCGAGAAGATTCATCTTAATCCCGGCATCAACTAAGTCCTTGAACTTAAGAGCCCACACAAACCAGCCTACATGGAAGATACCGCTAGGCTCAAAACCTAAGTAGCCAGACCCCCCTCCAGTCTCGAAAAGATTCCTCAACTCCTCTATAGTCACTACCTCAGCCACGTCCCTAGTAACCAACCTAATCCTCGACTCAACATCCACACACGCACACCCCAACTAGAAAACATTAGAAATAAAAATAAAGTTGGGAACTCCTCCCTAGCAGAACCGCTACGTCGCTAACCCTTAACCCTCGATAAGAACTTCTCCCTATCCACTACGGCCCTCTCATGCAGTCCGTAACCTATTAAAGTACCTGAGCACCAAGCCTCAACCCAGAACACTAGCTTTTTGCCGTCAAACTGCAAGAGGGTTGAACGTATCTCCACTTCACTCCCTATAGGCGCTGGACGCACGTGGTACACATCCACGTGAACCCCCACGGTAGTCTGGCCCTCAGGCAAGTGCTCGTCAGAGAAAACACGGCACGTCTCCTCCATGAAGAGAATCATGGAAGGAGTTGAAAGAACCTCCACACTCCCCGAACCCACGTGTCTCGCGGAGTGCTGTTGTGTTGTGACGTACTTCCTCACATACCTCATGCCAGGCGCCAGACTCATCCCCACTCACCAACCAAACTATGAATAGAGCTAGGTATTATAAGGAATATCACGTGAAGAAGCACGCAACCATTAAAAAAGCCAGGATAATCAAGGTAGTGAGCGTGTGTTTAACGCTGTAGTAGTAAGAAGGCTCGTACCCAGGCTTACTGAACAAGCCCTCCTCATATAGTGACACGTACTCCTCAGTAGTCAACACAGTAACAGCTAAACTCTTCCAAGCCTCAACCCCCTTCATCTCGCCGACGAGCAACGCCGTCTCCATATCCCTCATTATGTGCGGTACAACCCTCCACGTGAGGGTAGGATATAAAGACGCGTTCTTCAGACGCAGTAGTTTCAGTAAGTACGAGATCTCTACAGGGTTGAAAAAGTAGAGGAAGCAGATGAAAGAGAGGCTCACGGTGAAAACTCTTAAAGCTATTAAAGCCGACGCGAAGAGATCCAGCGTGAAAGGAGTTGATACTATGAAATACCACGTACTAGGTATTAACGCTAAAACGCTAGAGTAAACGACCACCTTACCAGACCCTCGAGCGAGGTACGTGAGTAAAACAGATGCGAGAACAACCAACACACGCTCAACACTCCCTCTAGCCACCAAGACCTGGGTTACCAACAAAGCTAAGTTGATTAAGAACGGGACATGCCTCCCCTCAATATCCCCGTAAATGAAGATAGATCTAAACAACAACGAAACAAACAACCTAAAGAGCTCAGCAATTCTTTTAAGAACGCTCAATACACACCACCTTATTAGCTATCATCTCTACGAATGGGTCGTGAGAAGCTATCACGAAACCCACGCCCATTTCAGCAGCCTTAATAATCGCTTCAATAACAAGGAGCTTGTTTAACGGGTCTAGACCGGCTGTAGGCTCGTCCACGAAGACGTACTCATAACCTCTTGAAAGAGCCGAGGCTATGGCTAGCCTCCTCCTCTCACCACTACTAAGCCTCATGATCGGGGTCTCAGCTTTACTGGCGATACCTAGATACTTAAGGTACTTCAAGCCTTCCAAGCCGACTTCCTCGGCGGGGGTGGGGGAACTCAAGTAGAGTAGAGGGTTATCAGGCACGAAGACAGCCCTGCATCGACCCCCGCTGACGTCAACCACCCCACCACCCCTGAGACACCCACTAGCTATCAACTTGAGTAGGGTGGTCTTGCCGGAACCGGAAGAACCCTTGACCACCACGACCTCCCCCCTACACACGTCAAAGCTTATGTTAGTTAGCAGAGGCTCCTTCGAGTCAGGAAACCTAAAACTATCAACACGTATTTTCAGGCATTCACTACTTCTCGAGTTTACGGGACTTAACTTGCTGGACATATTTCTGACGACTTCCTCGAAAGGGTTTTTCGAGGTCTTAGTAAGCCTCCCCTCACTCAGGTACAGTATTTCACTCACGTAATCACCCCACAGCGTTAAGTCGTGATCCACTATGATGAACGTCTTACCGTAGTCTTTGCTGAGCTTGACGACAAACCTCACTAGAGTCTCGGAATTACGTTTATCGAGGTAAGATGTCGGCTCATCTAGTAAGAGTATCTCCTTCCCTGAATTCACCGCTATCACGAACGCAAGCCTCTGAATCTCGCCAGCACTTAAAGTGTACGTAGTCCTGTTGACGTGGTGGCCGAGCCTGAATTCCTCGAGAACCTCCCTAAGACTACTTAAAGACTTTATCGAGGTGTAGCCAACGATCTCCGACCAAACATAAGGTGTTGAGATGAAGAACCAAGGTTCTTGATGTACGTACATGGCCTTACTCTTAAGAGTCTCCAGAGACGGGCTAGAAAAACCTCTGACAACCCCCTTAACAACCGAAGGTATCACACCACTTAAAGTCTTCAACAGAGTTGATTTTCCGGAGCCTGAAGGCCCTACTAACAAGACTACACCGTGCTCGCCGACGTTGAAGGAAACATCCTTCAGTACGTGGTAGTTACTAAGCCATACGTTGAGATCCCTTACTTCCATCAAATCATGCACTACCCTCTAGCTCTATTAACGAACGTGATGACGGGTGACGAAAGCGTTAGACCTACTAAAGCTTGACCTAGGTTGACCGGGACCTCGACGAAGGCTTCCTCAGGCGGTATCCCTTGGAGGGGGTTAGAAACGAAGTACTCGTAGAGGAAATACCCCGTAACCATTATTAACCCGCTGAATAGCACCGGAATCACGAAACTTAAACTCTCGCCCCTAGCCCTAACCACGATGTACGTCACCGAAATAACGATCACCAAACCTATTAAAATCCAGAACCAGGTAGCTAGCGAGAACTTCGCGGAAAGCACCGTGAGCTCAACGCCCATAACGCTGAGAGGCACTGAATAAAGCTCGATTTCCCCGGTGAAGAGGGCCACCCCTAACGCAGCTATCAAAATCCCTAGAAGCACCCCTATCACTACCGACGCTATACGTAGCTTGGAGAAAGCCCCTAACTTCTTCCTAAAAGAGGAGATCAGTAAGGACGCTACGAAGCCCTCAGTAAACTTAATAACTAACGTGCCGGGCGCGAAAATCCCGTAACCGGTCAGGAGATCTGCTAGCGCCGAACCAACTCCCCCGGCGATGCCTGCCGTGAGCGGCGAGCTCAGGGCTGCGACAGTATATATAGCTACCTCACCAAGGTTAAAATATCCGCGGGTTGCTGGCGTATAAACCTGGAGCACTATAGTAGCTATCAAAACCAACGCGGTATATAGGGAGACCCTGACCACGCTCATCACGCACACCTCGTGAAGATAAGGGAAAGAGCGTTTTTAGGCGATCAATACAATATCAAGTTCACTATCGACGCCGCAATATCACGTGAGGTGTTTCAAACCCTGCTCGGTTATAGTCACTATCTTCCTAATCCTCCCGCCAACCCTTTCATGACCGACTACCTTCAAGAAGCCTAAGCTAATTAATTCCTCCACGTGTTTGTAGACACTCCTCCTATTCAAGTTAAGACCGTGTTTCTGCTTGAGTTCCTTCCAGAGTACGTAGGGGTGTGCCGGGTTACCGTAAGCGAGGATTTCCAAGATCTTCATCTTAGTAAAGCCTAGAGTCACTATCTGTTCCTCACGTCCCGCGGTCCTCTCGAGAAGAGCTTTAATGACGTAGGGGTCTTGCAACGGATCGCCCGACATCAAAGCTACCGTAACGAAATCTTTCCTGCCCTCACCAACTAATTTCTTGAGCGCCGCCACACACGAAGCCCCTACAGGCCCTACCAAGAAGCCTTCCTTCTTAACCATGAATTCACTTGCCTCAAGTGCTTCATCATCACATACGTTAATGACTTCTATGAACCCCGAATCTTCGAGTTCTTTCAGATATTCTTGAAGCATCGGCTTAGCGACGTAGATATCTCTTAGTAGGGGGGATTCCTTACACGCTCTAACACCGAGTATCTTGTGATGTATTCCAAGATCTTCAAGCACGTAATGAATGCTTAGAGCTAGGACACCGTCCCCTATCGGTACTACGACCATTAAAGGTCTTTCCCTGCCTAGCGAGTAAACCAGCTCGAAAGCTACCGTCCTGTAACCGTCAATCAAGAATGGGTTGGTGGGTAGTATAGCCGCGTCATAAAACTGCGTACTCTTTAAAGCCTTAACCAACGCTTCCTCATAGCTATCAACGAACTTTACCCTATCGCTCACTAAGAGGGTTTTGTAAGCCTTGCTTAAAGTAACGCTGGATGGTACGTAAGCCTTGCTAGAGATCCCGGCACGTCTCAGGTATGTTGAGACCGAAATACTTAAGTCTCCGGTAGAGGGCACCACCACAGACCTGATCTTAAAGTACTTCAACGCGGTAGCTAGTGTTGCCGAGCCTCTGTCTATGAAGGAGCCTGAAGGGTTTTTAGTTTCGTCCTTGAAATAAAGCGTTAAGCCGGTGCTCCTACCTATCTTAACGGATTTTATGAGCGGGGTGTTGCCCTCCCCTAACGTAACTCTCGGGGTCATGAACGAAGTGAATAAGCCGTTACCCCAAACCCAGACCCCCGAACCCTTACCCTTCCTCAGACACCCTGAAGCCCGGGTTATTAAGAGACCCCCGCACTGAGGACAGCTACTGACATACTCAACCCCACCCACTTCGTGACCACACCTAACGCAACGTAATTTAAGCATCGCCTCACTACTCCTAAAACGTAATCTTAATAACAAGATAAAACATTAATCTAGCAAGTAAAACTTATTGAGTAGGTGTTCGGAGTGGTTGAGTGGCCTAGGGTAGCGGTAGGGGCGGTAGTCTTAAGAGATGGTAGGATACTCCTCATTAAGAGGAAGTACCCGCCATCACCTAACTTATGGTCCATACCTGGCGGGCATATAGAGGCTGGGGAGCCGGTGCTCACAGCTTTATTCAGGGAATTAGAGGAGGAGACGTCGCTTAAGGCTAGTAAGGCGTCGTTACTAGCTATTACCGAGTACATAAGGCTTAGAAAAGATTATAGCGTTAAATATCATTACGTAATACTTGACTACCTAATCACCGACGCTGAGGGAGAGCCCGTAGCGAACGAGGAGTCTCTCGGCATAGGTTTCTTCAAATTCGAAGACGCTCTAAAGCTAGAGTTGACTGACACTACTAAGGAGTTAATACGTTTAATAATGTGTGAAGGGGTTGACAAGGTTAAGCATATAGTTAACGTAGTCTACGAGTAGGGGGCTTGGTTAGGGGTATATGCGCCCCCTCCACCTTGGGAAAGGTATCGCGTCTCTTATGTGATCTATCCCGGAAACCCACATGACGAGTCTCTCAACACCTAACCCGAATCCTGAGTGGGGGACGCTCCCGTACTTCCTTAAGTCGAGATACCACTCATAGTCTTGATAATTCAGGCCTTCGGAAATTATCCTGTTGTATAGTTTCTCGTAATCGTCTTCCCTCTGCGAACCCCCGATGATCTCGCCGTAACCCTCGGGCGCGAGCAGGTCAAACCCTAGAACGACCTCAGGTCTCTTAGGATCTTCCTTCATGTAAAACGCTTTTATGTGTTTGGGGAAGTGGGTCACGAAGAACGGTACCTCAAACTCCTCCGTCAGTGCTTTCTCCTCATCAGCGCCGTAATCATCACCCCACTTCAGGTTAAAGCCTTTCTTTTGAAGGATTTGAATAGCTTCGTCGTAAGTTATCTTAGGGTAGGGGGTCTCAAGAGCTTTCTCCAGCTTAGTAGTGTCTCTGTTAAGTAGTTTAAGCTCTTCTTTTCTTTCTTCCAGTATCTTAGCTACCGCGTAACTAACCATGTCTTCAGCGACCTTCATCATGTCCTCCATATCGTACCACGCGGCCTCAACCTCCAGGTGCCAGTACTCGCTAAGGTGTCTCCTAGTCCTTGATTTCTCGGCTCTGAAGGAGGGGGTTAAGGCCCAGACCTTATTCAGCGGGAATATCAGTACTTCAAGGTATAGTTGAGCCGACTGAGAGAGGTACGCGGTCTTGTCGAAATACTTGACTTCGAATAGGGTAGCGCCGCCTTCCACGGCCGAGCCCGTAAGTATTGGCGGGGTGGTCTCCCACCACCCATCCTTCACCAACCAATCCCTCAAAGCTTGGATAGCTGTGTGCTTAATCTTGAGTAGCGCTATCATGTGTCTGGACCTAAGCCAGAGGTGCCTCACGTTAAGTAAGTACTCTATGTCCTCACCCCCTTTTATCGGGAAGGGGGGTGAGTAACCGTAAACGATTAAGTTGCTAGCCACTATCTCTTTACCGCCGGGAGCTCTAGCGTCAACCCTCACAACACCCTTAACCTCCACACTAGACTCTCTAGTCAGCTTCTCCACAGCGTCCCAATCACTAGCCACGTAACTCTTGTCGAAAACTACCTGAATGTAGCCTGAGTGATCTCTAACCCACGCGAAAACCTTGCCGCCCACTTTAAATATCCTGTAGACCCAGCCACGAATAACTACTTCAGACCCTTCGCCGAATCTCTCAAAAACCTCCGCTATGTCCGGCGTCTTGTGAAACATCTTCGCTACCCACTCAAAATTAGAGCTCTCAAACTTAAATAACTAAAGTCTAAACGACCTCCAACACTATTTAGTTGTGGCTAATTGACTTAGGATAGCTTTACTTGAAAATAACTCGCGCTATACCGGGATCAAGCCGTGCTTCTTCGGCGGTGTTCTAAACCTTACCTCCCGCTTAGTGAGGAGGAATTCAAGCGCTTTAACTAGTGTTGGCCTGGTCTCCGCCGGCTCTATGACGGAGTCTATGTAGCCTCTTGCGGCAGCTATGTATGGGTGGAGGAACTTATTCTTGTATTCCGTGGCTAACTTGTTGAGTAGTTCTTGCCTCTCCTCAGGCGTCTTAGCTTTAGAGAGCTCAGCCCTCCATATTATCTCGGCAGCCCCCTCAGCACCCATAACAGCTATCTCCGCAGTAGGCCAAGCAGCTACGAAGTCAGCGCCTAAGTGTCTGGAACCCATCGCTATGTAAGCACCGCCGTAAGCTTTCCTCACTATGACCGTTAACTTAGGCACTGTCGCCTCGCTGTAGGCGTAGAGTACCTTAGCGCCATGCCTTATTATGCCGTTGTGTTCCTGGTACGTGCCGGGTATGTACCCGGGGACGTCCACGAACGTGATTATAGGTATGTTAAAAGCGTTGAGTATCCTGACAAACCTAGCTATCTTGTCCGAGGCGTTTATGTCTAAAGCGCCTGTGAGGACCATCGGTTGATTAGCTATCACGCCAACAACCCACCCATTCAGTCTCGCGAACCCCGTTATAGCGTTCCTAGCGTACTCTCTCGACACCTCGAAGAACGAGCCTTTATCGAATACCGCGTCAATGACTTCATACATGTTGTAAGCTTTTAACGGGTCTTCAGGAACTAGAGTATTTAATTTCTCCTCCACCCTATCCGGCGGATCGCCTGAGGGCGTCCTAGGCGGCGCTTCCATATTGTTTGAGGGTAGGTAACTGAGCAACCTCTTCACCAAGCCTATCGCTTCTTTATCATCCTTAGCTATGAAGTGTGCTACACCACTCTTAGTCACGTGTATTCTAGGACCTCCTAACTCCTCCTCAGTGACCTCCTCCCCTATAGCGGCTTTAACCACTCTCGGACCTGTTATGAACATATAGGACGTTTTATCAACCATTATCACGAAGTCCATGAGTGCCGGGGAGTACACCGCCCCGCCAGCGCAGGGCCCCATTATAACGGCTATCTGAGGCACCACGCCAGAAGCCATAACGTTCATGTAGAATATGTCGCCATACCCTCTGAGCGAGTCCACACCCTCCTGAATCCTAGCGCCGCCGGAGTCGTTGAGGAATACGATGGGCATGCCCGCGGAGACCGCGTACTGCATCGCCTTAACTATCTTAGCGGCGTGCATCTCGCCTAGTGAGCCGCCCATAAACGTGAAGTCCTGGGCTATCCCTATCACAGGCCTGTTATTAACCCTGCCCATAACTGTGACTACTCCGTCACCGTAGGCCCTCCTCTCAGCCATGCCGAACTCCGTTGCTCTATGAGTTACCAACATATCAAACTCTAACATAGTGTTAGGGTCGAACAATAGTTCAAGCCTCTCCCGCGCAGTTAACTTACCCTTAGCGTGCTGCGCTTCAATAGCTTTTAAACCACCACCTAACCTAGCCTCCTCCTTAAGCCTCCTCAACTCAAGTATCTTAGCCGGTAAGGACTCCCCCACCAATTTTATACTCCCAGATATACTTTAAGAAACGTTAAAAACATTCCACAAGACCTTATTGATTATTTTTAAGGAATACCACCTAATTATAGAAACGGTGCCAAGCAAGTGAGTACCTCAGTATATGTCGTGGAGGTTGAGGGGAGGAAATATAGGGTTGAGGTAAGGGACGGCGGTAACGGCACGTACTTCGTTAAAGTCAATGATAAGGACCTGGTAGTCAGGGTGGGTAGTGAGGTTGAGGTTACTCAAGAACCTGAGCTCAGCGTATCTGAAGAATCTTCAGGGAGTGAAGTCACTCAAGCAGCGTCGGGAGCGGAGACAGGTCTTGAGCAGGTACTCGAGATAAGAGGTCCTGAAGTACCTTCAGGAGCCGTAGCGATATCTTCGGAAATACCCGGGAAGATTCTTAAAGTCTTAGTTACGGAGGGGTCTAAAGTAAGTGTTGGCGACACAGTAGTCACCATAGAATCGATGAAGATGGAGCTGGAAATAAAGTCTCCTAGAAACGGCGTAGTGGAGAAGGTTTACGTGAGACCAGGAGACACCATAAACGTAGGCGATAAAATCGCTTTAATTAGGTAGAGGGCAACCTCTTAAACTCCGTGAGGTATTACGTATCCCTTACTCTCCCTCCCACCAACAACCACGTAGTACTCGTTATCCGGTACCGACTCCTCGAGCATTCCGGAAACCCTTAACACCCCTCCCCTATACAGGAGGTAATTATATTCCGCCTCGTAACTTATTATTTCCTTAACAGCGGGTCCCTCGAGAACCCTAACTACTTGAGTTCTCGACGGGTAGAAAAGGGATTTACAGTCCCCTCCCACAACCTCAGCTATCAGGTTAACAGGCTTGAGAGGTCTTAGAACCAAGTCCCCATACCTGTAAGTCCTCCTATCAACGAATGTGAAGGTTATTGGAACTCCCTTAAAACAAGCGAACTTATATGGCGGGATTATCTTAGCGTACGTCTCAGGCCCAATCCCTAAGATCCTCGAGTTCTCCAGTATCTTAGACGCTACCCTCTCCGCGGGTAACTTACTCATCTCTAAGCTTGTTTGAACGAATTCTAGAGCTTCCCTACAACCATATATCACTAAATCAACGTCTGAATGAGGTCCGTGAATACCTGCGAGAACAGACCCTGCGACTCCCATATTACCGACGCTAAGCCCAGTCACACTACTGACAAAATCCGAGACCTCAACACTAACCAGCTCCACGAAGTCCTTAACGTGTTTCCTTAACTCCCCCAACCTCTCCTCAGGCTTAAGCCACTCCAAGACATCCGAGACCTTGACCACCGGTATCGAGACCCCTAACGTCGGGTCGTGGAACCAGGCGCCCGCTTCCGAAGACACGCGCAGAACCTCCTCAACGCTATACTCCCTCAACACCCTCTCATAGTAAGTACCCCTCCCCCTCCAAAGCGTGGGCTTCCTTGAAGAAACGTATTTGAGGTATGCAATTATCAAGCCCTTAGGATGAGTGTTCCCGACGACAACGAATATTCTGTTATCTCGATCAATTATTAAGTCGTGGTCTAAGAAACCCCTGACGTCAGACGGTTCGCTACTAATCATCTAGATCATCCAGTCCCGCCTCATCACCAAGATATGTTCAACGTCGCAGGTTATAACTCTGAGACACACAATATTTTAGGTTTAGGAGATGAAGGAATTCAGCGTTACCGTGGCTGGGGGGTTCTTAAGCACCTCGTTAGAGTTCGTTGAGGGCCCCCTCACCCTAGTCATCGACGAAGGCAAAATACACAGCATATCTAGAGGGGTTGGAGGAGTTCTCGACATGCGTAGCTACGTAGTCATGCCTCCCCTAGCTAACATGCACGTACACATACTAGATTACGTGAGTCCTGAGATTGGCTGGGACCTAGACATCGATTCAGTTGTCGGGGAACCCTACGGGCTTAAGTACCTAGTGCTTGATAGAGCGGGGGTCAACTCACTGAACTCGGTAATAGGTGAGGCCGTGGACCTGATGCTGAGTTCAGGGGTGGGTTATGTCGCGGAGTTCCGTGAGTTAGGGGTTGAGAGCCTTAGGTTAGGTACTGCGAAACTCAGAACCCACTATGTTCTCGGCATGCCTTCAAAGCATGCGGGGGTAGGCCGTGAAATCAAGGAGATAATTAAGTACTCGGACGGGGTCGGTATTTCATCACCGCATTACTTCACGTCAGAAGACTTAAGAACTATCTTCGATTTGGTGAGGGGTTCGGGCAAGTTGATTCATTCGCACGTATCGGAAACTAGGGAGACTAGGGAGGAGAGAGATTTAGAGAGACTACTCTCTGTCGGCAGGCCTAACGCGTTGATTCACGGTGTTTGGTTAGGTCCTGAAGAGCTCCAGCTCCTCAAAGACTTGAGGATCACGTTAGTCTTATGCCTCAGGTCTAACCTATGGTTTATGTCCGGGCTACCTAAACTGAGGAACATATACGAGTTAGGGGTTGACGTAGCTTTAGGTACGGATAACTTAGGCTGGGTAAAGCCTGACTTGTGGAGGGAGGGGGAGCTACTTTTACTGCTCGCCCGCAATGCCGGGGTTAATGACCCGGTATGGGTTCTTAAAGCCTTAACTAACGCTAACCCCGTGGGTGCTCGGAATTACGTAGTTGAGGGAGGTGACGCGAACCTGCTCTTCTTGAGATACTCGAACACGCCGTTTGAGAGAGCGCATAATAAGCACTTAGCGTTAGTTAAGAGAGGGGGGAGTGAGTTCGTCGCCGCTCTCATGCTTGACGGTAAGTTAGTGTATTTAGGTGGTGAGCTTGAGAAGACCTTACGTGAGGGTTTACGCGACCACCTCAGTTGATGGTAAGATAGCTTCAAGAACCGGTGACTCAAGACTTAGCTGCCCTTACGACAAGCTAAGGCTGCATTCTATGAGAGCCGTCGTCGACGGCGTGATGGTCGGTGCTAACACGGTCATCAGAGACAACCCTCAACTCACTGTCAGGCTCGTCGAGGGGAGAAACCCTGTGAGGATTGTTGTCGACGGCTCCCTGAAAATACCTCTCAACGCGAGAGTACTTGACGTGAGCGTGGCCCCAACAATCATAGTAACGTCTTCTACAGCTAAGCGAGAGAAGATAGAGCAGTTAAGGAGCTTAGGCGTGGACGTCATAGTTATTGAGAGTGAATCACCGTTGATAGACATGAGTAAAGCTCTGGAAGCACTACACGATAAAGGCTTAAGAGACTTGCTAGTTGAGGGAGGTGGTACTCTACTATGGCACCTCATATCCAAGAAGCTTGTAGACGAGCTTAGGATAACCATCTCCCCATACGTGATAGGAGGTAAAGATTCCGTAGCTTTGGTAGGAGGAGAGGGCTTCGGAGACTTGAGTGAGTGGTTAAGACTGAAACTAATTAATTACAAGATATGTAAGTGCGGGGACGAAATACACCTAATATATAAGGTTACGTGATTTAATAGCATCTCCACAAGGATTTTTATTGAAGGTGGTGTTAGTGAAGCCCAGGGTCTTCATAACGAGAGAGTTATTCGATGACGTTACACAGAGGATATCAGAATACTACGATGTTGAGGTCTGGGATAGATATCAGGCCCCGCCACATGACGTCTTACTCAGTAAGGTTAAAGAAGTTGACGCGTTAATTTCGCTCCTTAGTGATAGGATAGATTGTGGTTTACTGTCTTCGGCCCCTAAGTTACGGATAGTAGCTCAGCTAGCTGTAGGGTTTGACAATATAGATCTAGAGTGTGCTACCAGACGCGGCATCTACGTAACCAACACGCCGGGAGTCTTAACTGAGGCAACAGCCGAGTTTACTTGGGCACTCATACTAAGCACGGCTAGGAGGGTTATTGAGGGAGATATTTTCGTGAGGTTCGGGGAATGGTGGAGACTTAAGACTGCTTGGCACCCGAAGATGCTCTTAGGCACTGAGCTAAGAGGCAAGACACTGGGCATAGTGGGTTTAGGAAGAATCGGTAAGAGGGTGGCTGAGATAGGGGTTAAGGGTTTCGGTATGAGGGTATTATACTACGACCCGAGAAGAGATCTGGAAGCTGAGAGGGAGTTAGGTGTTGAGTTTAGGAGTTTAGAAGAAGTCTTTAAGGAATCCGACGTCGTTAGTATTCATGTTCCTCTTACTCCTGAGACTAGGTGGTTGGTTGGTGAGGGTTTGTTGAGGTTGATGAAGAAGAACGCAATACTAATAAACACTTCAAGAGGTGGAGTAGTAGATACTAAAGCATTAATAAAAGCACTACAAGAAGGCTGGATAGCAGGCGCAGGACTAGACGTATACGAAGAAGAACCACTACCACCAAACCACCCACTAACAGCGTTTAAGAACGTTG
>JAJHQR010000035.1 GCA_020833255.1 Desulfurococcaceae archaeon | reverse complement strand
CCCGCAAACTGAGATCTCTGATTAAAGCGGCTAAACCTTTATGCCGACAGCGCTTAACCTCCTGCTTATTAGTTTCTGCTCGTCTTCATCAAATAAATTAAGTCTTTCCTTCAACGTCTTGAAATCAACTTTTAAAGCCTTATTTCTGATTAAGTCGTTAATATAACTTAAGGTCTCTAAGTCTTGCTCCCTACCCGCTCTAGCTTTCAGTAGTATGTAGTCTTCAATCCTAAGTATCTTTACTTCAACCCCCTCAATCTCCACGGTCTCGGCCTCCTCCAGCATTTCCGGAGGCACGTAGAGATCGTGTATATTCTCATACAGCTCAACCACGATAACGCACTCACTACTTAAAACGCATTCAAGACTGGGGGTACCCCACTCAGTACTACCTACGCGACACCCAATTCTCTCAGCTACTTCGAGAATTAAGTCCTCGTCAAAAACGGGGGAAATAGTCGTGGTGAATAAATCGACGTCATCCTCCAACTCCCTCACGCCAAGCCTTAAAGCGTACACAGTGCTACCGATAATAACCCCCCTAACACCCTCATCACCCAACCTCCTCAAAACCTCGGCTAAGCAATCGATGCCGTAAGGCAACGCACACACCTCATACCAACTAGAAATTACCGCACAACCTTAAATACAGCGACAAAAATTTAAATTTTCGGTAGTCACTACTTAATTAGCCGGGGTGGCCGAGCGGTCTAAGGCGGCGGGCTGCAGTGGTTTAAGCAGTTGATACCCGTTATCCCGCGGGTTCGAATCCCGCCCCCGGCTCCACAAACCCTAACATCAACTACTTCCAGGCTATGGAACCCACGCTTCGAGAGATTGTGTTTAGTGAAAAATAAGATAAAAAGGAGGATTTGTCTCCAGCCTTAACGTTTAGGGGAGTGCTTGCGCACCCTGCCTCTTCTCGTCCCACGTAGGTATTGGGTATACCGGCCGTGACGTGGCGATTTCAGGAGGCCATATAGCCACGAATCTGCCTCCCTGCCACTGAGATAGTATCTCTTTATGAGCTATCTGCTTCCCTGTGGTAGGGTCTATTTGATAGAGTCCGTAGAACGTAGCGAGTTTCATGGTGTTTAATACGTTTCTGACAGCGTCTTGGTTAAGACTTTGTGCTTTCTCTATAGCTCTCGCCAGAACTAATATTGCTGCTGCGCCAGCGCCTGCGTGCTCTGACGGGAATTGTCCGGGGCTAGCTACTTGATTATATAATTCGAGGAACTTATCCTCGGTAGGTCCGAACCACTCATACCCTAATGCTTGAGCGTCGCTAGGCGTGTAAGAAGCTCCGTAAGTCCACTGATTAGTGCCTGCCCAACCCTCAGCTAAGTTCCCTAAAGCGTCCCTGAATGACTTGAGGCTCGGTACGAAGCCCATGATCATGAGCTTAGCGTTTATGTTTAGCTCAGCTAGTTGTTGAGCAGCCAAGATACCGTCAGCTTCGTGAGCACATATAACGATTACGTCAGGCTTCTTCGCAGCCATCTCCGTGAATATCGGGGTGAAGTCTTTGATATCTACCGGGTAAGACTTATTGAAGACCACGCTTAAACCGAGTTTTCCAGCCTCTTCAAGAGCTCCTCTAGCTAAGTACCTGTTATGCTCGTCTTCCTTAAATATCACAGCTATGGTAGCGTTGGGATCCAGAGTCTTAATCATTTCCATAGCAGGCCGCATCTGGTAGCTGGAATGAGTCGATACCATAACCAAGTTCTTATAGCCCTGCTCGTGAATCACGTCTCCAGTACCCATCCAATTAATCATCAGCTTGTTATACTTGGCCGCGACAGGGGCTGCAACCATCACCAGCGGAGACCCGTAAGGCCCCAACAAGAAATCAACCTTATCAACATTGATGAGTTGCTCGTAAAGACTTGAGACAAGCTCTTTATTAGATTGATCATCATAGTACTTCAGCTCTATCTTCACCGCCTTATTACCTATCTTAATACCTCCGTAGACTTCGTTAATCCACTTGATCGCCGCTTGAATCCCCCAAAGACCTTGATGGGAAGCGTAAGAATAGGAACCGGATAACCCTAACGTCAAGCCAACCGTTATCTTATCGGGGATTTCCTCAGTAGGCTTAGGAGGCGCTACCACGAAGTACCAATACAAGAGTCCGGCAACCACTATAACGATAAGCACTAACGCTACGATTACAGCTGGTTTCAAAGCCATGGAACACCACAATAATAGTTGGATACTAAGGGTTAATAAACTTTCAAGGTAGTTAAGCCTTCGTGAGTGAAAACCAGTCATTTATGGTGGGGTGTGTGCCCGACGACCTAACCGTAGGCTGATGTGTGAAGCCCTAGCTAAACTAAGGGGGGCCGTTCATTAAGACGGGGACGGCTCATAACCCTAGGTACCTATAAAGTAGTTCGTCTTTCCCGAAATCTTTCTTCAGTACTTCGTGCTCTATTCTTCCCTGATTTATCAGGTATATCCTGTCCGCTACACGCGTGGCGAGCAGAACCTTCTCCTCTACGAGCAAGACCGAGACGCCGAGTTCGTTACGGAGCTTAACGACAGTCTCCAGCACCTCGTTAGCGAGCTTAGGTGACAAGCCCAGCGTCGGCTCATCCAGCAATAATATCTTAGGGTTCGTCATTAAGGCCCTCCCTATAGCGAGCATCTGCTGTTGTCCGCCGCTCAACGTTCCGGCTTTCTGGGTACGTCGTTCTTTTAGGATGGGGAATAAGTTGTAGACTATCTCCATTATGTTCTGGATCTCCTTATCTCTCTTTATGTTATAGAGGTAAGCACCCATGACCAGGTTTTCCTCAACAGTCATGTTAGGGAATAATTTCCTGCCCTCAGGCACTAACGCAATACCCTTCCTCACTCTCTCATGTACTGGGAGCCCTGATATCTCCTCGTTCAAGAACTTTATGGAACCTCCCCAAACCTTCAGGAAACCAATGATTGCTTTGAGGAGCGTTGTTTTGCCCGCGCCGTTAGGGCCTAATACTGCGACAATCTCGTTCTTACCTACACTGACCGTGGCACCCCAAAGTACCTGAACTCCCTTATACCCCGTCTCAACATTTTCAGCTCTTAAAACTACCTCACTCATAGACCTTCCCCAGATATATGTCCTTAACTACCTCACTATTAAGAACTTTGTCAGGCGTGTCATCCATCATCACACGACCCTCGTGCAGGAAGACAGCTCTCTCCACATACTTCAGCACCCTCATAACGTGTTCTACTAAGGCTACCACGGATATGTTTTCCTGCTCCGAGATCCTCACGACAAGACCCATTATCTTATCGACTTCAGCCGGCGGTATCCCCGCAACTATCTCATCAAGTAGCAGTAGCTTCGGTTTAGGAGCTAAAGCCCTAGCTAATTCCAACAACTTCTTCTCAGGTGACGTGAGGTTTACCGCTAGCTCATCCTTCTTGCTGTGAAGACCTACTAAAGAAAGGATTTCCTCAGCTCTAACTCTAGCTTCCTTAATGTCTTTTATGTCTCTAGAAAACAAAGCACCAACAACCACGTTATCCAGGACAGTCATCCCGGCAAAAGGTCTCGGTATCTGGAAAGCTCTCGATATACCGAGATATTTTCTCTTGAAAGGCGGTAGTTTCGTGATATCCCTACCCATGTAGAATATTCTTCCGGAGTCTAAGCCGAAAACCCCGCTTATAGCGTTGAATAAAGTGGTTTTGCCCGCGCCGTTAGGGCCTATTATAGCTAGCTTCTCACCCTCCTTAATGATTAAGTTGACGTTGTTGAGTGCTCTAATGCCTCCGAAGCTTTTCGAGACGTTCTCAAGCCTTAATAATTCTTTACTCATACCCAACCCCCTAAATAAGTAATGATTCGATCTTACTCCCCTTAAACCTCCTCCTAAGCCACCCTACGATGCCGTACGGGAACATAACGCACATGGCCATGAGAGCAGGAGCTAGAGCCAGGAGCTGGAGTCCTGGGAAGCTTACCGTAAGCACGTATTTCAAGACGCCGTATATTAAGCCGCCTATCACAGGCCCTGTGACGGTGCCCAGACCCCCGAGCATTGATATAACTATAGCTTCAACAGTGTAAGAGACGGCGAAAGCTTGCGGGGGGTATATAGCCACGTCTTTAATCATCTTACCCGCTCCCAGCATGCCGGCGAGCGTCGCGCTAATCACGAACACTATGAGCTTATACCTCACCACGTTCACCCCCATAACGTTCGCGGCCTCCTCATCCTCTCTTAAAGCAGCTAGACCATAACCTAGCCTAGACTTAATCACTAGGTATATGCATAGAATCGTAACCGCGTATACCGTGAAGATTAGGTAGTCAGCGAGTTCTGAAGTAACGAATATGAATGTATCGTAGTTGTAGGACTGTATTAAGTCATTAGCTATCACGAGACCGCTACTACCACCCCAAATCCCGGTCCCCTCAATCAAGTTTTTAAGACCTTCGTTAAG
The DNA here is from genome assembly GCA_020833255.1 of Desulfurococcaceae archaeon. Lineage (GTDB taxonomy): Archaea > Thermoproteota > Thermoprotei_A > Sulfolobales > NBVN01 > Zestomicrobium. The sequence continues at coordinate 9,386 of JAJHQR010000035.1, read as the reverse complement.
ACCTATCGTAGCTATCGCGAAGTACGCGCCCTTCAACCTCACGCTTATCCACCCAACCGCTAAAGCTAAGATTAACGCAAGTATCCCTGCAACGGCAAAAGCACACGCTAGAACCACCGCGAGTGGTGGAGGGCTTGAGGCGGAGAGAAGATATTTTATAGTGGCTCCGCCGCCGTACATACCTAAAGCAACGAAAGCCACGTAACCAAAACATACGTAGAGAGTTAACCCGGTAAATAGGTTGAAGACCTCGCTAAGCGCTATGTAGAAGAATAGTATTGATAAGATCTGTCTAGTCTCAGGTATTCCTACCCTAACGAAGAGTAAGATCAGCGAAACCAAGAACAAGATAATTAGGGATCTGTGAGTCCTGATATCCAAGACCATCACCTCTTCAAAAGTCCTTGAGGCCTGATTAGGAGTACCAGCAAGATCATTGCGAACGTCAAGAATCTGGTCATAGAGAAAGGATTCCCAACGTTAGCGAGTGATAGCAACATGTATGAGAGGTTTTCAATAATGCCGAAAAGCAGGCCCGCGAGAAAAGAACCAAAAGGTGATGTAAGCCCTCCTAAAACAGCTATCGCGAAAGCCCTGGTCGTGTATGGGTCACCCATATACGGCTCTATACCCCCTGAAACGAATAGGGTTGATAAAGCCCCGCTCGCGACTGTTAAGCCGAGCGCTATAGCCAGGCTTAACGCGTAAACCCTGCTCACGTTAACCCCGCATAACGCGGCCCCCTCAGGATCCTCCACAACACTCCTGATCGCGTTCCCGGACTTGGTCCTGAATAAGAACACGTAAAGCACTAGAACTATCACCGCACTAACCACGCCCCCGATCAACCGCGTTAAGGGATACTCATAACCAAATATGTTGATGCTCCCTAAACCCCACGTGAACCCTCTTGGCGAGGCACTCCAAGAAAACTTAGCCACTTCCTGCAAGAAAATCCCGAAAGCAAACATTAAAACGAGTGAGATTAGTTCTGGGCCGCCAAGCACGCGAGATATGAGACCATGATACAGCGCGAACCCCATGAAGAACCCGACAGCAAAAGCCAGCAATGACGAAACCAACGGGGGAAGCCCTAATAACGCGAAACACCAGTAACTAATGTACGCACCAATCATCACGAAACTGCCGTGACCACTATTAAGAATCCTTAAAATCCCGAAGGTAAAGCTAAGACCTATTGTAGCTAACCCGTAGAAAGTCCCTAGCATGACTCCAGCAATAGTAACGAATATGACGTACTCAGCCGTTACCAATATATCACCACATATAAGAAAACTAAAATCTCACCCTTATAAATATTGCTGACCCCCGCAGATACCTACAGATATCCGCAAGGTGTGTGCTAGTTTAGCAAGCGATGAGCCCAACACGTAATATTTTAATATTGCCAACATATGTTAGTGGGGAGTTTGATGCTCGTCAGACTTCCATATAAGTTTCGTTCTTTCGAGAGGAGGAGGTTCGAGACGGATATATTATTAAATTAGTAATAGTGGTGAACACGTTATGAGAGAGCTGGCTAAGATGCTTAACTTTTCTTCTAAATACTCCATAGAGACTTACGAGTTGATGTACCATCTTCACTCACAGAAAGGTGAGTTATACATAGTAGAGATGCTGACGGAAAGTTCAGGAGCTATACATCGTTCTAGGCTGGTAGAACAACATCCTAAACAACGCGATACTCAAGATATTGAAGGAGTTCCCGTATGAGGGGGAACCGCCTAAACCAAGAACTTACGAATACCGTAAAACAAACGCTAGGAAATTCCTTGATGAGATATTATCAAGGAGTGAGCTCTCAGTTGCTTAAGGATTTTAGGTTGGACGGTAAGGCGGTGATACTTACAGACGTAGACGACACCATGCTACCTATGACGCAGGAAAGCCCTGTGGAGGGGTTAAGAAGTTTCTTAAGTGAGTTAAGAGTGCTTGGAGTCGAGGTCGTGCCGGTAACGTTCAAGACATTCATCGAGGTTAAGGAATTAATGAGTAAGTTAAGCCACGAGTTCCCAGCATACGTAATTGAGGGGGGTTGCGCCATATACGCGCTCAGAGGCTTCTTGAGGTGGGGCCCCGGACGCATGGTAGGTAGTTACGAATTCTTAGAGTTATGCAATCCTATAAGTACCTACGAGGAGTTGCTAACGTACATAGAGGAAAGCCCGGATTGCTCAGGGAAAGCTTTAAGACTCAGTAAAGCGGAACCGGAGAGCGTGTCGAGAGTCCTAGGAATACCTACGGAATTAATCAAGTTATCTCAAGCTAGACTCTATAGCGAGGTATTTATTACACAGCACAACCCCTGCAGAAACTTCATAAATTCCGTGATTAGAAACACAAGCCTTAAAACAATCCAAACCAGGAGAGCAGTACACATACTGGAGGTGGATAAGGATAGGGCGGCACGCGAGCTCCTGAAGCGAATCAACGTAGTAGGGAGGGAAATTCTGGTTATAGGATTAGGTGATAACCCTGCTGACGAAGGGATACTGAGGAATTCTGACGTGCCAGTCGTAATATCTGAAAACAGGGTGGAGTGGTTTAAAAAAGCCTACTACTTAAGAAGCCCTGGAAAACCACCCGACTCGTGGATCAAGGCGGTGAAGCAAGCTTTAAGCGTCGCAGGCTTATACTTCTAGCTACGAGTAATTAAAGCTCCGACGTCCGTGCTTCAAGAGCCGCCGTCAATCCCTCTTTATGATGAGGGAGTCAAGCATTCATATACCTTCACGCCACCGACATAAGTTGCTAAAACCTTAATCTCCCGCAGTGTCTTCTCGTCGATTGCGTAGGGGTCTTTATCCACTATTATGAAGTCAGCAAGCTTACCTACCTCCAAGCTTCCTATGCTGCTTTCTTCTCTTAAGACGTATGCCGAGCCGTGGGTGTATAAGTGTAGGACTTCCGTAAGCGATAGCTTTTCGTGCGGGGTGTGTTTAGAGAGTTCTATATCATCGTGCTCGCCCCTAGTTACTGCCGCGTAAACAGTCTCCCAAGGATTTAGAGGTTCTACCGGGGAGTCCGTACTAATACCTAGCGGTACTCCTGAGTCAACTAAGGTCTTGAAGGGATAGACCCAAACAGCTCTCGAGTTGCCGAGTCTCTTAAGCACCCACCAATCCGTTATGATGAAATGTGGTTGAACCACTAGCGGCGTACCTAACTCCCTGATCTTAGCGATTTGATCAGGTCTTAAAACAGACGCGTGCTCAATCCTATGCCTAGACCCGCGCGAGTCTTTAATTCTTGAGTAAACACGTAAGACTAGGTCGATGGCCGCGTCACCTATAGCGTGTATAGCTAGTTGAAGACCTGCTTCATGAGCTTCCTTAACGAGTTTTTCAAGAGTTTCCTCATCTACGAGTTGAGAGCCGCGAGTACTTGGTTCATCACTATATGGTTCTGTGAGCCACGCAGTCCTAGCACCTAGAGAACCGTCCACGAATACCTTGATGCCGCAGATCTTCAGGTAATCGTTCCCGAAACCAGCCCTCACCCCTAATTTCTTAAGAGTCAATAACAAGTCGTCACCTTCCCCTGGGTTGAGGTAAGCTCTAACCCTGACGAGTAACTTACCCTCATACCTGAGTTCTTCAAGCGCTTTAAACGCTGTTTCGTTAACGCTTACGAAACCCACCGTAGTTACTCCGAGAGAGGCTGCGTACTTAATCGCTTCCTCCAAGAATCTCTTGTGATCCTCCATCGTTAGAGATTCCCTAAACTTGTTTCTAGCCGTGTCAAGAGCTTCTTCCCTAACAATACCTGTTGCCTCCCCCTCCTCATCCCTTAACACGTGAGGAGAGTCACTATCTATGAGTCCCGTGATCTCCATAGCCTTAGTATTCAACACAGCCGCGTGCCCGCAGACACGAATCAATAACACGGGCTTATCGCTAACCACCTCATCTAAGTCCCAACGAGTAGGCCACCTACCCTCCTCAAAGAGTTCCTGATCCCATCCATGCCCGAAAACCCACGAGCCTGACTTGCCAGCAAACCTCCTAACCCTATCCTTGAGTTCATCAATACTTCTAACACCCCTTAAGTCAACAGTGCTCAAAGACATCCCAACCCCGTCTAAGTGCATGTGCGCGTCAACAAACCCAGGTAAAACTACCTTACCCTTTAAATCAATTAAATCACACCCAAGCAACCCGCTAATCGCTAAAGCATTTGATATACTGCCGGTGAAGATGACCCTACCGCCAGCGATCACTAAAGACTCGGAAGTTTTTAAAGGATTATACGATAGGTATATCTTACCGTTAATTAACGTTAGACACCCTCCCAAACAGATCACTCATGAATATCTATTCGTTAACTTCTAAAATATTCTCAACCACCCTAAGCACCCAAGTTCTTCGGTGAGAGCTTGGACGAGTTAAGACCTTCAAGAACCCTAGCCATCAACTGAGTATCGTGTCTAGCCACAACATCACTATGAAGCCCGACATGAAGCCGAGCGTTGAGAGACTCTCATGACCGTACCTATGTGTTTCCGGAATCACCTCGTGACTAACTACGTATATCATTGAACCAGCGGCAAGAGATAGTGTTAAGACCAGTAAAGTAGTTGTCGTGGAGGACAGTAACGCTGCCGCCAACGCCATTAAAGTCTCGCTTAAGCCGCTTAACACGGAAATACCTAGAGCTTTCTTCTTGCTCTTCCCTGCTATAGCTATCGGGAAAGAAACCGCGAATCCTTCCGGTATATCCTGGATCCCTATAGCTATCGCTGTGGCGAGACCTACGGAAGAGCTAACGACGGAGGAACTGCCCACTGCTAAGCCCTCAGGCAGGTTATGTATTAAGATAGCCATGGTCACGAGCCACACGTGCTTCATTCTATCCCTCATGAACGAAGGCCCTTCATAACCCCTCAGTAAATGCTCGTGCGGTATAATTCTATCCAGTAAAACGACGAGCGCCACACCGGCTAAGAACCCTGCCGTAACTAAGGAAACCCCGCCCAACTCAATAGCAGGTAGTAAAAGACTTGTGAACGACGCTACGGTCATGACCCCGGCACTGAATCCTAAACCCACGTCTAAGTGTTCTTCACGACCTTTAACCCCGATTAACCCTGCAAGCCCTCCTAAGGAAGTCATTAAGGCTGGTATCAAGCCGAGCACTAAAGCTCTCAAAACAACGCTCTCCGGCAACTCGCTCAACTCGTCTCACGCTCCTTGCTGTGGTGCCGGGAGTGATATTGCCTACACCTTCGGCACGCTTCTTTCTTGAGTGGGGTGACCCCCAACTGTTTTAGGAGCTAGCCAATCTATTACCTCATCTATTTTATCGCTGACTATCCTGACCACTATAGGACCTAGTGGTGATTCGCTGTCTAAGGTCACTAAGGTAGCTCTACCTACGTAAGCGCTTTGCTTATTAAGCTTGAACTCCGTTGTGTTACCTGCCTTGTTATTAAGCAGTACGTTCCTGAAGGCGTCAAGGATCCTTTCCTGTCTTAAGAGTCTGTGAAGCTTTACCAGAGACTCTATCTTGTCGCTTTCACCGACTAGTTTGTTGTAAGGGTAGTCTTCAATAATTTCAATCTTGCTTAGGTTGAAAAGGTTAGTTACTGCTTTCACGACCTTATCCTTGTCTTCAGTAGGCCTTATCTCACACGTCACTCTTAGCATGAACATCCTTCAAAACCTCCTCAATCATCCTCAACGCTTCCTCCACAACCGACTCTATATCCCTGCCTTGATTAACCACTATTAAGTCAGCCATAGCTATGACGTTCCCTAGACCTAGCTTAAGTTCCTTGAGGTCTCTCTCAAGAAATTCTTGATAGTTTTTTGGATCGTCCTCCCTACCTCTACTCAGCAGTCTCTTAAACCTTTCCTTAGGTGATGCGTGAACAGCTATTAAGATAACGCTAGTCTTACTCCTGAACGTATCAACCTCCTCTAAGTTCCTAACTCCGTCAATCACGTAGAGAGAGCCCTCGACAATACTGGCTAGGACTAGCTTAGCTACCGCGTCAGGACCCATCTCCTCCCTCAACTCGTTAGCTAGCCTCATTAAGTTTTCCCTATCTATGGGGATTCCTCTCCTAAGAGCTTCTGACCTGACGAAATCACCCATATTAAGTAGTTTAGCGTTTAAACGCTTAGCTATCCTCATAGCAACCTCTGATTTTCCGGCTCCGGGCATTCCAGTCACGCATATTAGCACCGCCTTCACGCCCTCCTAAGCATTTAACTTAGTGAAACATAAGTTTTGAGGGTATTCACGGATGTTTAAATCCGCCGCCCAAACCTTCTCACTTACCTACCCTAAAGCTCTCTAAAGTTTTCCTGGGCTGTATCTCCACTTGCGTTATGCCTTTCCTCGCAGGTAGTGACACGTTATAGATTTTCGTACCCCCTATCGATGCCTCAACCACTCTAGCGTTATGTGCGTGCGCGTGAATCACGACGTCCGGTTTAGCCTCCTTCACTACCTTCTCCATTAACTGCGACCCCATGAACGGGTAGATTCTCTCAGGCTCGCCCTTAACTGTTAAGAAGGTTGGCGCGTAGTGGGTGATTAACACCACGAGCTCGGCGTGTTTTCTAGCTTCTTCTATTAGAGACTTAAGTATTTTCGGTCTCTCCATGTAGACTAGTCTGAGTTCCGGCTTATTTCTTTTCTGCCAGTACGTCAGCCTATCTAGAGAGCCTCTAGAACCTATGAAAGCAACGTTCACGCCCCTAATATTCATTAAGGTCATGGAATCGTTAAGCCACAGCAACTCAGGGTACCTGCTTATGAAGACATCCTCGTACTCGTGGTATTCCTCGTTACCGAACACCGATATGACCGGGGTGTTAGGGAATTTCGTCTTGACCTCATCGACTATGACTTCTAGCTCGTCAGCCTTACCCTCATCAACCATGTCGCCCGCGAAAACACAGACATCAGGCTTAAACAAAACCATAGATCTTAGCGAGGCTTGAAAAATGTGGAGATACCTCCTGCCGTGTACGTCCCCGACAGCACATACTTTGATGGGCTGCATCATACATCAGCCTCTAAAACACAAAATAACTTGAAGGTTAATAATATGTGGTTTCCTAAAGCTCCGGCCACACCCTCATGAACAGGCCCTTCAGTCACGTATTAGCTTATTAACTGGTTTGCAGGAGAATGCTAGGTGGGTTTAATGGGTATATTGAAGGGCGTGAACGCGTCAGGACATCTAGGTTGGGTGACTAAGAACTGCATAATATGTAGGAAGTCCCTACACGTAGGGAAAGACATCCTCTACACCTGCATCAAGTGCGGTAGTGATAAAGTGATTATTTGTTCAGGTGACTACAGATCCCTAAACGGTAAGTGTCCTTACTGCCATTCAGACTTGACGCCACTCTTATAATTTAACGGGTTTTGTTGAAGACTTACTCAAATTTTCGAGTCTTTTAGGTTTTTATTTTTAATCCCCGACATATATTCTTCTTGAAATCGAGAAGAGGTGCTTGAGGGTTAAGCGTCGTGTGTAAGTCTAGTGAGTCTCCGGAACTTAGTATAGAAGGCTGTTGCGGAACTGGCGATGAGTTTAAATATTTGTGATTACTTGTAGATACTTGGTTGATGTGTTGGGTGAGCGGTATCTTAGTACTAGGGAGTTTGCGGAGCTTTTGAGTGTTCCAAGGGTTACCGTGGTTAAGTGGATTAAGAGTGGTAAGATTACTGCTTACGAAGTCCACGGCAAGTGGAGGATTCCTTACAGTGAGGTTGAGAAGCTTCTTAAAGGTGTTCAGAGAGTTAAGCGTGTAGCGATATACACATCATTCGCATCCAGAATCTACGGTGAGAGGTATAAGGAGGTGGTGAGCTGTATTGGAGGAGCAATCAAAAACTCTAACTAAAACAGTTATTCTCGACTGCTACGCAGACAAATATGCTAGGAGGGGCCTCAAGGAAATCGAGAGTGCTTATAAAGAGATGCTTGTTGAGATGGTTGAATACGCTGTTAAGTATAAAGCGTCTCAAGAAACTCTACATAGCGTCTTCTACGAGAAGTTTAGAGAGAAGTACCCGTGGTTACCAACCAGGGTGATTAAAGGTGCTTATAGAGATGCTGTTAGAAGAGCGAAGTCATTTAGAGAGCGTAGGAGGAAGGGTAAGGTGTACAAGGATAAACCAGAAGTTAGGAGAGTAACAATAACATACTCTGATTCACAGGATTGGGCGCTAGAGGGTGGAGTCATTAAGCTAAGGACTCATGGAGGTTGGGTGGAGCTCAACTATAGAAACCACAAACAACTACACAGGTATCTCTACAGCGGTTGGAGATTAGCTAGTGAGTTGAGGCTTAAGATCCTAGGTAAGAAGATAATCGCGTACTTATCATTCACCAGAGAGCTTGAAGCCAGCTACAACCCTAGAAACACCGTTGCCGTAGATGTCAACGAGAACAACGTCACTGTAGCGTTGTTTAAGGATGGTGCTCTCGCAGACGTCTACAGAGTTGAGACCCGTCTTGGAGAGATTGTCATAGCCTACTCTGAGAGGAGGAAGAGAATTACACGAGGCAACTCAACAAAGATTAGAGGGGTCAGGAAGAAGCTCAAGAAGCTTAGAGAAAAGGAGAGGAAGCTAGATATATTGAGAAAGACAGCTAAATTCATAGAGAATCTCGCTGTTGAAAATAGAGCTGTAGTAGTGGTCGGCAATATTAATGAGAAGGCTAAGGAGAGAATGGAGGAGGACGCTAACAGTAAGCTGAGGCATAGGATTCATCAGTGGAGCGTTAGGAAGTTAGTTGAGTTACTCGACGGGAAGCCTGTGCACGTTATTAAGGTTTCTGAGAGAGGGACATCATCTAAAGACCCGTTCACAGGTAAGAGGATTAATAAGAGGTTTGAGCCCTTGGTGATCCGCACTGCGGTGAAGGGGCTCAAGAAAGTAAAGGTATTAAAGATAGTTCTTAGGATAACAAAAGTAAGTGGGAGAATTCTTGAGAGAGACGTCGTAGGAGCAGTAAACATTGGATTAAAATACCTGAACTCAAATGGGAGCCCTATGGCGTTGGGCTCGACATGCACCCATGAAGTGTGGGTGAAGCTAATGAACCCACACAGAGGTACAACCCCCCTGACGGAAATACAAATATTCACAAACACCATCAAACACCGTTAGAGGGGAAACGCTTAGACAAGCTTCTAGGAAACTTCATCTCCCCGCCGTATATTATCGTCATAGCAGGGCATCCAGGATCCGGCAAGACTACCATGGCTTCCACCATATGTTACTCTAACGCTCTTAAGGGACGTAAATGCTTGTACATATCTCTACAAGAAGATAAGGAGAAACTCTATGAGTACATGAGCAAGCTAGGACTTAATTTGAAGGAAGCAGAGTCTAGAGGG
>JAJHQR010000075.1 GCA_020833255.1 Desulfurococcaceae archaeon | reverse complement strand
ATGAGGCAATGACCACAGAGAGCTGAACCCCTACTTCCTCTCAAACCTTATGGTAGTCCTCATGAGGTCTATCCTAGCCTGTAGCTCCCTTATCCTAGCGTTTATGCGTTCCTCCATAAGCCTCATCTCCTTGATGGCTAGGTCGTAGTAGTACTTAGATATCTTATCACTTAAGTCTCTTATCATCGTGTAGCAAACCCTGCACACAGCTATCTTCCCGTCGTTAATTAGGTAGGGCGCGTCTTTGTCATACCTGGACTTAACGTATTCGTTCACTGACGCCGGCAGGTATATGTAGTTTACTTCCTCACCCTGAATCTCCCTATGACACACCCAACACTTAGTTGACTTACCTAGCTTAGATATTCTATCATTGACGAACTCCCTCACTTCTGGCGCGGCTTGCTGCAGGAACGCGAGTGCTTCCGAATATATCTCCACGGCTTTGCTCGGCTCGTTTTCCTCTATCTTAACCGCTCTAATTATTCTCGCGTAACCTAATAGCCTGAAACCTATGACGTTGAGTGGTTCGTGGAGACCTACTAAGTCCTCCAAGATCAGTCTCCGCGCCCCCTCAGCTAGCAACACGTTAGCGACGTTCTCGTATTTCTCGGCTACGCTTAAATCCATAGACTTAACCTTACCTACTTCGAAGCCCGGCAAACCAGATAATTCAGCCAGTAACTCTAGCTCGCGCGCGAGGTCTTGAGGGTATACCTTACTAGCTAAGCCTAGATCTAGCTCGGTGCCGGGGTCTAGCTTCCTGCACTGATCAGCAGCTTTCTTGAAAGACTCAGGAGTTTTCTTGATTAGTGCGTCGTAGAATAAAGCGTAGAATAAGGGTATGTTCGCCTTACTAACTAAGCTCGGGTCACGCGACTTACTAGCTACCTCGTAAGCTTGAAGGAAGTTCCTTACAGCACCCTCTAAATTACCTTTATTGCGGTCGCTAAAACCTTTACTCATTAAATCATTGAATTTCTCAGCATCACTCTTGAAGAATATCATCCCTACATCTCCTGCTTATACTTCTCTAGAAGTTCTTTCTTAAGCTTATCATACTCTTCCTGAGTTATCAATCCCTCGTCAAGCATTTCCTTAAGCTCCCTCAGCTTCTCAACTATCGGGGACTTTCTCTGAGGTTGCTGCGGCGGTTGCTGTTGAGGTGCTTGAGGTTGTTGAGGCTGTGCTTGCTGCTGAACGACCGGTTGCAAGAGTCCCGGCATAGCGACTAAAGCACCCATCCACCCGGCGGCCGGGGACCTACCTAAAGCCCTCATAATCTCCACAGTCTTAACTATCTCTAACACCTTATCCTCATCGCCTTTCTGGATAGCCAGCAACAGCGGGAGCCCGTATGTCGGGTCTTCCTTCTCCATCTTCTCAAGCTGCGGCAGGCTCACCCCACCAATCTTGACGTCTATTAGTTCTAGACCCCTCTGCTTGAAGGCGTCGTATATGTTGCCAGACTTTATCTTCGCAGTAACCTCGCTTAAGTTAGAGTATATGTCTATCGCTGTATACTTACTGATTTCCTGGATAAAGCTTTCCACAAAGTAATTCCTGATAAAGTCTGCGACCATCGGTGAGGAGATCTCCCTGACAGCTCCGGCGATCTGAGTTAAGAAGAGGACCGGGTCAATAACGCGGTACCAGAACTCACCGAAGCTCTGGAGTTCCGTCATGTAGAGGGTTCTAGGACCTAGCTTAACCCTCGTTGATAAACCGAACTTACCTCTGAACTGCTTCAGCGATACGAACACTACGCGCGCCTTGAAGGGGGTCTCCCCATACCCCGCGATCAGCCTGTAAGCTCTCGTTAAGAGAGGTAGGTTCTGGGTCGTTAAGACGTGGCGTCCCGGTGGGAGGACGTCGTATATCTTGCCGTCCCTCATGAATATAGCTGTCTCATACTCGTGAACCACTAACACAGTACCCCAACGAATATCCTCGTACGGGTAAACCCACAGTATGTCATCAGGTCCTGGATTAACCCACTCAATAACGTTAGTCTTACTCACCACTCATCACCTCGTAAACCCTGCTAATATGTCTTCCCTCTCACTCAATTTAACTTCATACTCACTCAAGAATTTCTCGACCTCTGAGAGGAGGGTGCTTAACTCTCCCGCGGTGACGTCAGGCGCGGCAAGCCTGCCCGTGACCGAGTTTAAGGAAGTTATTAAGTCAGCTAACTGAAGATCGTGTTCAAGCATCTTAACCAGCTTCTCCTCATCCACCTTAGTCACGTGGAATAACGGCTTATAACCGTACGGCGCGTGCCTAGTCTTCTCAGCCAGCGCGTCAATCCTGTAAATAAGTGACTCCACACGCTTAACATACTCCCCTAAACCACCCCTAGAAACCATCACAGAGTAAGAACGCCTCAAATCATCTAAACTCTTCCTCAACATCCTGAACAACCTATCTCTAACGACCCTGTCAGTCTCTCTAATAAGTTCCTTCTCTTTATAACCCCTATACCCAGGAAACACCATAAGGAGTTTCTCATACAACCTAAGCTCCTTCTGACTCAAATCCTTTAACATATCAGACAAAACACGTCACCCCACATCATCAAGATATGATATAGCAACACCTTAATATATTTTGCTCTAAAGACCTCTGACCTCCTCCCCCACCGTAAAGGACGGAGGCTTTCAGTTGTAATTTAAGAATAAAATGAGTGGGAGAGTGTTTACGTGAAAAACCATTGTTTTTATTCCTTCTTGAAGAAGAAGCCGTAGATCGACGCTGCCAGAGTCACTATCACTAAGCCTATGGTAGCGATACCATAAGCTGACAGCGCTCCTGCACTAGACTCAACTTTCTGGCCTACGCTATCTATCTTGCTAGCTACGTCACCTACCTTGTTGGATAAAGCGGTCACGTCCGTCTTGGAAGCCATGTTAGTGCTAACCCCCTTCACCGCTTGAAGTATCTCGTCTAACTTACTCATTATATCTGATGATTTGCTGTTTATCAGGCCCTGTAGCGTGTTGAGCAGTGTTTGAGTGTCTACAGGTAGTTTCATCTTTATTTCGCCGATCTCAGTCTTTATCGTTGCTA
>JAJHQR010000074.1 GCA_020833255.1 Desulfurococcaceae archaeon | reverse complement strand
CCGGCCTTACTAACTATCGGGGTCAGGTTCCTGAAGTCTTTAGTCGATAGCTGAACTATGCATTTCTCGGGGGATAAGCCGGTCTTCCTAATCTCGCTCATCTCCCTCAAGTAGTCTGCAGTAGCCTTAACCAACCCTTTATGACCCTTCAAAACACTCCTGTGGACAAGCCACGGAGGTATCGTCAAGATTAGCAGAGCCACAGTCAACGAGATAATCACTGACTGAACCTCGTGAAGCCCTAAAACACCCCTCAAAACCCCGAAACCGTTAGTTATGAATAGTGTTACGAAGAATGAAACCACGGATATAGGTATCAGGGTGATGAGGGTTACGTAAGGCTCCATAATCTTCACAGGAGTCTTAGGCTGGGAAACCTGAATCATCGCTAAGACGACTAAGCCAAGCATGGGTAAGACGAGGAAGTTGTAGAGTGAGGGCATAGTCACGTCAACACTTAAAGTACCGGTCGTCCTACCGGCTGAAACGGCTGATAGAGTTCCTGAGACCGAGAAGAACACGAAGACCGTTATGGACATTATGACCCCTAAAACTATGTAGAGTTCTAGGAAGGAAGCAAGCCTCTCAGTCATAGACTTAATCTCGTTCATCCTAGCGTTGAATAATTCCTGCGTCCTGATCTCCATGTAGTGCGTTACGTCGCCGCCGCTCCTCAGAGTGGTCGTGTAACCAAGCATTAAGTCCCTGAACTTAGTGCTCGGGTGCAGTATCGAGACCCTCTCAAGAGCTGAGATAGGGTCATAACCGAAGAGCTTAACGTACGTCATAACCCTCAAACACTCCTCCTTCATAGCCTTAAACACTTTAAGGGTGGAGACCCTCTCAATTATCTTCTCTAAGCTAACACCACCCTTAGCCATAGTGGAAGCGTAAGCCATGAAGAAAGGCAGCTCGTTCTCAACACCTGACTTCCTATCAGAAGCTTTAAGTGATGGCTGGAGAATCATCATAGCGAACACCGATATAGGTATTACCAGAGCAACCAAACCCACCACCACCCTGGCGATGAACGGCATCGGGGCGAATATGAAGGCCATGGCGGCTGAGAGCAAGGCCGTGACCGAGGTTATTAAGGTGACCATTATGGTTCTAGAAGCGTATATGACTGGGTGTACGTTCATCCCGGCCCTAAGTATAGACTTATCTAACTCTAGACTCTTAGCTAGTCTAGCCCCCCAAGACTCGAAAAGAGATAGTGACGCAACCGTGAAGAGCTCGTTGAAGGAGGGTTTCCTATACCAGGGCCTCGCTATGCTCCTCAACTCCTTATCCACGACTACTTTCTTCTTCTCAGCCTTCTTCTTCCTACTTAGGCGCAGAACCATATAAGGGACCCTCTCTAAGAGTTCTCACAGGGTCTAGGTAGTACTTCTGTACCCACGTAGCGACGTCCTTGTACGCGGTTCTCCTAGTCGCTACAAGCCATTCTAAAAGCATCTTCCTCCTAACCAGTTCCTCAAGGAGTTCCTCCTTGGTCTTCCCGGTAAGTTCCGTGACCTTACTTAACACTAAGCTATTATCTAGCCTCACGTTAAACCTGTTCTTAGCCGGGTCCCACCTAGCCACCTCCTCGTACTCCCCGAAATCCCTGATCTCCCACACGTTAGTTATCTTCCTAGCAGGCCTTAACCTACCCTTCTCATCAACTAGCGTCACCCTCCTAATCAAGAGCGCTACGTTGACTAGGGGTATGTATGAGGGCGGTATGTTCATGGGCGGTGACGTAAGCCTCTTCACAGCGGCGTCTATGCTCTCAGCGTGCAGGGTCGTCATACCTGAGTGGCCCGTCGCTATGCTCTGGAATAGTACGTAAGCCTCATCACCCCTGACCTCACCAACTATTATCACGTCAGGCCTATACCTGAGTGAGACCCTCACGAGCTGGTATAGGGAGACCTCGCCGGCACCGCCCAAGTAAGAAGGTCTTGAAACTAACTGAACCCAGTTCTCGAGAGGTAGCCTGAGCTCTGGGGTGTCCTCTATGGTCACTACCTTATACGTGGGTCTGAGGAGGGTTGCTAACGCGTTGAGCGTGCTAGTCTTCCCAGCACCCGTGACACCCAATATCAAGGCAGTCATCTTGTAATCCATGGCCAGCCAGAAATAAGATGCTAGCTCGGAAGAGATCGTCCCGAAGCTTATCATATCAGCTATCGTTATAGGGGACTCACTAAACTTCCTTATAGTGAACGAGGAGCCTGAAGTAGATACTTCCTTACTGTAGGTCGCCGCTACTCGATGACCTCCGGGCAGTATAGCGTCTAGAACCGGGTAAGCGACTGATATGTGCTTACCGGCCATGTGAGCCAGTTTCAAAACATACGCGTCGAGCTCCTCCTCAGTCTTGAAGACCACGTTCGTAGGCAGTGACTCGTACTTCCTGTGCCACACGTATATGGGTTTCCCGGGCCCGTTACAGGATATGTCCTCTATATACCTATCCCTGAACACGGGGTCTAAAATCCCGTATCCTAGGAAATCCCTCTCGATATAGTAGTTTATCTTACTCCAAGATAGTGACGGGGTTCTAGGGAATCTTATCTGGAATAAATTCATTATCCTCCTAGCAGTACCCCGGATCTCCTCTATCGCGTCACCGGACAGCGTGGCTATCGGTTTTATCTCCCACATCATGTGTTCGTAGATTTGCTCGTATATCTCCCTCTCCTCGTTTGTGAGGGATATCTCGTAGACCTCGTAGAAGAGCTTACCCGTAGCCTCGTCCTCCACTATGTTTATAGACGCGAAAGGCTCTACGACAGGGTACGTCTCAATTATCCTGTAACCCTTCTTAGCGCTTAGTAATTCGTGCGAGAGCACTCTAGTAGCTTCGACGAAGCTCATGCTCGGCGCGGCAACGGCCTCGGGCTTCCCCGCCTTCTCCTTACCTCTCCTCAACCTACTTAGAAAGCTTAATGAAGCGCTACGCTTCGACGACAAATTCTATCACTCACCTAAATATATTGTTTCGTTAAAGGATATATATGTTCATGACAATATACTCTTTAGGGTGTAATTAATTGGGTTTATCTGTGCTGATTCACGGGAAGCGTTTGTCGGCGATTATTTCCTT
>JAJHQR010000073.1 GCA_020833255.1 Desulfurococcaceae archaeon | reverse complement strand
TACTTAGGTCACTTAAGCCTGGACGAGGCGTTAACCAGTGTTTACTTCACGTACTACAGGAATTTCCTGAGGGTTGGTGAGTTACTACTCCAACTAACAGGTTTTGTACCGTGAGGTGATTGAATGAAGTTAAAAATTAAGAAGTGGTACGCGTACATGGTCTTCGCGGCGGCGTCATTCATACTAGCGGTGATATTCCTGATGTGGTCAGTGTACTACATGAGTAGCGCTATGGTGGGGACGTCGTTCCTAACGGCCTTAGCGGGCTTCGCGTTCTTAGCGACGTCGATACAAGCACTTAAGATAGCTGCCTACGTCTACAGCGCGGAGTTAGGTGCTAAACCTAATGAGTGAGCCTAAGAAAGCGAGGAAGGAGGTTCTGGTCCTAGTACCCACGACCACCTTCCTAGCCTTACTCGTAGCCTCACTAATAGCTGTTGTTGAGTTAGGTCCTCCAAGCATAGGGGTTCCCGTAGGCGCGTCACCACTGAACACCGGTAAGTTAGGGACCTCTAAACTACTCTACATACTTAAAGAGAGGTTCGGGGATGTCCAGGTCGTTCGAGACTGGCTCGCCGCTAACAAGTCCGTGGGAGCATGCGGCAAACTCTTGATAGTGATCGTCTCCCCTGAGAAACCCTTCACGGAGAAAGACCTGGACTCTATTAAGTCATTAAGCAAGAAATGCAGCACGACATTACTCTTCATAGCTGACGAGACAGGACACTCCAACACGGTCTTAGAGAGCTTAGGGTTTGGTGTGAGGGTTGACGGCAGACTCCTACTCGAGCTTTCTCAAGCACAGGCTCCGGGAAACGCCTCCTTCTTCCTGAAAGCACTCTTTAACTACCCGGGAGGGTATAGTGATGAGTTATATCTTGATAAGGCTTCCTTCATCGAGTTAACCAACGAGAGTAGCAATAACATACTAATCCTAGGGGTAACGTCTTCCAGAGAGGTTGTCTTAGTTGGTAACGGTACCGTCAAAATAGTTGGTGAGCTTAGCGGGGGCTCTGAGGTAACGCCCGTCGCGGTTTTAGAGACTGGGGAACGGCGTAAAGCCTTAGTAATATCTGATGGATCCATACTAACTAATCAAGTACTTGAGGACGAGACTTGGGGTAGGAGATACGAGAGGTTGCTTAAGGAGAGCATAGACTTACTGGTTAACGAATCAGGCAACGTCCTAGTGTTAGTTGATTCGACTAAGTATGAGTACGTAGATCCTGCGAGACTACTTAACTCGAACCCTCAACTCTACGCAGACCCACTAACCCTAGCCTCATACGTTTTGGTTAGGCTGATTCACCCGTCGACTTGGTTCCCCCCAACGATAGACTTAATTAACGGCTTATCTAGCAGGCTCTTCAGTGCCGGAACCCTCATTTTAGTTGTGGCGGCAACGCTTCTCGGGCTCATCACCGCGATGATGGTATTGCCTAGAACTCTTGAGAGGGTTAGGGATCAGGCGATGGAGAGCGTCATAAGCAAGGATTACTTCACGTTAGCTGATCTGAGGGAGAAGATACTTGTCGGGCGTGTTAGCTTAGGTAAGGAGGACTTCATAACGCTTTACGAGATAGTTAACGAGGTCTTCAAAGACGTTGTGGGGGTGCCTTTAAGTGATGAGAGACTTATTAACGTCTTGACTTCCCGAGGGCTCGACCCCGTTAAGGCTAGGAGGTTCTGGAAGGGGATGAATGGTACGTACTCGAAGGCTAGGAAGAGGTTCGGCTTCCCCCCAATCATCATGTGGGGCAGGCTGGTTAAGAAGAGAATAGCTGAGTGTGAGGAGGTCTTAAACTCTGTGGGCACGTCACTACTTAAGGACCTGGGCTTTGAGTACGTTCTGATGAGGTGATTTCATGTGGCCACCTCCTCCGCCAACATCAAGGGTACTGAACGCTTAACAACCATCATCCTCTTCTCAAGCATGTTGATAGCTTTCTGGGTATTCCTAGGTTACGAAACCCTCGCCGCCGGGCTCGCGCTACTCACTCTATCCATCACCATGAGGTTTTATGCTGTAGCCGCAGCCAACGCTGTCCAGAAAGCACGTGTTCTAGCAAGTTATGAGGGGTCGTTCAGCGACGAGCCGGTCAGGGTCAGCTTCACCATAGTTAACGTGAGTAGGGTTCCGATAGCTTTCCTAGAGTTCCTACTACATCACAGCCCATACCTGAGGGCGTCCACACAGACCTCCGGCACCACCTACCTACCGCCTAGGGGTAGCGTCAAGATCTCGTTCGTTTTTGATGGGAGGGCGGGTAAGCATCTAGTAGGTCCGTTAAAGGTCGTTGTCAGGGATCCTCTAGGACTCTATAAATCCGCTGAGTTACCTGTAGGTAGCCCTGTCGAGGTTAGGGTGATGCCGAAGCCTTCGGAAGCCCTGCTACGCAGGGCTCTCATAACCTCTAAGGTAGCGGCTCTCTCAAGAACTAGGAGGGTTGGTGTGGGTGTGGAGTTCTACGGCGTTAGGGAGTATATGCCTGGCGATGAGTTGAGGAGGATTTCCTGGAGGCATTACTCGCTGTGGGGCAAGCCCTTCGTGAAGTTGACTGAGGAGGAATCCTCACTAAACCTAGTCTTCCTAATCTACCTGAGTAGGGAGGCTTTCTCAGGAATCTACAAGCACACGCCGTTCGAGCACGTGGCTAGCGTGGTAGCGTCCATAGCTAGGTACTCAGCAAGAAGGAATGACTTGATGTGTCTGCACGCATCGGCTGGCGGAACCCACATACACACCCGCTTAATGAGGGGTAGGAGAGCTTATCAAGAGATCATGAACTCGCTCGCGGAAATCCCGTTCAACCCGGATATCCAGGACTTCACACAATTTAAAACACTGAACGAGGTTCTCAGCGAGGTATACCGGTACTTGCCGAGGGATAGGTCCATAATATTGTTACTGACCACCTCATCCACCCTGATTAAGGAAGCACAAAGACTCCAGAAACTCATGACCTTCCTCTCCAGCAAGGGTCACGTCACCTACGTCATATGCCCCCTCACGCAAGCGTATGAGGTTAAGGGGTTGCCTGAGTGGGGTAAAGCACTCTACAGACTGAAGACTTTCGAGACCGTGAGGAACGAGGTAATGAGCATAAGGAAGGTGAGGGAACTAGGCATCCCAGT
>JAJHQR010000072.1 GCA_020833255.1 Desulfurococcaceae archaeon | reverse complement strand
GAGCACTCATCACATAACCTGTACTTACCCATGGAAGTGTTCTCTCTATCGTAAGGTACTCTGTACATCATGGTGAATCTAGGCCCGCACCAAGCACAGGAGTTGAAGGCGTACCTATACCTCCTATCACGCGGGTCTAGAACCTCTCTTAAGCAGTCATCGCATATGGCGAAGTCGGGCGGTATCATAGACCTCTTAATGGCTTTTACGTCGCTACTCATTATCGTGAAGTCTTTGAAGCCGCCCGCCTTCTCGAGAACCTCTATCTCAACGCCCTCAACGCGTGCTGTAGGGGGTTTCTCGTTCATCAACTTCTTAATGAAGAGAGCGAGCGTCTCGTAATCCCCTTCGACAACGACCTCCACCTCCGAGCCGCCGACGTTCCTTAAATACCCCTTAACACCTAGCCTCAGCCCTAGCCTGTGGAGGAAGGGTCTGAAGCCTACCCCCTGAACAATGCCCTCAATCACTAACCTCAGTGTAGGCATCTCCTACTCCACTAGACACGACCCTACACAGTTAATTAATGATGAGATTCTTATAGTGTTTTAACTCTTTTATGAGTCTATAACAAGCTTATTATTGTTAAGACCCCCTCCATAGCCAACACTACTATGAGGGAAGCTACCACAACCCCGATAACTATAGCTAGCGAAGCCCTCAACTTACTCAACCCGAATACGTGAGCTATTAACGAAGCGGTCCAAGCCCCTGTCGCGGGCAGCGGTATCGCCACGAAAACCGCTAACCCTAAGTAACCCCACCTCCTCAAGTACTTACCCCCCTCCCCCCTCGCTCGACTAACTAAGCGGGAATACAGTTGTTTAACGCTTCCCAAGACCCCGCTAGTGGACCTCAGTAACATGTCCTCAAAGACCTGCAGTGCTTCCAAAGCTATGAAGGGGATTAAGGAATTGAATACGGTGGCTAGGGTCACGAGCAACCACTTAGTATTACCGTCTTGAGCGATGACGTAGGCTAGCGGTATAGCACCCCTAACCTCCGATACGGGGGCTAGCGCCGCCAAGACGACGAGGAGAGCGCTGGTAGCGAGGGACGTCACCGTATCACCTAATCCTCCCGTTATGAATTCCTGGAAACCTAAATATAGGTTTCACGCCGCCGCGTTCTAAGCTTAAAAACGCTTGAGTCAATATATTGGCGGGTCGTGTGGGTAAGTCTGGGTTCCTGCGATTAAGTGGTGGGGGTTCTCACGAGCACCTCGTCATGCCTGCTAAGGTTTACTCGAACAACGTCTTGAGTAGTAGGTTCCGGATGATTAAGGTCAAGCCCTTAAGCGATTTAAGGGTTCCTGAACCGCCGCAGTTCTTCATGGTTTGGGTGCCGGGGGTTGACGAAATACCCTTGAGTGTGGCTGATTATGACGGGGAGGTGCTGTCCTTCATATACGAGGTTAAGGGAGCGGGTACCGGCGCTCTATCTAGGCTTGGCCCGGGGTCTTACGTAGGTCTTAAAGGACCTTTAGGCAGGCCTCTCAACGTGGTCGAGGGTTCCTCAGCCCTCCTCGTGGTCGGGGGTTCAGGGGTTGCGCCAACACCCTACATAACCAAGTACTTAGCTTCTAGGGGGTGTAGGTTCGAGGTTGTTTGGGGTGTTAAGAAGAGGGGTGAGCTCTTCAACCTAGGTTCCGTTATGAGCGGTGTTGAGTATATCCACGTAGCTACTGAGGACTGCAGTATCGGTTACTGCGGTCTGGCTTCAGAGCTTGCTAGGGAGTTGGTGGGTAGGTATAGGTATGACTTAATCATAGGTGTAGGGCCTAAGGGGATGCTTAAGTCTTTATGCGAGGTTACTTCAGGGGTTAACACCTACGTGGTTTTGGAGGCTATGGTTAAGTGCGGTGTCGGGCTCTGCGGTTCCTGCGCCCTACCAAACACGGATAAGTTGCTGTGTGTTGACGGCCCGGCATTTAAGTGTGGGGAGGTGATGCATTATCTCAGGACGTGAGGTAGATCTAAGCACTGTCTTAGCCGGGGTTAGGCTCAAGCACGTCTTAATGAACGCTAGCGGGGTTCTCGGGGCCCTCCCAGAACACGTGGTTAGGCTAGCTAGCTACGGTCTGGCGGCGGTGGTGACTAAGACCTTCACCGAGAAGCCGAGGGAGGGGTACGGCCCCCCAATAATACTTAGGTTGAGGAACGGCGGGTACATAAACGCTGTTGGCTTAGCCAACCCTGGCGTGGAGTCGTTGCCTCAGGTCGTGAGGAAGGGTAAGGAGTTAGGGCTCGTGACCATAGTCAGCGTTGGTGGCTCAAGCTTGGACGAGTTCGTTAAGGTTTCCACGACAGCTCTGGAAGCTGGCGCGGACATGATCGAGCTGAACCTGGGCTGCCCGCACACGAAGGGTTACGGGCTGGACGTGGGGAGCGATCCCGCGAACGTCTACGAGGTCGTTAAGGCTGTTTCCTCGGTGAGTAGGGTTCCAGTGATAGCTAAGTTAGGGTTCAGCGATAACTACGTTAAGTCGTCGGGTAAGGCGCTTGAGGGAGGGGCTAGGGCCCTAACACTAATCAACACTGTTAGAGCGATGGTCATAGACGTGTACTCAGCCAAGCCCATACTCACCAACGTGTTCGGGGGTATGTCAGGCCCTCCAATACACCCGATAGCTGTCAAGGTAGTCTACGACGTCTACAGAGAGTACGAGCCGGAGATAGTCGGGGTTGGCGGGGTGACGGACTGGGTATCGGCTGCTGAGCTAATACTCGCCGGAGCTAAAGCACTTCAGGTAGGCTCGGCACTAACCGCAAAACCTAGGGAGGTAGTTAACTCAATACTTGAGGGTCTGAGAGAGTGGGTCGCTGAGTTAGGGTATGAGAGGATCGAGGACCTCGTAGGGCTAGCGCATAAGAGGTGAGGTGAGCGAGAGAAAACACTTAGTGGGGCCGCGGGGATTTGAACCCCGGACCACGGGGACCCGAACCCCGCATTCTACCAAGCTAAACTACGGCCCCTCACCCAATAACTTTAATCAAAGACCCTATTAAAAATTCCTTGAAGCTTCAGCCATTGCGTGACGCTCCTAGCGTTTCAGCATGTCCTGCAACGCCCTCAGGTAATCGTACACTCCCTCCTCCACAGCCCTAGACTCAAGATATTCGTGGTCTATCCTCTCAC
>JAJHQR010000002.1 GCA_020833255.1 Desulfurococcaceae archaeon | reverse complement strand
GGTGTGGGTTAGTAATTAAGGTGTTTAGGGAGTTAGGGTATCTAGTAGTTGAGGGGACTCTTGCAGAGGTTTACGCTTTCTTAGAGAGGGTGGTTAGGGAGTTAGGCTTGACTGAGGACGTAGAGGACGCTTTAAGGATTTTAAACAATTTCGATGCTTACTACGATACGCTGAGAAAAAAGTTTAAGGAATACATAACACCGCGTAAAAATGAGAGAGACCTCCTCTTAGGGAGAGTGATAATAGATAAGATCAGGTTAAGAGTGGAGAAGAACCAGAAAATAGTGTCGATAGTGTTTGATAAGAGAGTGAACGAGGAATCCATACTAAGGTTGGTGAGTTAGTGAATACCCGCGATCATCAACTAGAAGACTCAGCTAATGCAGGAGTTACTCAACCTTTTTACTCTTGCCCTTAGTCATTTTCTTTTTCTTAGGTTTCTTAACTGATTTCGCTTTCTGCACTGTTTTCTTCTGCCTTAACGAGAAAGACTCTCTCAACTTCCTTATATTCTCTACTACCTGGCTCACAGTATCCGGGTTCTTAAGCGCTTCAAGAAGTAATTCCTCGATGCTCAGCATAGTCTCTAGAGAGCTTATGCTGAACGAGACTTTAGGCACCTCTACTTCCTCACTGCTTAAACTAACTTCTTCCTCGGCAGCAGTCTCTAAGCTCAGTATTTTCTCGAAACTCTCTTCCTCCGTCTCCTCTTCCTCCTCCCTCTCTTTTCCCTCTTCTGACATTCTAACACCTTAGAAGAGTTACTTGTGAATATTTATAAAGATTGATACGAGGTCTCTATTGCTTATCTATGGAGTAGTCCTTATGTATATTAGGACTAGTGAGCTAGGATGTCCGAAAGTGCGATGAAGTCGCTGAGTGCTGAGGTCGCTGACATAGCTAGGAGAGTAGGTATAGTGAGGCTAACCCCTATTCAAGAAAAAGCTATTCCAGCGGTTTTGTCGGGTCAGCACGTACTGATAGTGGCGCCGACAGGTAGCGGTAAGACTGAGGCCGCGATGTTGCCGATACTCAGCATGATGTGTGAGAGAAGGAGTGAGGTCTTGCCTATAGCGGTCATTTACGTGACTCCTCTAAGGGCTCTTAACAGAGATATGTTGCGTAGGTTGAGTGATTTGAGCGGGATGCTAGGGTTTAAAGTAGCTGTCAGACACGGTGACACGCCGAGTACCGCTAGGAAGTTAATGAGTGTCTCACCCCCTCACATCCTGATAACAACTCCAGAGACTCTGGCCTATGTTTTAGTTAACGAGGGTTTGAGGAAGTATTTAAGGAACGTTAGGTGGGTGGTGATAGACGAGTTTCACGAGTTGATTAGTAGTAAGAGAGGGGTTCACCTACTTGTTGATTTAGAGAGGCTTGAGAGGATTGCAGGGAGGTATCAACGCGTAGCTCTCTCAGCTAGTGTGGGTGATTTAAATAAGGTTAAGAACATCTTAGCTCCGGGCAGGCTAGTAGTAGATGTTTCGGTACCTATGTCTAGGGAATCAGAGATTAAGGTGGTTGTAGCTCAGCAAGATCTTCCCAGTGGTGGGTCTAGGAACTCCTTAGTCGAGGAGGTCGCGCGGCTTCTAACTAGGTTTAGGAGTGTCATAATATTCACTAATACTAGGGATGAGGCTGAGTGGCTCGGGAACGTGCTTAATAAGCGTGGACTCTCTGTTGAGGTGCATCACGGGTCTCTCTCAAAGAAGATTAGGGAGGAGGTGGAGAGGAAGCTTAAGGAAGGCTTGCTGAAGGCGGTGGTTTCTACCTCTAGCTTAGAACTAGGTATTGACGTGGGGTACGTGGATGCAGTTATTCAGGTGTCGTCCCCTAGGCAGGCGGTGAAGCTGCTTCAGAGGGTCGGTAGGTCGTCTCATAAGGCGTGGTTGAGGGCTGTAGGGTACGTGGTAGCTAGCGGGAACTTAGATGACGTAGCGGAGTCTTTAGTTATCGCTAGGAGGACTTCTAGTTACGACTTAGAAAAACCGAATACTTTTAAAGAGTCTCTCGACGTCTTAGCTCACTTACTGGTAGGTCTAGGTCTTGAAGGGAGCTTCACCACGGGCGAGGCGTTAAAGATTTTGAGGAAGAGTTACCCCTACGCGGAATTAACTGAGGAAGACCTCCAGAAGGTAATAGACTTACTAATTGAGTTGAGGTATTTGAGGAGGTTGCCTGAAGGCTCCTACGTAGCGACCAGTAAGGGCAGGATTTACTACTTGAAAACAACAATGATTGTTGAGTCTTCGCAATACGACGTGGTGGACGTGGTGACGGGCGGTCATATAGGGAGGTTAGACGAGGAATTCGTGATGTTGTCTGCAGAGGAAAACGCTGACGTGGTCTTATCGGGTAGGGTTTGGAGGATTCTCGGCGTGGATGAGGAGGCTAAGAAGATATTAGTGGAGTTAAGCGGGGATGAGAGTGCGTTAATCCCTACTTGGTCCGGCGAGAACATACCAGTAGATTTTAAGGTAGCTAGGGAGGTCTGTGCTCTCAGGCGGATGCTGGTTTCAGGAGGTAACGTGAGTAATTACCTGAGGTTTGCTGAACACGCCGGTGTTTTAGATTATCTGGGCAGGGTGCTCAGGGAGCACGTGAGTAAGGGCTACCCGCTACCTACCGAGAAGGATGTTCTTGTTGAGGTTAGTCGAGGCAATAATGTCTTAGTAGTTATTCATTCCTGCCTGGGTAGCAGAGGTAATTTAGGTCTTGCTCACGTGACCTCATATTACCTAAGTAAGTTACTTGGCGTGAAACCCGTCACAAAGCACGATCCTTACAGGGTCTACGTATTACTCCCGGAGGATGTTAGTGAGTCTCGCGTGGCGGCGCTCGTGGAGAGCTTATTGCTTGATGACAGAGTACTCGAATACTTGAGTGAGTCGTTGCTTAAGTCGAGCCTGGCTGAGTACGTGGCTAGGAGGGTTCTCGTAAGACTTGGTATCATGCCTGAGGAAGCCCCCCTCCAAGTCGTTAGGACGCTTATTAGCAAGTACGTGAGTCACGATGTTGTTAAGAAAGAAGTGCTTAACGAGATCTTAACACGTTACGTTGACCTAGACGTTCTCAAGAGTTTCTTCAGCGACGTTAAGCTAGGTCGCTTAACTAAGAAGGTTATGATAGTCAACGAGTTATCCCCGATAGCTTTGGAGGGGCTTAAAGTAGCCGGTGGTTATGGCAGGGTTGAGGTTGAGAAGCTCCCTAAGAACGTGGTAGTTGAGTTGCTTAAGAAGAGGTTGTTAGAGAAGGAAGTGAAGCTTTACTGCCTCAACTGCGGTGAGAGCTGGCGTGATGTAATTAAGAATTTACCGGAGAGAGTGAGTTGCGGTAGGTGTGGTTATTCCGTGGTAGGTGTTTACTTCGGTAACGAGGACTTAAGCAATTTGGTGAGGAGGGTCATCAAGTACGGTGCTAGGTATGAGTTCCTGGTTAGTGAGGAGGAGAAAAGAAAGTATGATGAGTTAGTAGCGTCCGCGAGACTCGTGTTAACTTACGGTAAGAAAGCAATCATCGCTCTAGCCGCGAGGGGTGTGGGCCCTCATAATGCCGTAAAAGCCTTAAGTTCCGGTAGTGAGGAAGAATTCTACTTATCGCTCTACGAGCTCGAGAAGAATTACGTGAGGACTAGGAAGTACTGGAGGGATTGACCTGCTAAGCGCTTGCCCACAAGCTCGTGAGGCGGCGGGCCCGTCGTTTACTATGCATACACCCTCAATATCTAAAACTTGTGATGGGAAGATTTATGTGTGGTGGAGGTCCTGCATGAGGTGATGCCCCTTGATTGATAGGGGGATCAAGGTTTGTGTTTTGAGGATAGGTCATAGGCCTGAAAGAGATAAGAGGGTTACCACTCACGTAGCTCTTACTGCAAGAGCTTTCGGCGCTTCATGCTTTGTGTTAGGTGACGTAGAAGACAGGAGTGTTTCGGAGAGCTTGAGAAAGGTTTGTGAGAGGTGGGGTTGCGGCGGCTTCGAGTATGTTTCAGGTGTTTCTAGCGTTGAGTTCGTTAATAAGTGGAAGAGTCTCGGCGGCTCCGTGGTGCATCTCACGATGTACGGCTTGCACTTGGATGACGTAATCAACACCATAAAATCGTCCTCTAAGGACTTGCTGGTGATAGTTGGTGCTTCTAAGGTTCCGAGGATTTTCTACGAGTTAGCGGACTTCAACGTCGCTATAGGTCACCAACCACACTCGGAGGTTGCTGCCTTAGCGATTTTCTTGGATAGGCTTTTTGAGGGTAGGGAACTACACCTTATTTTCTCTGATGCGAAGTATTATATAGAGCCGTCGGTTAAGGGGAAGAAGGTGGTTAGGGTTGAGTAAGCTCAGGAAGTTAGACGAGTTATCTAAGTTTATCGAGGAATACGTAGGGGATTCAGGCAAGGCTGTTTTCGAGACCTTAGTCAAGCATAATAAGGAATTGACGGATTCAGAGATTGTTTCAGAAACAGGTATTAACGAGCAGGAGGTTAGGAGGGCTTTATACGAGTTGCACTCGCTGGGCATCGTCGCTTATAAGAGGAGGCAAAGCCCTGAGGACGGGAGGTTTATCTATACCTGGTTTATAGATGGGGGTAGACTCAATCAAGTACTCCTTCAGAGGAAGAAGGAAGTCTTAAATAAGCTTAAAGCTAGGCTAAGCTTCGAATCCAATAATACGTTCTTCGTGTGCGACGTTGACGGCGTTAGGCTAACCTTCGACGAAGCTTACGAGAACGATTTCAAGTGCCCTAAATGCGGGGCTGATTTAAGACCGGAAGACAATACGGCGGCGAAGGAATTCCTGAAGGGCATGATCGCTAAACTCGAAGAGGAAATATCTAATGAGGAGAAGGAACTCACTAGTTGATTTATTCGCTGGCGGGGGAGGGTTTGCAAGGGGGTTTTACGAAGCAGGTTTTGAGCCTGTCTTAGCCGTAGATATTGATGAAGCTTCCGTCAAGACTTACGTGTCTAACTTCCCTAGATCACTAGTTATATCGGAGGACGTGCGCGGGCTTGAGTGTTGGAGACTACGTAACCTCATCAATAACTTGAAGGTAGACGTGCTGATAGGTTCCCCACCCTGCGAACCCTTCACAGGCTCTAACCCTAGGAGGATGAAGGATCCCTTGGACAGGCTGTATAAGGACGACATGGGTAGGTTAGTTCTGGAATTCATAAGGATTCTTGAATGCTTGGAACCAAGCTACTTCGTGATGGAGAACGTGCCCGCGATACTAGACGGGGATTTGGGTTCGGCGCTCAAGGAAGAATTCGGTAGGGCTGGTTATGAAGTTTACTTCAATCTTCTTAGAGCGGAGGATTACGGAACCCCTTCAAGAAGACTCAGGGTATTCGCTTCCAACATCATCATAAACCCGCCTAGGGTGAGTAAGTCAGTCACTGTGGCGGAAGCGCTCTCAGGCCTGCCTGAACCTTCGGCAGACCCTCAGATACCTAATCATGAACCGCCACCCAGTCTTAGTAAGTCTAAGCTTAAGAAAGCTCTTAGGCTTAAATGGGGTGGTTCGGCGGTCACGTATGAAGGTGCTGAGGGGCGTTTACTACCTAACCTAATAAAGCTACATCCTTACAGAGTCGCGCCGACGGTTTTAGGTTCCTCAAGATTCATACACCCCTTCGAGAACAGGTTGTTGACCGTGAGGGAGCAAGCTAGGTTGATGGGATTCCCCGATAACCACGCGTTTTTAGGGGGGAGGGATCAGCAATATAATCAAGTGGGTGAGGCGGTCCCGCCACCGCTAGCTAAGGCGATAGCTCTCGAATTGCTTAAGCGTTTAGATGCTTGAGGAAATCAACTGTTTTATTAAAACATGATCGCAAGATATTTTGTGAGACCTGGTATCGAGCGATTTTAAAGCGTGTGAAGGGTGGGAGTGATGGGTCGAGATCGTGAGGGTGTAGGGGTTACTGGAGGTGTTGAAGGCAGTCTAGAATTGGTGGTGGTAGTCAATAACGTCTCGTCCCCTCAGAGATTAATTGATTTCGCTAAGTTAGTTTATGGTTTAACTAATTTAAGAAGCAGCTTAGTCTTCACCAGAGTTTCCGGTATGGCGGCTCAGACAGGAATTCCCGAGGTTGGTAGGTACTTGTTTAGGTTAGGTAAGCCGTTGCTTATCCTACCAACTCCTCAGGACGTCATCGATTTGTTAAAACCTGATAAGGTCTTAGTGTTGGCTAAGACGGAGGTTTCTAAGGATATAGAGGAGGTAGCGAGCGGCTTGAGAGGTAAGGTAGCTCTAGTAGTTAACGGCGGTGACACACCGCCCTCTAAAACAGAGCTTAGTTTAGGAGATCACGTAATGGTAGGCGAGCTCGACCCCTCCACACCTCCTCAAGCAGCACTCGCTATAACGCTCTACGTAATCGCGAAGAAACTCACGTGGAAAAACATTTAAGCCGTGTTACAATAAGAAAATCGTGGAGCCGGGTCGTCTAGCGGCCAAGGATGCGGGGCTTTGGACCACGTGGGAAGAACCCCCGTGACCGGGGTTCGAATCCCCGCCCGGCTACCAAACAACCCCTTATTTAACTTCATTATCCTATAATGAGGTGGGATAATTCGTGGAGTGCTGGCTGTCCAGTCCTGAAGCACTCGCTCCTAAGGGAATTAAGTTTGTTTTCCTATGTAGTCATGAACCTAAGGATATCTTCTTTATTGAGGATTTACACGAGCACGCTTCCCTAATTAGCGAGTTCATGAGTAGAACTCTAGGCGTTGGGGATCTTAAGGTGGTGTTTAGCGATAATGAGGTCATAGGTTCTGATTATATTTTATACTCTTACAAGGTTTTTCACGGGGGAGATTACGTTGGTACTTGCAGGTTTGTGGCTTACTGCAATAAATTAATTAAGTCTTTATGCACTATTAGTTCGGGGATTGTTTTTGAGAGGTCCTGATTCCTTACCTCCCGGGCAGAGGGCTGTTCCGAACTTCATAATCTATAGGATCCTCGGTCAGCCGGAGGTAGATATCAATTCTTGGAGACTCAGGGTATTAGGTGATGTGAGCAAGCCTCTAACATACGCTTACGAAGACTTACTGAAGATCGTTGATACGTCTTACGTCTCAGACTTTCACTGCGTTACTGGATGGTCTGTGAGGGGTGTTGTTTGGGAGGGTGTCTCGTTACGTAAGCTCGTAATGGAGGCACAGCCCTTGAAAGGTGTTGAATGGGTTTACGTTAGGAGCTTAGATAAATACACCACGGTGATACCGTACGAGGATTTCCTTGATGAGAGGGGGATCCTTGCGTTAAGAATTAATGGGAGACCCCTAAGTCTTGAGCAGGGTTTCCCAGCCAGGATTTTCATACCGCATCTCTACGGCTGGAAAAGCGCTAAATGGGTGGCTGAAATCATATTCACTAAAGAGTATAAGGACGGGTATTGGGAGGCCCTAGGTTACCACAGCAGAGGGAACGTTTGGAGAGAGGAAAGATTTAAGTAGTCAGTCCTCCCTTTAAAGAATTGCTTTAATTGATTGATCGATTTAAAGTCATGCATGAAAATATTCAAGCAGATCAATTAATATAACGTCATGTTTGGTTAAGTGTGTTAATCTTTATTAACCTCAAGAACGATTTGTTAACGGTGAGTCTTAAATGAAGAGCTTTAGTGAGTTAATATATAGTCAGGAAAGAGCTCCTGGCGAAGCGATAACGAAGGTTGAGACGCATACCCCGAAGATAGAGGCGCCTGATACCGTGAAAGCTAACGAAGCATTCGAAGTTAAGGTTTTCGTAGGACCTCATCCAAACACCGTGGAGCACTCTATCAGGAGAATAGAGCTCTACTTCTACGAGGAAGGTAGGTCGTTTAACCCGATAAGATTAGCGACCACGGAACTAGAACCTGTTTATAGTGAGCCGGAAGTAAGATTTAAGGTGAAGCTGAAGAAGAGCGGAGTCATATACGCTGTAGAGTATTGCAACCTACACGGCTTATGGGAAGCTAGGAAAGAAATTAAAGTCGAGTAAATTTATTATTTCAAATTCAATACCTAAAAAACGTTAGCTATTTTCTCAATAAAGTAAGTTATAAATACTCTGATCGTGCTCGACTCACTATATTCTAACAACTTGGTAGTGAAGCATTGTCAAGAAATATCTAAATACGTCAGGATCTCCTTACTAATATCGTTTAGTTTTTGAAGGTCTGCTTCCGTGAGCAAGCTATTAACAGATAACTCCCTGGAGAGCTTGAATTTAGACTTCATTAGGATATTCTTCAACTCTCTTGATGCCGCGTCGTTCCAGCCGTACGTAGTTATGAGGTATACGGGTTTCTCAGCGTTTGATTTACTCAGCAATACCTCCAGCAAGTATTTAGTTATGGGGAAAACGGAGTTATCGTATGTTGAAGTAGCTATGACGATTACCTTAGCGTCAATTACTTCCCCTAGGAAGTCCGAGACGTTGTCTCTATGATACGACGTGAACCTGAATACTTTAACGTCCACGTTATCTTTGCTTACAGCGCTCAAGAGTTTTCTAATTATTTCTTCGTTGTAGCCGTACATAGACGTGTAGAGGATGACTACCTTCTTATCTTTCGGCACGGCCTCAGCCCATGAACGGTAGAGGTTAAGCACTTCCTTAATGACGTCAGCTCCTGATAAGACGGCGCCGTGGGATGGAGCTATTAACTCGATCTTTAAGTTAAGTGTGGAGAGCTTATCTAAAGCTTTAACGACATTATCTCTGTAATGCCCTATTATGTTGACGAAGTATTTCCTCATGTATTTGACGTAGTCTGTCCTCAGAAGGGTTAAATCGCTTATCGAGTATGGAGGTACGGAGTAGGCGCCGAAAGCGTCGCAAGTCATTAAAGCACTGAGTTCTTCTATGTGGGTGAAGATAGTCTCCGGCCAATGTAACCAAGGTGTATGCAGGAACTTCAACGTTATGTCATCTAGCCTTAATACCTCGCCGTCCCTCACAGGCCTGAACTTAACGTCTATGCCTAGAAGGGATTTTATCAGCTTAGCTGTTAGCGGGTGTCCTAAGACTTCAGCTCTAAAATCGCTTAAGTTACTTAATGCTTTCAGAGAGCTGCTGTGATCGGGTTCCATGTGCTGGATAACCACGTACTTAATATCCCTTAAATCAGTGACTCTCCTAAGAGCGTCAACGTATTCTTCCGAGAAACCGTGTTTCACGGTATCGAAGAGGATTGACCCCTCACTAGTTCTTAAGACGTATGAGTTGTAGGTAACGCCCTCAGGTATCTCCCAAAGTGATTCAAAATACTTTATGTCTCTGTCAACAGCTCTTAAGACTATTAAGTCTTTCAGAACCTCCCTAACCTCAACTGTTTTCATGTGAACCCCTATAATATAGTTAGGAAATCCTTAAAACCTAAGCGTTAGTGGGGGCTTTCCTCAAATAAAAATAAAATGTTTTCTATGTTTGAGGTACACGAACTACTTACGAGCTTCAGCCACTCTCTTTAGGTAGGCTCTTGCCTCAGCCGCATCCTTTGATGGAACTTCCTTATGGCAGAACCACCAGTCAAAGCACGTGTACTTCCTCAGTCTCTCAGAAGCTTCATCCATGGTTGACGGGGGCGGTATAATAGCTCTCTCACCTATTAACTCGTTGTTAGGCCAGTTGGCGGGTATGGCTACGCCGTGTTCTTCATGTACTTGCAGCGCTTTCAGTATCCTGAGTATCTCGTCGATATTCCTGCCTAGCTCTAGAGGATAGTATAATATTACTCTTATAATACCTTCAGGATCCACCACGAATACAGCTCTGACGGTAGCCGTTGTTGATTCAGCGTGAAGTAATCCGAGCTTCTCAGCTACCTGACCCCTGGGATCCGCTATTATGGGGAACGGTATCTCGTAACCTAGTTTCTCTTTTATCCACTCAACCCACTTAATATGGCTATAGTTACTGTCCACACTCAATCCTATGAGCTCGGTGTTGAGTTTCTTGAAGTCTTCGTACCTGATAGCGAAAGCCACGAACTCGGTAGTGCATACCGGTGTGAAATCTGCGGGGTGGCTAAAGAGAATGAACCACTTACCCTTATAGTCGTCTGGTAAAGTCTTCTTACCGTAGTTAGTGACTACCTCGAGTCTCGGGAAGGGCTCGCCGATCAAGGGTATTAAACCTGGCATTTTTGTTCACCAAATAATATATAAGTATAGGGATATTTAAATCTTTCCATTAAAAAACCGCAACATTCTCTTAATTTTTCAAACGGATAGACTCGTAAGCAAGTCTTTGAGGCTCCTAGAATTAACTAACCTGGCGTGATTGTTTGAGGGGTCTGTAGGTGTTTTGAGTTTATTAATTAAGGTTCTACCGTGTAGTATATCCTCTTTCTTTTCTTACCTCTGTTCTCCGTTTTTAAGAGAACGAACTTACCTATCTCGATCGTGTTCTTGACGTGGGGTCCTCCGTCAGCCTGTATGTCGACCCCCGGTATCTCCACTATCCTTAAGGTCTCTATGTTTGGCGGCATCCTAGCAGCCAGTTTCACTATACCAGGTATTTTCATGGCTTCCTCTCTATTGAGCCAGTAAATCTTTACTTCTATACCCCTCTTTATTATCTCGTTGACCTCCTCCGCAGCCTTACTGAAAACCTCTTTCTCATCTCCTTGTATGTCATAGTCTTCCTTAGCTTTATCCGGCTCGACACTACCTCCAGTGACTAGGGAGCTGTACTTAGAGTACATAACCGCGGAAAGTATGTGTGCAGCTGTGTGCAGCCTCATGAGCCTATACCTCCTCTCCCAGTTTAACTCGCCTATGACTGAGGAGCCGGGTTTCAAACCTTCAAGGCTGTCGAGTACGTGAATGACCTCGCCTGAACTCTTATCGATTATTACGTCCCTGACCTCATACCTCCTCTCACCAGAGTATAGCCAGCCAGTATCGTTAGCTACCCCTCCGGAAGTGGGGTGGAAAGCGGTCTTATCTAAGATTACGCCGTCACTAGTCAACCCTACCACAACTGCTTCAAACCTCCTTAAATAGCTGTCTTTCTGGAACAGCAACTCAGTAACCACTTAAACCACCAAGTATTATTGAACACCTTAAAATATTAGATCTCGCGTCCGCGACCAAGACGGTGGAGTAGGGTTAAGATATTTATAATATGTTGCACGCGAAGTTTATTTTTCGGGGCTGTACGATGACTTCAGAGAGCACGCAAGTAAGGCTTAGAACGTACATAGACATGGTTGAGAAAGCATTGAAGACTTTGAGAGTGGTGAGTAGTGGTAGGGAGGTGAGCGAGGTGATAAGGCTTGCGGCCCTCTACTTAAGTGACGCTAAGCACTACTTTAGTCTCGGCGATTACGTGACGTCGCTATCGTGCGTGGCTTACAGCGAGGGATTACTAGACGCTTTAAGGTTGACGGGTAGTGTCGAATTCGAGTGGGTGAGAGAGAAACCTAGGAAGGTCCTTGTGGGAGGAACCTTCGACTTGCTGCATCCAGGACACATACATTACGTGAAGAAAGCTCATGAGAAAGGCTTAGTGTACGCGGTGGTGGCTAGAGACTCTGTAGTAAAGAGGATAAAGGGGAGGGAGCCCGTGCTAGACGAGAGATCGAGACTCACCCTGGTTTCCTCACTCAAGTACGTGTACGAGGCGATACTGGGTGACGAGGAAGACTTCATGAAGCCCGTGATTAAGGTAAGACCGGACATCATATTGTTAGGTCCTGACCAACCCATAGACGAGCATACCCTAATACGAAATAGTGAGAGACTAGGTCTGAACCTGACCGTGGAAAGATTGGGTGAGAGAGTGGGGGGTCACTTAATGTCGACAACAGACGTAATAAAGGAAGTCCTCCGCAAGTATTGCGTGAATAAATCCGCGAACGAAAAATAAATGAGGGTGGGTCCGCTTCATTTGCCGGACGTGATTATCAAAGAAAGCTAGCCTACCTCTTCCTAAGACCTGTCCTCCTAGCGGCTATGTGCCCTACCTTCCTACCCGGCGGCGCGTTTCTGGATACTGTGGACGGGTGTGACTTTCTTTGGTGATGCCCGCCGCCGAACTTGTGGCTGACAGCGTTCATGGCTACTCCCCTAACCCTAGGCCATTTATGAGCTTTCACCTTCCACTTATGGTAGGCGGCGCCAGCCTTGAGTAACGGTTTCTCAGGCCTCCCAGCACCTGCAGGAACCCCTATAGTAGCTCTAGCGGTGCTCAAAATACTCTTCTGCCTCTTACTAGGTAGGAGAACTATCGTGTACTTATCAGATCTGCCGAGAACTATAGCGTAACTCCCAGCTTGCCGAGCCAGCTTACCGCCGTCACCAGGTCTTAACTCTATGTTGTAGATCTTAGTGCCCTCAGGTATCTTGCCTAGCGGGAGGGTGCATCCCACGCTTACGGGTGCTTCAGGACCTATGAAGACTTCCTGCCCTACGTACATACCCTCAGACGCCGGTATGTAATACTCGTTACCATTCTCTAGAACTATCCTAGCTAGGGGGACCCACCTGCCAGGGTCGTGCAGTAGTTCAGCAACCACCCCCCTATACGTGCTATCAGTGGGTGGGGGATACTTACTCTCAGCAACTCTGGTGTGTGAAGGACTCCTGAAGTTTTGTCCGCCGCGCCCCGCTCTCTGCTGAAGCGTCTTCTTACCCACCTGGCACCACCTAACTAAATAAGACCTAACCTAGTCGCGATTTCACTAGCCTTATACTCCGGCTTAAGCTTAACGTAAGCTTTCTTCTCCCCCTTCATAGTTATCAACGTGTTCACCTTCTCTACCTTAACGTTGAAGAGCTTCTCTACAGCCTCCCTTATATCACTCTTACTAGCTCTTAAGTCGACTATGAAAACCAGTGTGTTGTTCTTCTCTATTAATGATAGAGACTTCTCAGTAGCTAAAGATCTCTTAATTATGGACGCGGGATCCTTCAAATACCCATCACCTCAAACCTCTTCCCAAGCATTTCTAGAGCGGACTTAGTGTATATGGTTAGCCTGCCGGGAACACCTCCCGGAGCTAGGTGTATGACGCTTAACATACTAACGGGAACTACGTCCACCCCGGGCAAGTTTCTGAAAGCTTTATAAGAGTCGAGCTTCTCATCATGTACTACGATTAAGAGGGACTTAGGCTCCACGTACCTCCTACCCCTCATCTTCCCCTTACCAGCCCTGATCCTGGTCTTCTCACGCACCCTCTCAACATCCGTGAAAACCCCTAAATTCTTGAGTAGCTTCCTGGCGTCGCTAGTCCTAGCAACGTTTAGAGCCTGATCCTCAACTACGACTGGCAGGACCTCCTTCTCGAATGTATGCCCCCTCAACCTAACTAATTCTGGGTGGCTGGTCGCGGCTATGGCTGAAGCGATAGCTCTGACCCTCTCCTTCTGGTTAATCTCCTCCACAATAACTTTATCTACTTTCGGCGGGTGAGCTAATCTGCCGCCCCTAGTCATAGGGGCGAAGACAGCGCGGCCGTTATCGAGTCTAGGTACTCTGGCAACGCTATGCCCTATACCCCACGACTCACCAACTCTTCTCTTACCGGCTAAGGGGTCCCTCCCCTTAGGTTGTAGTCTAGCAGTAAAGGAGGATAAGAAAGCTCTCCTAATCAAGTCCTTCCTCACAGGAAAGGAAAAAACGCTTGGGAGTACAACATCACCGACCACGTTACCGGTTGCGTCATACACTGGAACTCTCTTCTCAACGATTTTCTCGCTAATGAGTAGCTTCTCAGCCATCGCTCAACACCTTGACTCAAATCTTGCTTTCAAGACTTATATAAACAATCTTAGGAGCTTTGTCCGGCGCCCAGCTCGGGGGTCTGATAGGCCATCTAAGGACTAGCGGTCTCTTAGGGGTTCCCTGCACAGAACCTGCGAGGACTACGTAATCGGTCCTTACCTGACCGTAGTGCGGGAAGCTGCTCACGGGGGTTATCTTACTCCCGTCATCACCCATGATGAGTATCCTCTTATTGTACTCGGTCCTCCTATGGAACCCCATCTGACCTGGTTGCGGGACCGGGCTTATAGCGCCGAACGCAGGGCTCCTAGCACCTATCCTCCTATGACCCTTCCTATGCTTATGCCACTTAGGTAATTCCCTAACCCCAAACCTCTTTATCACTCCTTGAAAGCCCTTACCCTTAGTAACCCCTATAACGTCCACGAATTGCCCGGCGCTGAAGACGTCGAAAATTCTCAGGGGCTTGCCGAGAACCCCTACAGCGTACTCTACCTGAGCTCCCACATCCCCGCCGCCAAGCCTAACCTCAATTACGTCAGGGACTTTCTTACTGAGACCTCCGGTTAGCTTAGGTTGTGAGGCCATTATGAGGGATACCCTAGCGATGCTGTCTTTCATTCCGTCGAGTTTCTTAATAGTTTCCTCGAGCGCGTCCGTAGAAACTGAGAGAGTCTTGATCCTCCTGTGAATCTCTAACTCCTCAGGAGGTCTTGTCCAGACCTCAGTCAAGGTCTTAAGGCCTGATACGGTGGCTTCATAAAACCTGGCAGCTAGGGGTATCATCGGGGGAGTCTCGATAACTGTTACAGGAACGAAGATTTCCTGCCCGTAAGTCGGTCTCCCAGGACGATCATCAACTAATATTACGTGAGTCATGCCGACCTTATAACCTAAGAAAGCGAGGGGTCTAGGACTCTCTAACGATACCTCAGGCCACGACCTCACGGAAGGCACGAACTCAGCGGCTCTCTTCCTAGGCCTAACGCCTAAAGAACCCCTGCGCGGAGCACTCCACTTCCTCCTAGCCATCAGTCACACCCGACCATCTATGATCCTAAATGTTTTGGTGATAAGTGCTTAAATACTTTTACGCTTTCCGTATCAGAGAGGTGCTTTAAAATCTATCTTCGCCCTAGTCTTCACGTTTTCAGCGCTTTTAGGTGGTAGGAGCTCGCACAAGGTCTTCTTAAGCTCTGTCAAGCCATCTCCTCTTAGAGCGGAAACCCTCACTAAACGCCAACTCCATAAGTAGTTGGAGGACATGTATTTCTTTACTAGCTCCTCCACATCTTCTAGGTCATTACTTAAATCTATCTTGTTTAGAGCCACGACGAGTGGTTTGCCGAAGTACCCTATCTTAGATAATATGTTTAAGGAAGCCCTCAACTTCGACTCGATAACGCTTAAGGGTTCAGAGGAATCTAAGACTAAAACAGATAAATCAGATAGTGAGATCTCCTCCAGCGTAGCGTAGAAAGCTTCTATGACTTCCGGGGGTAAGTCTCTTATGAATCCCACGGTATCGACGAACACTACTTCCGAGCAATCTATCGGAGCTAGCGCTGCCTTAGGGGAGATGGTCGTGAACATCTCGGGGCCTGTGGGCTTACTTAGCTTAGTTAAGGAGTTAAATAAAGTCGTCTTCCCCGCGTTAGCGTAGCCTGAGATCGCTACGTGGGGGAATCCCTTAGAAACCCTAAACTCCCTCTCCCTCCTCCTCCTAACCCTCAGCTCGTTCAGGTCTCTCCTTATCCTCGTGAGTCTCCTCCTCATGTGGTTGTAGTACGTCTCCGTAGCGTACTCTCCCGGACCCATGAAGCCCGGTAGCTCGCCAAGCTTAGCTTTCCGTATCCATTCCTTAATGATGGGGAGCTGATAAGTTATTTCAGCCATCTCTATCTGCAGCTTAGCTTCCTTAGATCCTGCGTGGTTAGCGAATATCTCGAGAACCATCAATATCTTGTCTCTGACGCTTACTTTCAACTCTTTCACTAGGTTAACTACTTGGCGTGGGTGTAGGACCTCGTAAATATAGATAGAGTCTACCGTTGTCTTGCCTGAGTTGAGGGATTCGAGGAATTCCTTAACCTCGTTCAGTAACCTCATGTTGAGGAAGTAGTTCCTGTCAGGTCTATAGTCGTTTCGTAGTATGAGCTTCTTGATCACGTTTAGATGTATGGTGTCGGCTAGGGAGAGTGCCTCACTCAAGTCTCTTTCCTTACTCACCAGTATAGTCTTCGAGCTCATCAATTATTTCTTCTCCTCTTTTCTTAAAACCATTACGTCACCTATCGTGAGCCCCGTACTACCCTTACCTAAGTTCTTCGAAGTACTAACTTCTGTGTCAACTACGGGTTCTAGTAGCTGTATCTTAAGCACATTCTCTAGCTTGCGAGCTAAGTCTATTGAGGGTACGAGACGCCCTGCCTCTATCCTCTTAATGACGTTCTCGCTCTCCTTAACGGCGTTAGCGAGTACTTTCTGCGACCACCCCAGCTTCTCCCTAGCTTTTCTTACCCTCTCATGATAATCCGGAACCACCTCGTACTCGTCTACCGCCTTACCGGTTTTCAGGGACGTCTTGATAGCTTTTTGCGTGGTTAAGCCGGGTTTGCCCGGGCTTGGGCGAGCTAACTCATTCTTCTGTGCGGACTCCCTCAACTCAGCGCTCACAGCCCTCTTAGAAACCTTGGAATAACAAGAAGAACACAGGACTAGCCTAGTTCCCTCAACGTAGACTACCTTAGCTTCCCTCTTCCTCATAGGCTTGCCGCACATCTCACAGTAAGTTATGTCGCTACTCAACTACCTAACCCTTTACATAATTCTGTTAAGCACGCTATTAAGCTCTCATACCAATCAAACACTCCCTAGACAACGGGCACTTACCACACCCTCTACTCAAGCAGAAGGTCTTGCTATGTAGGAAAACAACGGTCTGGAACCAACCGCTTAAACGTCCCAGCCTACTTCTTAAGAACGCTTCAACGCACGTCTTCCTCACCGGGCACTCGTCGCAGACATACCTAAGACAATAGTTTTTGGCTGGAGGTGTTAGCTTTTTGGCGACCTCTCTTAAACCCTTCAACCTATTAAGGAATTTTAACATGTTGGTGTCTATCGGGGCGTAGCTGGGGTTTAGCTTCACGAAGAGCATGTAAGCATATAAAGTCTTAGGACCTACGCCAGGGCACGTTAGGAGGGCTCGCGAACTCTCCGGAGACCCACTCAAGGAATTCCTTATCCTTAAATAGCAACGCAAGGTCTTCGGCAACTCAAGTACCTGGTAGCTGCCGCTGATTCCAGTAGCTAGGGAGAGCGGTTCAGCGTTGATCAATGATTCTATTGAGAGGAAGGACTCAAGGATTTTCTTAACCCATCTCACAGTGTTCCTGTGGTAGTCGGTATTACGTGAGAGGATTATGGACGTGAAGAGTTCTAGGTCGTCTAACGGGGATGTAGCGATGCTTACGTCGGTGTATAAAGGAATCATCTCGCTTACTAAGTCTTTGAAGTCCTCGTGGACCTCTTCTAGGTAATCCCTTGCGTCATACCATGAACCAGACAAGTATCGTGAGTACTGAATACACTCAATCGAATCACTTAAAGCGTAGAGCTTGTTTCCATCAATCACTAACTCAGTCCCTCTGCAGTATCCGTGTTCTTTAACAGCTCTGAAACCGTTGCTAGATATCGAAATCAGCGGTAGCAAGAACGAAGGGTGGAAGAGCTTGGCTAAGTTGAATTCAGGGTCCTCAACGAATTTGATGAGTGACTTGATCATGGCAGGACCTTCACGTCCAGCTCTCGTAGGGGGTTGTTGATATGGAGTCCTCGCAACACCTACCTCAACTGAACCTCAGTTATTAGTCTTATGCCATGGGAAGCCATTATCAAGACTTCCAGTATTTTGTAGGCTTCTAGAGGGTTCTGCGCTCTGTACTCCACGGTCACGCCATCAACCCTCCTCACGATCGGCAAGAGTTCCGCGATGTCGGCGAACCCGCTCTCGTGAAAGCTCACCCTGACGGTGACGGGGGTTTCTATCGTTAGAGGTCTCGTTAAGCCTTCGGAATATCTTCTCAACCCTTCCTTAATTCCCGACTCTAGATCCCTCAAGACCTTGCTTAGCGCTGGACTCTTAGCTGAATACCTGCTCAACGATTCTTTCATCGAAGTGAAAACTACCCAGGGCGTATACCTCTCTACTTCAGTCCTTAGGTTCTCGTCACCGGCCAGGAAAATTACTGGAATCCCTAAATAACCTAGAGCTGAAGAGTTGACTAGGTACTCGCTGAACCTCAACCCGTTGAACTCAAGACCTCTTATCACCGCCGTTTCTCGGTAGATGGTGGTTCATCCACCATCTGCTTCTCAACGGTCTCCCCGAGCCCCCTCACCGCAGTGGCTCACCGCTAGTCGCCTAGGGTTCACAGCCCTACGGGTCTCGGAAACCCGGAGTCACCAATTAAAATGTAAGCTTTGAGAGCTTATAAACCTTACCGGGGATTCCCCAGATGACCTATATAACGCTCGTGTTTCCATTTAATGTCTGTTGTGATGTTGCGGAGAGGCTTTTGTCTACTGCTTGGCTATTTAAGATCGCTACGCATAGATTGCTTAATGTTGTTAAACACTTTCCTGTTCTTCCAGCTACTGATATTGGCTGGAAGAACACTTTTAGAGAGATAGCCTACGAGATCATACCTAATAGGAGGTATGCTGACAGTGTTGTAACACTTGTTAGAAGTATCTATGAGTCATGCAGACAATTTAGGATAGATTTAAAAAGTGTTGAGCTTTCTAACTGGCTGCTGTTTCAGCAGAGCGAGTTAGAGTATCCAGCAAGAAACATCACTCTCAAATCAGGTCTTGAGTTTCACATAACAACAGTAGACTACAACAAAAACACCTACAGAGACGTGGTGGAGCCCATCATACCAAAAAGCTACGAGCCTCTCCTAGACAAAATGTTAGAGGAGAGACAAAAGTACACAGGTAGAGTAGCTGTGAAGAGCTATGGCATTAGAAAATATAATCTATGGGTTCGTGGAGAAATTCAGATAACAATACCTACAGACTTCTACTACAATCACATGACAAGATACAGAGAATCTAAAGGTAGTCTCATAGGCGGTATAGATGTAAATGTAGACAGGCTAAACCTAGCAATAATTGATGAGAAAGGGAACCTGCGGGACTGCAAAACCTTCTGGTTCTCAGAGGCAGTGGCTAGAGGGTTTTCAAGGAGGAACGCTAGAAGCATTATAGGTGCGAAGATTCGTGAAATGCTTAGCTACGCCTATCATCACAACGTTAAAATATTGTTTTTAGAGAATCCAGAGGTTTTCAGCAAGCTAAAGCTTCTATGGGTTAGAGACGGCGATAGAAAACATGAGAACTACAACTACAAGGTCTCAGTCTTCAGGAGCTCTGTCATCGAGATGATAGCGTTGAAAGCACCGCTATATGGCATAGAAGCTAAATATGTAGACCCAAAAGGAACAACAAATTCTGAAGAACATGATGAAGCTATGAAGAGATATGGAATAGACAGACACACAGCATCAGCATATCTAATAGCGTTAAGAGGTCTCAGAAATCAATGAATATGAGTACTACAAATGATTATGAAGACCGAAACAGCCCAACGTTACCTCTAAGCACGGATCTGAAGTCGCTGAAGCCACGCACCAGCAATTCCCTAACCGAATCGCTCCTCATCAAACCGCCGCACCACATAATCACGTTAAGCTTATAAGCCATAGCTTCCGGAATGAGTAGCGTGTGAGATCAAGACCTCACCACGTAACAAAAACTTTAAAAGTTATATCAATATTTATTTAGGGCCCGTCGTCTAGCCTGGTTAGGACGCCGCCCTGACGCGGCGGAGGTCCGGGGTTCGAGTCCCCGCGGGCCCACTATTCTCTCATGGTTTCAGTGTTTTTGGTTTCTACGCGTTCGCTGTTTTTAAGTCTAGGTTATAATTATATTTTGGGTCTGAGTCTTTGGCTGGTGATGTGCGTGTTCAATATTAAGTATTCAGAAGGTTTGCTTTTCAGGAAGTACGTGTTGAGTTCTACTAAGCCTCTTAGTGACGTCCCTCTCAGGGTTTCTGACGAGGGTTTTTTGATAAGGGGTTTGAGTCCGGATAAGAGTGTTTTGGTAGAGGTAAGTATTCCTAGCAGTTCTTTCGCGGAGTATGGTGTGAGCGGTGTTAATGATCTTACCTTAGAGAGGGATGAGGTTGGTAAGGTTCTTAAGAAGGTTGGTAGGAATGACG
The DNA here is from genome assembly GCA_020833255.1 of Desulfurococcaceae archaeon. Lineage (GTDB taxonomy): Archaea > Thermoproteota > Thermoprotei_A > Sulfolobales > NBVN01 > Zestomicrobium. The sequence continues at coordinate 39,991 of JAJHQR010000002.1, read as the reverse complement.
TCATACAGCTAGGGTATGAGGAGGGGGGCGGGGTCGTTAAAGCTAAGTTAATAAATAGTAAGTCAGGTGTTGAGAGGAGTTACGATATAAGGATCGCCGGGTTGGAAGGTCCTGTAGACCCCATACAGGTAGAGTTGCCGGTAATAATCAGGGTTGAGACCTCAATACTTCAGAGAATAATAAAGGATGTTAAGCTGGTTGGTGAGGAGCTAACCATAAAGTATTCTAAAGACGCTGTGGAATTCACTTCCTTAAGTGAGGGGAGGGAATACAGGATAGTTCTCGAGAGAGGTAAACACCTCCTCGAACTAACCTCTAATACTCCGGGAACCGCTACCAGCACGTACGACGTAGACTTGCTTAAGGCGGTCCTACCTGTTTTAACGATCTTCGACGTAGCAACTATAGAATTCGGTCCCTCACTACCGCTGAAAATAAGTCTTTCAAGCGAGGAAGGCGTGAACATAACTTCCTGGATAGCTCCGAGGTAGGCCACGGCTGAAGACCCGTTCCCCGTAATCACTGAGTTTTCTGAGGAGAGACAAGCCCTAACTTCAGAGCTAGCTCAGCGGCCTTCTCAACAGCTTCTTCAGGATTGTTTGCCGAGACATTGAACGTTATGTTCGTGTTAACTAGCCTTACCCTATACCTCTTACCGCCCTCAACTAAGACTTCCTCAACAACTTCCAGCGCCGGCTTACTCACGAGTCACACCAAATATCTTAAACTGAAGAGTGAAATTTAAGTATGGGCTGTTTCAGCTCTACATTCATTTACAGTGCTCGTATTTATTGATGTCTAAGACTTCTTAATGTTGTGAGGTGCGTTGATGTTGTGTGTTTGTCTAGACTACGTCTCTTCATGATTTCAGATTTATATGCTCAGAAGCTTGTGTTTAATTGGTGTCTTCGGGCTTCCGAGATCCATAGGGCTTTGAAGCCTCTGGCGACAGGGGTGAGCTACTGCGGTGAGGGGGCTCGGAGAGACCGTTGGGAAGTAGGTGGTGGGGAGTCTTAAAACGAACCACTACCTACCGAGAAACGGTGAGAACGCATAACAGAATAACTTTAGGGCTGTTAATCCGGTGTGTTCCTGATCTTGTGCTGTATTCCGGACGTGGTCTGTGTTACGTAGCCTGGCTTAACCTTAGTTATTGTTTGCTTACCTCCAATTATCTCTATTGCTTCACCCTCACCGCTCACAACATACATTATCTCGTCTGAGCCGTGTTGATGCAGTCCTGTACTACTCTCCGGCGGGATGAGAGATAACAATATTGTTGCCTTATCGTAATTACCTAATTGAGGCGCTAGGACCACCTTCAGCTCTCTTTCAGCAGGCTTAGGTACTAGATAGTCTGTTATTTCCTTCGCGTTAATCACGAGCATCTTACACTACCTAACCTCCTTCCACTACTTGAATCAATGTTATATCATCGTCGTCGCTTATATATTCGTCATTACTTAAGATCCTGCCGTTCTTCACTATGGCGTACTGTCCTTGAAGCCTCAGCAAATCTTTAAGGACTTCCAGAACTTCCTTAACTACTAAAGTGTTAACCTCCACGGTCACGACATTCTCGAGATCTGGGTATACCCTTACCTTGATAGTGGGCATACGCGAACCTCAACTAACTGATATATCCAGCCCCAGCTTCCTTATCCTCTCCTCACTTGGGTAACCGTTCCGAGGGTCTAACTCCCTGTAGCGGTAGAAGAGCTCTAGTAGTTGGTTTATCGGGCAGGTCACTCCTTTTATAGGTCCTTCTTCAAGAGGTTCTTCTACGAACCTCTTAGGCAGCGTGTCCTCCTCAACCCTAAGACCTAGCTTCAGGTTTAAGAGTCTTTCAAGATACCATATTCTCTCACCAGCCATCAGTATGTCTTCCTTAGACGCTTCAATACCTGTTATAGCCTTATATTCCTCAGCTATCTTATTGAAGTCTACGATACCGAAAACACCGAATTTGCAGAGACCTGCTGAGTCTAGGAAAGCGCACAGGTTTTGATGGATTATCGTGACCCTAACCTTAGACTCAATGTCTTTAGGTATTTCGGAGATACCGTACTCCGGTAGCAGTATCCCTCTCTCTACCAGCATGGTCATGCCTTGGAGATGGCTTGCCCCGATGTTTGAGGTAGCGTAAGCTAATCCTATAGAGTGATACCGTCTCGGGTGGTGTGCCGGTAGCTCAAGACCCTTAACGTGTATAGCGAACTTCTCAGCTTCCGGACCAATCCTTTGCGAGGCTCTCTTAACGCCCTCAGCTAGTACGTCACCTAGGCCTCTCCTATACGCGATCATCTCCACTAGTCTCAGAACGGCTTCCCCGTCACCCCACTTAAGCTCAAAACCTAGGTCCTCAGCTCTGATAAGTCCTTTCTCGTAAGCTTCCATAGCCCAAGCTATGACCCCTCCAGTAGATATGGTGTCTAAACCTAGCCTGTCGCAGAGCCTATTTATCTTTACGAGACTCTCGCCGTTACCTATCATTAAGTTAGTTCCTATGAGAGCTAGAGTCTCAAACTCAGGACACTTCTCCCACTCCTCGCTAACCCCGCTTACCTGGAGTTCTTTATGGCACTGAATAGAGCACACTACCTCAGTACCGCAGGCAACGCCTCTCGACTTATAGACTTTCTGCAGGGTTTGCCCAGTTATGTTATCTACCTTGTCGAAAACCCCTTTAGTCCAGTTCTTTATCGGTACGTTGCCGTCCATGGCGTAACTGATTAAGCCTCCTGAAGTCCCGTAAGACCTTAACCCAATACCTCTAGGAGATTTGAGAGGTGCGGCTAAGTGTTCCCTCATTAAGTGCACTAACCTCTCCCTATCGTAGACATTAACCTTCCTACTACCGTAAGCGGCTATAGCCTTCAGTTTCTTAGAACCCATAACAGCCCCGACACCGGTTCTCCCGGCAGCTCTCCTCTCATCCGTTATCACGGCAGCAATCCTAACTAAGTTCTCCCCTGCAGGACCTATCGCCGCTACCTTAGCTTTCTGATTATTCAGTTCTTCCTTGATTATCTTAGAAGTCTCTAGAACGTCCTTACCCCACAGGTGTGAGGCGTCCCTAATCTCGGCCTGACCATCTATCACTGCCAGGTATACAGGCTTTCTTGAAGCCCCTCTCAAGACGATTCCGTCAAACCCTGCCCTCTTAAGCATCGCGCCGAACGAGCCGCCGACCATAGACTTACCTAAGTATCCTGTAAGTGGGGATTTAGTGACGAAAGCTGTCTTAGGACTTATGGGGAACGTGTCGACGAAAGGCCCGGTCATTATCACGAGGACGTTATCTGGTGATAAGGGCTCGGTCTCCTTACTTATCAGGTCATAGAGGAGTCTGGTAGCGTAGCCTGAACCCCCAACGTAGAGTCTACTCCAATCCTCTCTTAACCCGATAGTCTTTACCTCCCCCTTACTCAAGTCCACATCCAGTAATTTCCCGCTAAACCCGAAGACCACGGAACACACCCCACTCAACCCTCTTAAGCCCGAAAAGCCTTAGCCAATCTTCATGAACAACATTCTTTATCATCACCCATGACTACGTTCACGTTACCCTCAAGTCTCTTAACCATGTTCTTGCGGAGTTCCCCCACGTTTCTCTTAGCTTCATCACTCAACATTATGAAATCATCTGACGTTATCACGTAGCCTCTATCCTTGAACCTCTTGAGGACCTCGAGTGCTTTCGCGTTATCTCCCTTCATGAAGTGAGTTAATAATTCGAGCGTTGTGCACTCAACTAAGTACATGTAGTTAAGTGCTAGGAAGTCTTCCTCAACCAAGACCGTAGAACTCATTACGCCCTCGCCTCACAAGTAATTTGTTAGGTACTGTTTTTAAGCTTTCCATCTAAAAAGTATAAAAGTATAATTAAGTATAATCACGAATCACGTTTATAGTATACTATATTGAGCCTCGTTAAAGCTTAAAGACCCTAGTCATAAGATATTATCTTGTTGGTGTACAGCGTTATGGGTGAGGAAAAACAAGCTGAATACGCACTAGGCTCTAAAGTTATTGAGAGATTCTTAGGTGACGAGTACTTCCCTGATAAGTGGTGCCCCTTCAACGCTTTAGAATACATGGACGTCAACGAGAAAAACCATCTCATTAGCTAGGGCGGCGCGGGAAAAATGGTTAACTTAATTTAAAGAAATTAAATGACGTGAGGTTTTTAAGTAAGTAACTTGATTAACGACTTAACAGACTCAACACTCTCTAAGAATTTCTTCCTCTCGTTTTCGTTTAGAGGTAACTCAATCACCTTCTTCACGCCGGTCCTTCCTAGGATGACAGGGACTTCCGCTACTACGTCATGCTGTCCGTACTCACCGTCAAGGAACACGCTAGCGATCAGTAACTTGTTCGAGTCTTTCCTTATAGCTTCTACCATGAGAGTTAATCCGGCTGCTGGCCCGTAAGAACTGCTGTATCCCTTAAGCTTGGTTATTGTCGCCCCCGCCTCAATCGTTTCTTTCTTTAATGACTCGATTTCGTTTTCAGGTAATAACTGGGTTAGGGGGATGCCGCAGATAGTGGAGAGTCTGGGTAGTGGAAGCATGTTCTCGCCGTGCATCCCTATCACTACCGGAACTATCGAGGAGTAGCTTATGTTGAGTTTTTTGGACGCGTAGTAAGCTAGTCTAGCAGAGTCTAGAACCCCGCTAAAACCTATCACTCTCTCCCTAGGGAAACCCAGCTTCTTATACATTAGGTATGTCATTACCTCTAACGGGTTCGTGGTGATTATCACTATAGAATCAGGTGCGTACTCCCTAATCTTAGGGGCTATGTCGTTAATTATTGACGCGTTATCCGCGACCAACTGCTCCCTAGTCATGCCGGCCTTCCTAGGCTTACCGGCCGTCACTAAGACTATGTCACTACCTCTAATTATGCTGAAGTCTTCCGAGCCCTGTATATCCACGTCGATACCGAGGACCGCGGCAGCGTGTGATAGGTCGAGAGCTTCCCCACGCGCTAAGCCCGGAACCACGTCCACCAACACTATCTTGCTGTCAAGACCTCTCAAGACACTCATGAGAGCGGTTGACGTTCCTACCCTGCCAGCTCCTATAATCGAAATCATGTTCTCACCACACTCTCTAACATCGCTTTACTTAAAAAGAAAACATGATTAAACTTGCTGAGGGAAACCATGTCTTAGAGAAGTATAGGTGCGCTGAACCTCACGCTCTTACAACGCTTAGGAATTTCGTGGAGACCTCTATGAGTATTTTAGCTGCTAGGAATGATGTGATGTCCCCCACGTCTACGAGAGGGTTTACCTCAACTAAATCTAGTCCAGCTGTTTTCCCGTCTATCACGTTCGTTATCAGATCTATCACTAGTGTTGGTTGAAGTCCTTCGGGTTCGGGGGTGGATACTCCCGGCGCGTATGCTGGGTCTATTACGTCCATATCTAAAGATACGTAGGTGTGCTCGCAGGCGCTCAAGAAATCCCTCACCTTATTGACTGCTTCTCTCAGGGTTATTTTGTTGAGTTCGTATGAGTTAATCATGTTTAGGCCTGCTTCCCTAGCTTCCCTCAGTTCCTTAATGTCGACGGCTCTGAAGCCTAACACCATCACGTTCCTCGCCCCCACCACCTCGCTGATCCTCCTGGTCACGCACGCGTGGCTATACTTGAAGCCTAGGTAATCCGACCTGAAATCTAGGTGAGCGTCGAGAATTAGCACGCAGGGGTTTTTCTTTACCGCGTTGAAGAGTCCTTCAATGATTCCGTAAGTCACTATGTGATCTCCTCCGACGAAGATTGTTTTCCTGGTCTTGAATAATTCCTTAGCGACTACCGAGATGTTTCTCAGCGTTGCTTCAGCACTGCCGTGCACTACCGCTATATCACCCTCATCTACTGGAGGGTTCTCTTCCAGGGCGATGCCGTTCCTGAACGAGTAGGTTTCTAGGGATTGGGAGGCGTGTCGTATACGCATCGGCGCGAGCCTGGAACCACTCCTGAAGCTATTGGTTGAGTCGAAGGGAATCCCTACTAGGCTTAAGGGGTTTCTCCCCCTATCCCCGTTAACCCCGAGAAATACGTACGGGTTGTTGATTAAGTAGAGTTCAAGCATGCTTACCCACTCCTTGATGTATGACGATAAGGTTTTATAAAACCGGATTTCCTTATTTTCTGTAGGTGTTACGTGGACGTGAGCAGCGATAAGTATGAGAAAATCGTTGATTTAGCGGCGCGTAGAGGTTTTTTCTGGCCTTCCTATGAAATCTACGGTGGTTTAGCGGGGTTCTACGACTTAGGTCCTCTAGGGTCTCTCTTGAAAGAAAACATAAGGAAGCTCTGGCTAGATTACTTCGTCTTCAGACATCAAGATATGGTTGTTCTCATAGAGACTCCGGTAATAGCGCCTGAGATAGTGTTTAAAGCTTCAGGGCATGTGGAGAGCTTCACGGATCCGATAGTTACCTGCAGTAAGTGCGGGAAGATTTACAGAGCTGATCATCTCTTAGAAGATATTCTCGGAATCAAGGTCGAGGGCTTACGTCCTGAAGAACTTACCTCGATTATTAGGGAGAAGGGGGTTAAGTGTCCTTCATGTGGTGGTGAGTTAGAGGACGTGAGGACTTTCAACCTCTTATTCCAGACTAACGTAGGTCCTTACAAGCATGACGTGGCTTACTTAAGGCCTGAAGCCGCTCAAGGAATGTTCACGTCTTTTAAGAGGGTCTTCAACGCTATGAGGTACTCACTCCCGCTAGGTATAGCTCAGGTAGGTAGGGTGGCTAGGAACGAGATATCCCCTAGGCAGGGGATGGTTAGGCTGAGGGAGTTCACCATAATGGAGGTTGAGTTCTTTTTCGACCCGGAAGACGCTGAAGAACCTGACTTCAGCAGGTTCCCTGAGAAACTGAGGATATTGACCGCTGATGCTAGGAGTAAGGGGTTGGATGAGGTAGTTGTTGTGAGGCCTGAGGAGGCTGTTGCTGAGGGTATAGTGCTTAATAAGTGGCTCGCGTACTGGATGTCTGTAGCTCAAGCATTCGCTAAGGAACTTGGTTTAAGGGAAGACGAGATATTGTTTGAAGAAAAACTCCCGGAGGAGAGAGCTCACTACTCTAAGCAGACGTTCGATCAGCTAGTCTCTATATCTAGGTGGGGATGGGTCGAGATATCAGGTCATGCTTACAGGACTGACTACGACTTATCTAGGCACATGCAGTTCTCAGGCGAGGACATGACGGTCTACAGAGAGCTTAAGAAACCTAAGGAGGTTACTAAGAAGAGTGTTGTCATAGATCAAGAACTCCTGAAAGAATACTTCGGTTCGGACACGCCTAGAGTACTGCAAGCGTTGAGGAGACTGAGCGTGGAAGAGGTTGAGAAGATACTTAGTGAGGGGGAGGTAATTGTTGATGGGTTTAAGGTTCCTGCAAGAGTATTCCGCATTGAGGAAGTTAAGGAGGTTGTGAGGGGTCGTAGGTTCATACCGCACGTGGTGGAGCCCTCGTTTGGAGCGGAGAGATTATTACTGGTCGTTCTAGATAAAGCTTACTATGAGGAGGGGGGTAGGGTAGTCCTTAAATTACCGCCTAAGCTAGCTCCTTACAAGCTAGCTGTCTTCCCACTAATACCTAAGGAGGAGTCTTTGAGAACGCTTGCTAGGAGGATCTATCATGACGCCGTTAAGGCAGGTCTCACGGTAATCTACGACGAGGACGGGAGTATAGGGAGGAGGTACGCGAGAGTCGATGAGATAGGGGTTCCCTTCGCTGTGACGGTAGATTATCAATCGCTAGAAGACAATACAGTAACCGTGAGATTCAGGGATTCAAGAGAGCAGATAAGGATTAAATCTGACGAAGTGATTAAGTGGGTCTTGAATAATTTGTGATTATCCAGAACCCGTCTACTCCCCACGCGTCGTCCCCGTGGTGTTTAAAGTCTTCCTCACTGATTTCCTCCGTTGATGCCGTAACTACCTCTGCGGTGTGGGTTGCGGGGTATTTAAGGTGGCAGATCCGGGGCCCAACCTTCGTAGTTTAACCTCACCAATCATTGGGTTTGGAGTGCTTCACAGTATTTATTTTCGTTGATCATTACTAATTCTTATGGTGGTGTATACTGAGTAGTGAGAGTGGCGGCCCGCAGCAACCCCAGAAGAGAGACGTTAAGCAATTGGTTGCTGTGATACCTCCAGCTAGTGAGGTGCTGGGTAAGGGAGCGAAGAAAATCCCTGAGAGGAGGGTTAGGATTAGGTTGAGGGAGGGTGTTCCGGAGAACACTATCTACGTTTCTAGTAAGTTGGCGGGTGAGTTAGGTATTAAGGATGCGGCTCAGGTATCTGTTTCAGGGAAGAAGCTCACGTTAAGAGTTTTAATTTCTGAAGACCTTCCGGAGGGTGAGGTCTGGGCTAACGCGGATTTCATGCGGAAGAACGGTATCTCCGATAACTCCATGGTTACTCTGAGGTCTGCTTAATGGAGGACTCACTCATATTCAAGAAGTTAGAGGATTATACGTTAAGAAGGAATAAGGAGTTAGCTAGGTTAAGAGAGTTAGCCGAGGATTTCCTTAACGGGAGGACTTCCTACGATGTGGTGAAGAGTTACGTAGTCAAGGTTAGTAAGACTAGGAGTAGCCTGAAGAAGAGTATTGAGTTGTGTGAGTCTTCGGAAATACGTAGGGAATTCGCGGACTACGTGAGAACCTTAATCACTTTCGTTGTTTTAGTGTCCGTGAATGACGAGGAAGACATATTAACGGATCTTAGAACACACCTTATTGAGAAGGGCATGCGGGATGAAGCTAGCTTCATAGACGATGAGTTAACTAAGCTTAAAGACTTAAGCGACGTGGCTTCAAGGGTCTTGAAGATTCTGCCCAGTGTTTGAGCGTCCCCCACCGCATCGAAGTATTTATTATAACCTGCGAATTATTACTAGAAGTGTAAACGGTGGGAGCTTGACTGAAGAGAGTATAAGACTTGACGAGATACCTGAACGTGGCGAGAGGGAGAGCATAGCTGAGTCAGCTATCGCGGAACAGTTAGTAGCTTTGGTGAGGAGGTCTACGGATCTCTTCAAAGAGCTTCAAAACCTCCTCAAAGAATTAGATGATCTGAATAAGACAGGGGTTGAGAAGATATACGGTAGGATACGCTTAATGAAGGATGAGGTGGAGGAGGGGGGTACAAACCTGTTCGAGTATGTTGTCAGGGTTTCACCTGCTCTGCCTATGGAGAACCTGTACGTCGGCATAATACAGAATATCATAAGGTTGGTTGAGCACGGGGAGGCGGCCGCGAACAGGGCCTTACTCTTAGTTACGAAGGGGTTTGAGAAGATGCCTGATAACATGTATATATATCTAGACTCGGTTATGAGGAAGCTCACGGAGATGATGAGCATCGTGATAGATATGTTAAACAAGTTAAGCAACTCTAAAGTCGTTAAGGAGCTTTACCAGAAGGAAGTGACTTTAGAGAATAACGTTGACGAGATATACAGGGAGTTAGGCTCAGAGATAATAAGGAATTACTCTAACGATGTCGGCGCTCTCCTCCTGCTTAAGGAGTTGACGGATAAGCTCGAAGACTCCGCAGACATCCTCAAGAAGGTGGGGTCTGATCTCAGGCTCATCTCACTCCATAGATAGGAAGCTCAAGAATTGCGGTAGTGGGGACGCTTACCTAATAGGGTCTAAGGTAATAGTTTTCGACGTGGATTTAGCTAGGTGTATTTTTGACGCGAGCTTCATCGGGAAACCCGTCGGCGTGAAGAAGCCTAGAGGAACTGAGGAAGAGGTTAACAGGCCTCTAGAGCTGTCACTTATAGAAGCTTATTATCTCATGGAGAAAGGAATACTGAAGATCTTCAAGGACGGTAAGGCATTGAGTCTTGAGGAGTTTAAGGCTGTGTGCGAGACCCACCTACCTGAGTTCGAGGATTTATACAAGAATTACAAGGAATTCAAGGACTTCGGCTTCACTATTAGGTCAGCGCTTAAGTACGGGACTGACTTCGCTCTATATAAGACGAGGCCCGGGCTGGAACACGCACCCTACTTAGTGAAGGTGCTTAAGTACGGTCAGGTCATAGAGCCCGGTGACTTAATTAGCTGGGGTAGGCTCTCACACAGCGTGAGGAAAGACTTAATACTAGCCGTAACCCACCAGTCAGGGCTCATTACCTATGTAGCTTTAAAATGGTTTAAACCATAGATTATATAGGGGTTAGCGAGAATAACCGGTGAGCCTGTTGAGTTACCCGGACAAGCATCGATCATCGTATGATGAGAGACGTGGCTGGGCTAGAAAGCCTGAGAGACCCTACGGTGGTGAGGAGCAGAGATTAATGAGGGAGGAGTTAAAGCCACTCCCTCTAGGAGATAAGTGCAACACTCTCTGTCCTTTCTTCAAGTGTTCTAAGAATTCATTGGTGATAGTGAATAAGGTTGTTAAGGGTCACGTGCAGAAGGTAGCTATGTGTAGGTGGATAGGTGATACGTGCCTAGGATATAAGTGTCAATTCGCGTACTGTGAGAGGAAAGCGTTATTGCCTGACGGTAAGTGCGCGTTCGCTGTTAAGTTCAGGGAGGATGAGAGGGAATTCATTAAGGAATTAGATGAAGCGAAGATAGATGAGAAACTCAAGAACTTGCTAGCTCGTAAAAGCGGGCGCAAAGACTTGTTCCTTGAGTAGATTTAAGACCTTCCCACCTTTTATAGAGGTCGTTTTTCAAGCCTAGCACGTCGAGAACCTTACCTACTATGAAGTCTATCAAGTCTTGAATAGTTTGTGGTTTTCCGTAGAAAGCTGGTGAGGCAGGCATAACCACCCCGCCACTTAGGGAGATCTTAAGCATGTTGATTAAGTCTAGGGTGGATAGCGGGGTCTCACGCACCACAACTATTAACGGGCGTTTCAGCCTAAGCGAATTAAGAGCTGCTCTACTAATCAGCGTTGATTGTATTGAATTAGCTATCTCGCCAAGCGTCTTGAGTGTGCAGGGAATCACTACAGTCCCGTCAACAAGGTATGATGACGAAGCTATAGGTGCGGTGAAGTCGTACTCATCGTAAACACGTGACGCGATTTTCCCTAATAAGCTCATCAACACATCCTCGCTAAGGCATTCGTCAGCGGACACTAGCTTAGCTTCCCTACTTAAAACCACGTGAACCTCGTGTCCTGAAGAGCTTAAAACTTCCGTAAGTCTTAACCCGTAAACAACCCCGCTACTCCCCGTGATACCCACAACGAACCTGCCCAAGCTAGAACACCATCTCATGATTTAAAACAGCAGACTTACTTATATACGTGATGAAGAAGTCTTTAAAAACTTATAAGTTTAGGTGCCGCAAAACTATCGGTCTTGGCGGGGCGATTAACGGCAAAGATGATGAAGCTCGAAAGGTATGATGGGTGATTTGCCCGCGCAGGACTGAGGAATTCTCCACTACTCGTAGCCCAGCATGGAATATATCCTGTGGAGGTAGCCGAGAACTATAGCGTCCTTAACCCCGGGGGGTGGCTCAAGAAACAAATACATTTTCTCCTCCCCTTTAATCTCCTTTAAGATCCTCTCAGATATTAAGCCCACGGGATCCGGTATCTTAACTCTGTTCTGGAGGTCTTTGAAGGATTCGAAAGGCTTCTTTCTTTCTTCAAGTATTACCCACATGGTCTTCTTGCCTATGCCGGGTATTAGCTCAAGTGAATGTAGTTTTATAGTTACTGGCGCGGCTATATTAAAGAATGTCACGAACACTTTCTCTAGGTCAAGCACTGCGGCCCTGACCGCTTCCGGAAGGTAAGACTTAGCTACCGCCGTTAAGTCATCGTAACGTATCGGCTCCCCCCACACATACCCTACCTTATCCCTCAATTCACGAAACCTGAAGCTAACACACACCTTCTCGCCCTGAGCTACCGTAACCCCTGGTTTGGGGTGAAACTCTAGTAAAGTGAAGTAGGTGGTTCCTAGTGCTTGTGCGAGAGGTTTATTCTTATGTGATGGGTGGTGCTGGTCTAGCGGGTTACCGCCCGGCATGAAATCAAGAACTATTGCGAAGTCTTCACGGGAAACCTTCCTATCCCCGCTGGCAGGTCCTTTAAACCCCATCAATAATACCTCCAAGGATCTACTCGCTACAGTACTCGCTGATCGTCTTAAGAACATCGTTCAGGAATTCTTCCTCGTAGTTCTTATTCTCGAAATTTAGGAGTATCTTAAGGGTTTCCAAGTCTTTCGGGACTATGTTAGCTATCATAACCGAGGTTATCTCGCTGAAGCCTCGCTTCCCAAGTTCCTCAACTAACTCGCCGGCCTTCCTACATTTATTGAATCTCCTGAGGTAGTCTAGTACACGTAGTTCTATGCTCTCAAGCTCTACTCCTCTCTCAGCTAACTCCTCAATCATTTTCTGTATTTCAGCGTAAGTGATGTTGCGAGAAGACACTATCTTCATCTATCTCACGCACTAACAGGCCTTAAATGCTCGGGGTACGTAATTAAAGTCTTCTTCTTATCACCTATGTAGACCTCAACTATGTAAGCCCTCCCCCTCTTACCTACTACAACCCCTACCTTACCCACATACCTCCTGTGCGGTAAGGCGTCTTGTACGGCTGGGTTAGGCACTATGCATACCTTATCGCCTTCCTTATACTCTCTCATGACGGTGCTTAAGGGAGGTACGGAGCCCCGCTCTCTGACGCTCTTCTTTAGCAATTTCCTCGTCCTGTGCCTGTACCCGCTTGATGCCTTAACCATCCAATCACACCTAGTTTTTATTGTTAGGTTTATCCTTAAAAAGGTTAAGTATGTGGGGTCTGACGCTCCCCGCCCTAAAGAGCGAAGCTTCTAACGGGTGAGCTCTTTTAGGGATTCTCCTCTATCTCTCCGTAATATATTTTCAGGTCCTCTAAAGTCAATCTCTTAGTTTCCTTCATCTTCTTCTCTACCTCGTTTTTCTTTTTGTCCAGGATTTCCTTCTCCCTACTCTTAGCTAAGCTAGTCTTAAGATTCCTTAACTCTTCTTGAAGAGCTCTCAGTTCCTCAACTTTAGAGTTGATGGACGTGTTTAGCTGGTCTATGCTAGCCTTAACGCTCGCCAACTCCTTCGTTAATTCATCGAGTTTCTTCCTCAAAGAATCACGCTCTTCCTTGAGCTTACGCTCTTTCTCCCTCAGAGACGTTATCTTCTCCGTAATCTCGCCTATCCTGTTACTTAGGTCGTCCAGCATTATCCTCAAGCTCTGGTACTCCGCCCTAACCTCCTTGTACTCTTCTAGAAGTTTTCTCCCCTCAACCACCTTCATCAACTCTTCCTCTAACCTAGCTATCTCCCTAACTATCCTGCTCTCAACCTCTATGGGCAGGGACTCGGTTATTATCCTCCACTCAAGCCTTTCTATCTCCTGCTTGATCCTGTTTATAGAGTAAGGGGTGTTGTTCTTGAAATTATTCACGTTTTCTCTAATGCTTATCAGCCTATTCCTAACGTCCCTTAACCTACTTAAGATCTCCCTCCTCTGCGCTATTAACCTATCTCTTTCCTCCCTCAGCTTATTCTTTACTTCCCAGACATTCCCCAGCCTGTTTTTGATGCCGGTTAACTCTTCTCTTACCTTGCCTCTCTCCGCGTTTATCTCCCTAATCTTGTTTACTAAGTCAAGTCTCTGATTTTTTAGAGTCTTTATTTCTTCTCTTAAGTCGTCTATTCTCTTGATTAATTCTTCGGTACTCAACCAAGATTACCTTATCAGTATTCTAGCGTCAGCTATCTTAGCTCCCTTACCTACCTCGAAGACCATTATCGGGTTGAGGTCCACGTCAGTAACCGACTCATGTTCCTCCATGAACTTAGCAAGCTTCATCACTATGTCTATTATGGCTTCCTTATCCCTCGGCGGCGTCCCTCTGTAGCCGTCTAATATCTTAGCAGCTTTAATTTCGGTGAGCATGGTCTCCGCGTCATACCTTGTTAGAGGCGTTATCCTGAAGCTCACGTCCTTCAAAACCTCAACGAATATGCCGCCGAGACCGAACAAGATTACCGGGCCGAAGGTGGGGTCCCTGGTAGCTCCCACGATGACTTCAAGACTTTGAGGAATCATTTCCTGAATTAAGATACCGGTTATCCTGGCTTCAGGAGCTCTTGCTCTCACGTTACGTAATATGTCGTCAAAACTCTTGCGGACCTCATCACTAGAGTTTAAGTTAAGCTTAACGCCGCCTACGTCAGATTTATGAACTATGTCAGGGCTGACGATCTTTAACACGACGGGATAACCTATCTCCTCAGATAGTCTGACAGCCTCCTCAGCAGAATTAGCTAATCCGAACTTCGGTGCCGGGAAACCGTACTTTACTAGAACGTCGTAGGCTTCATGCTCAAGTAATTTAGTCCTCCCCTCACTCCTAGCCTTGTTAATTACTTCCTCCACATATTCCCTCACGTTACTCATTCCTAATTAACCCCCAGATATTAGTCTAAAACACAGATTTAAAAGCTGTGCTCACCCACTATTTGATTAAATAACTGGAGATTTCGTTGCTTAAGCTGTGCGTCCTATCTTGTTTAGCTTCTAGCGATTTGTTGTTGCTTAATCGCTGTGTGAGGGCCCCTCACTGTATTCCTCGGTTGCGAAGTCTTCACCGCCTATTAAGACTCTCTGGAGTGAGGCGTAAGCGTCCTCAACACCCCACATCTCCTTAGAAGAGACTGAGACTACTTCCTTAAAGATTTCCTTGAATATGTTACAGAGCGACTCACCGACCTCAAGGCTTATGAAGAACGCGTCGTTGCTTGCCGAGATACAGCTGTAGTCTTCGCTCAGTAAGCGCAGGAGGTAGAGTCTAGAACTCAGACCCTCTAAGTCTCTGAATTTTTGCTGGGTTGTTATTAAGTCTATCTTGTTCAGTATTAAGACTAGGGGGAGTCTTAACCTGTACATCGTTGAGAGAGCTAGTAGGAGTGCTGAGTAGCTTGAGTGTGGGTTGGAAGCCATGTGTGAGTCTAGTATGAAGGCTGTCGCCGACCTGCTATTCTTAACTAACTCCCTCAGAACTATAGGTCCTAACCTCCTGAAAGCAACTATCTCTAACTGCCCGGGGAGATCTATGATCGCGTAATTACCGCCTAACTCATCTATCTCCTTCCTTAAATCGCTGACGTAATTAACTAGGTAATCAACGCTCAGTACTAGAGCGCCGTTAGGTCCGAGACCGTACTTCACCATGAAATCACGTGTCGTGACGTAATTCCTCACGTCCACGTCAGGAACGTAAGGCAAGACCTCGGATGCCGGGTCTAAGTTAACTCTAACTACGTCTAGACCGTTGAGCTCCATCCACTGAGCTAGTGCTGAGACAAACGTGGACTTGCCTGAACCAGCAGGTCCTGCGACGATCACAAAATACATTAACACACCCCGCACTCAAGACTCAGATTAATATTTAAGCAACAGCTAACAAATTTTAAAACCACGGAATACTCTTACGTTTCAGTGTGCCGACCACGTTTACCGCGTAGCCACACTTAGGGCACTTGTTAGACTCTGTCAGCCTCCATTCAGTTACGTAGAAGCCGTACCTACGTATTAAGAGCTCCCCGCAGTTAGGGCAGTACGTGTTCTCCATGTGATGTCCTGGCACGTTACCTAAATACACGTACTTCAAGCCCTCACTCTTAGCTACCTCAGCAAGCTTCTCGAGAGTCTTGATAGGTGTTTCAGGCAGGTAACTCATTTTGTAGTGTGGGTAGAATCTGAGTAGGTGGAAGGGCACGTCATCACCCACTACCTCAACGAGTTTCCTAACCAGCTTCCTGAGATCTTCGACGCTGTCGCCGTACTTAGGCACCACGAGATCGGTTACTTCAACGAAAACTCCTCTCTTCTTCATGTAGTTAAT
Source organism: Desulfurococcaceae archaeon (assembly GCA_020833255.1). Lineage (GTDB taxonomy): Archaea > Thermoproteota > Thermoprotei_A > Sulfolobales > NBVN01 > Zestomicrobium. The sequence goes on along the minus strand of JAJHQR010000002.1, from coordinate 24,081 downwards.
AGTTTCGTAGATAGGTTCCGGGTCAGGCACCCCCATGAACTTCCTGTAGAATTCTTTGTTAGCGTTAGCCTTGAAATCTACTGTGGCGGCGTCGAGGAACTTGGTGAGTTCTTCTAGAGCCTCGGTGGTGATGTACCCGTTAGTTACCATAGTATTGAAAAGATTTTCTTTCTTAGCCAGCGCGGCGGTGTCGATCATGAACTCGTAGAAGATCGTTGGTTCGTTGTAGGTGTAGCTAATCCCGTCAGCCCCCTCCCTGACAGCTTCCCTAACCACTTCCTCAGGCGTCATGAAGTCGCCGAAAATCCCGTTCCTCCTAGACTGACTTAATGTCCAGTTCTGGCAGAACATGCACATGAAGTTGCATCCAGCGGTGGATATGGAGAAGACTAGAGAGCCTGGATGGAAGTGAGATAGGGGTTTCTTCTCTATGGGGTCTAGGTTAGCTGCCGTGAGGAGACCGTACACTAAGGTGTAGAGGGTCCCGCCGGAATTATACCTAACACCGCAAGCACCGTAACCCCCGTCACTTATGGGGCACCTCTTATAGCATAGATCACAAACCACTTTATTATCGCCTAACCTCCTCCAATACTTAGCTGTTCTAACCCAAGGCTTGCTTAGGTCAGGCCTCCCCAACACAGAATCACCTGATCACTCACTCGTCGTTAAACATGTTTTCACATCTAATAAGTTATCTTCCCTTGCTTCGCGGGAGGGACGCACGACCTAGAACGATTGAACCTATTTAAGGAGGTCTAAAAGCTTTAGAAGTTCTTCCTCGATATGTTATGTGGTGGTGGGTTAGGTGTTAGTGATTTCACTGCCTTCAGACCCGGGTTTAGGGCGTGGACTTGCGAACCTCCTCGGGTTCAGGTATTCTGAGGTTGTCTATAAGGTCTTCCCTGACGGGGAGTCTTACTTGAGGTTTCCGGAGATTTCTGGGGAGGATGGGGTATTGCTGGTGCTTACTTCCTATCCTGACCAGAATCGTTCCTTGCTTGAGTTATTCCTTTCAGTAGAACTGCTATCCTCGAAGGGTCTCAGCAAAGTGTACGCGGTGATGCTGTACCTGGCTTACGGCAGGCAAGATAAAGAGTTCTTGAGTTGGGAGGTAGTTAGTGGGAGAGCGGTTCTTAAGATAATGAGGTGTGTGGGTCTCAAGAAACTGTTGGTCGTGGACATACATAGTGAGAAACTCTTAGAGGAATTCAGCGATTTAATCGTTAACGTATTACCCGTTAAGACGTTCGGGCAGTACATAAAGAACAACGTCGGAGAGCCCTACATACTTGTAGCTCCAGACGTTGGTGCCTCGAAGAGGGTTAGGCTGATAGCTGAGTTCCTCGGTAAGGATTACGTGACGATTAAGAAGGTCAGGGATAGGGTGACGGGGGAAGTCACTCATCAACTACCGGAGGATCTGGACGTAACCGGGGTTAACGCCGTCATAATTGATGACATAATAAGTACTGGCGGCACAATAGCTAGTATAGCTAAGTACTTGGCTAGTAAGGGTGCTCGCAAGATCTATGTTCTAGCATCGCACGGGCTTTTCGTGGGTGACGCGCTAAATAAGCTGAGGCTTTCAGGAGTTAATAAGGTGGTGGTGTTGAATACCGTGGGACACCGATTAACGAGTGACTTAGTAGAGTATCTTGACGTGTCGGGGGAGCTTGCTGAGTCTATTAAGGGGAGCTTGCTTTAGGAGGATTCGCTGATCTAATAGATAGTCTAAGGTTTAATAAACTTCACGATAATGAAACTCTAGAGAGGAAATGCTTTACTACGTTTATCTTTCCGGTGAGCACAGGGAGCTGCCGTTGCTTGAGTTGAGGGCCGTGATGGAGGCTGAGAGAGTAGGGTATAAGCTCGTGGCTCACCTGGATCAGGTCGTTATCGTTGATAGTTCTGAGCCCTTGGAGGAAGTCCTGAGGAGGACTGTCTTAAGTAAGTATGCCGGCGTCCTGCTAGGGGTTTCTGAGGCCGTTGACGGGGTTCAAGGCATTAAGAGAGTTCTAAGAGATTCTGACGTATGCTTCTACGGGGGTTACGACTACGTGAACTTCAGGAGGGTGAAGCAGTACGGGAATCAAGTAAGTTATGAAGACGTGTTAAGAGTTGTGAACGAGTTGTCCGGGAGTTTATGTAGAGGGGGGAGTAAGAGGTTGGACATCATAGTTTCGGAGGGGTGTGTTGTGGTGGGTTTAAGAACTTATGAGAGGGATTTAAGGCCTTACAGAGCGCGTGAACCTGCTGAGAGACCTTTTTACTCGCCAGGCACTATGACCCCGTACATGGCTAGAGTCTTCGTGAACTTGAGTAGGGCTAGTGTGAGGGAGGGACACGTTATCTTAGATTCTTTTTGTGGTGCTGGAGGCTTCTTACTGGAAGCTTGCTCCGTAGGCTTAAGATATGTGGGTGTGGAGGTGGATCCTAAGCTAGCTGAGGGCGCTGCCAGAAACCTGGTTCACTACGGGTGTGTTCCTGAGGTAGTGGGCGGTGATGCTTGCCATATCCCGTTAGATAGGGTTGACGCCATAGCTACTGACCCCCCGTACGGTCGCATGAGCAAGCCCGCGGACATGGACTTAATCAACTTAATGAAGTGCTTTCTAGGGGAGAGTTACAGGGTGTTGAGGAAGGGCGGCTACATGGTTTTCGCTCAGAGGATAGATATGCCTCTCGAGGAAATGATTGTTGACGCGGGATTCACGATCGTTGAGAGAATCCCTAACTGGGTTCACGGATCCCTAACCAGAGATATTTTCGTGGTGAGGAAGGAATGAACCCGGTGATAGTGACGTTCTTAGGTTCTAGAGGGCCTTACCCAGGTAGTGACGAAATGCCTTCCGTCTTAATTAGTTACGGCGGGAAGAACTTGCTTCTAGACGTTAGTGAGGGGACGCAGCACAGACTCCTAGAAGTTGGTAAGAGCGTTGCGTCCGTAAACCCAATCTTAGTAACCCACATGCACGGGGACCATGTCCTGGGCTTGATACCATTCCTTCAATCAAGGTCTTTAGCGAATATCACCACACCACTCTTAATAATCGGTCCTGCAGGGCTGGGAACATACTTAATCAAGTCGTTTGAGTACCTCTACTTCTACCCAGAGTACGTGTTAGTGGTCAACGAGGTTAGTGAGGAGAGTAAGGTGTGTGAGGGGTGCGGTGATTTCATAGAACCACTCAAGGAATTGGCCCGCAACCAAGAAAGCAAGGTAAGTGTTGTGAGAACAGATTGCTGTAAGACCGTTATCGAAGGACCTTTCAAAATAAGGGCTTTCTGGGTTGAGCACTCAATACCTACGCTAGCTTACAGGATAGATATTTCCGATACCATCAGCTTATGCTACGTTTCAGATACTACGGCATCAGATAACGTTATTAAGGCATGTAAAAACGTGAAGGTACTAATCCATGACTCAACTTTCGGTAGCGATATGAGCGACAAAGCCCGTGAATATAAGCACTCAACAGCTATTCAAGCGTCCGAAACAGCTCTAAGATGCGGTGCTGAAACACTCATACTTTACCACATATCACCCAGGTATAAGAACACCGATAACTTACTGAATGAAGCTAGGAAGGTATTCAAGAATACGTACGTAGCGGAGAAATACATGAAGCTCTATCTAACTCCATCCAAGTAAGTGAGATTAAGCTTGAAACGAGTCAATGAAAACTAATAAATCCCCCGCGTCGTAAAGAGCGTTGTTTTTGAGTCGTGAAAGTCTTAAGAATCAGTCTTGCCGCGAACCACGTTTTGGTTAGCAAAGCTCCGTAGGTGTTCGGGGGAACGTGTCTAGAGTTGAAGTAATACCCTCATGCCCTGATTTAATTCTTTCCTCCACGTATTATTGATGCCAGTTACTTAGTGTGAGTAATACTTACCCGTATTTAGTGCATATGTTGTTATTTGCTTGAGTGATATAGTGTCTAATAGGGACTCTTATGCCGGTCATATACAGGTGCGGTTCCTGCGGTAAGACTCTCTTCGTGTTCAGGTCTGTCGGGCAAGATAGTTTTGGGGTGCCGACACCGGACGAGCTCTTTAGTAAGATAGGTAGTAGGTGTCCTGGGTGTGGCAAAGCATTCTCGAAGCCTAGGCTGGATAGAGTGAAGGTAATGGGTAGGGCTTAAGAAGTCTCAGTAATCGAGGACTTCTTAATCCAGACTGAATACCTTCTTGAGTCGATGCCTTAACTCTTTTGCCTGCTAGCAGAACGCGAGTCATGAATGCTTTAGTTTGAAGTAGACCTTATCCATTAGGTTGAAGCAGCTATTGATGTTTTCGCTAGATTCTATCATCACCATGTAGCCCCATAACGACACAATCAGTTTTTGCTTAGGCGGGGTTGCCTCCACGTTTTTCTTGCTTATTACGTAACCCCATGCGACGAAGTCTTTTTTCTCGTCGTATTCTGGTTTCTCCCTACTTAGGGTATACTCCGTCTTACTACCCTCTGAAACGACTAGCAATTCCTTCAGCACGTCAAACTCGACCTTACTTCCTTGGCAGTCTAAAGAAACTATTACGATCCCAGGTATTAACGACTTACGTATGCTTGTCACCGTGCACTCATCGCGTAGCAAGCCCTCACGTAACTCCACTCGAAGCACCGACAAATATTATTTGGTCAGTCTTTAAAAATAGACCTTAATAGATTTCATTAAGTTAGTGTTAGGAAGTATTGAGGAGCTCGGTGATGAAGTCTTTCAGTGCTTCGTTAGATAGCCAGTCAACCCACACCTCACACTCCTTAACGTTATTGAGTACGTTCACGATTTCCTCCACCACCTCATCGACTTCCTTATTAGTTACGTCTACCTCACACACCTTAGTTTCCGGGTGTTCGTTTAAAGCGTTGTAAGTGCATATACCCAGTATTTCAGCTTCCACATTCTCCCTAACTTTCTCTTTACCCCACCCTCTCGAAGCAAGCCTCTCGTACAATACGGCCGGGTTTAGCCTAAGCACGAATACCGTCTTAACGAACTCGTCAGGGATTACCTCACCGTAGTGACTGTCTACGATAACGTCGGATTCACTCCCGCTCAATAACTCGGTGAGCCTGCTTACTAAGCGTTCCTCATCTATTATAAGAGAACCCCTAACCTCGTCTACGCCAACATACAGGGATTCCCTCACAACCAGATCCGATAAGTTTAAGTAGCTAAGACCTAACCTAGACGCAAGCCGGGTCGCAACCAACGTCTTACCAACCCCGGGAGTCCCGGAAATAACTATAGCTTTACCCATCAAGCACCCCCCTAAGATAATTTCCGGATCCTTAAATTAGGGTTGAGGAAGAGTTGCGGGAATATGCCGAGACGTTTTGGATCAGCCCCCAGCCTCAAATCATTAAATCATCGCTTTCAACCTTCATCATCTAATCAAGTCCCGCCACTCACGGACCATAAATAATATAGCGACATGTTTTAAATCCTTTCCATTACTTCGAGGTTTCTGTGAAATACTTGATTTTCGTCGTTTAATAGGGATTTTTCAGTTTTAAGCTATGTATGTTTAGCGGTGGTGTGGATGGTTCGGGTTACTGAGTACGTGGTGGAGGAGTTTGTTAAGATTGTTGCGGTATGCGGTGACGACGGCACTGCCGATTTAGTGGGTGATTTGCCTGCCCTGCCTTACTGCTTCCCTAAGAGTGAGTGTCTTCACGTAGGTAATGTAGAAGTATGTTGGTCTGAGTGGCTTCGGCTGGGGGATTTCTCACTTCGTGTTGAAGGCTCTACAGTAGAAGGCATTCTTAAAGCAATATCATTCCATATCAAAGGGATTAAATGCGAGGAGGTTTCAGGAGATATCTACTACGTGGTGCGTGACCACATACTTAAAGAATGTTCTGGGGGGAGTAGTTCATGAGATTGCTTCTTGGGGTTGCGGCGGAGTCTCAAGATATATTGCAGTGACCATCATCTCCCCGCCACATTTAGGGCATTTCTCCCCTACCCTACCTACGTACTCCCCCTTGTCGTACGGCTTATTTAACACGTAATTGCAGCTGAGGCACTTCTTTACAGTGACTATCTTGCCTTTCTCCTCCTTCTTCTGTGTTGAGGATTCTCTCAAGTAAGAGATTAGCAGGTAAGATGATAGGAAAACGATTATGGCTATGAGGAGTATGTAGAGAGGGTCTAATTCCAGTAACACAGACATCACCTCACTCTATGCCTAGGGTGTTGCCCACCCCTACAACCACTACTGCGTCGCCTTCCCTCGTCTTACTAAGTATCGTGTTCTTGACTATGTCGGCTGCTCTCACAACACCCTCGTAGACTTGCTTAGTCATGGTGTTTATAGCTTCCTCGTTACTCATCTTAATCACTACCGCGTCTAGCGGTACCGAGCACCTAGAAGCTATTCTCTCCATAGCTATCTTCTCAGGCCCTAAATCACCTATGGCCGCACCAACACCGTAGGCTACCTCACCGCTCTTCTCGCTCTCGAGTTTTAAGGCTGCGTCAACAGTTATTATTCTAGAGATCCTGCATTCAAGACTGTCAACGAGTTTCTCCAACGCCTCACCAGGCCATCCTACCGTGGGTCCCGGGCCCTTAGCTTTTATCACGTAGAGTTTCCTACCCTCAAACGAGGTCTCGTACAAGACGGTCTCCGGAGCTATCTCCGAGGCTCCGGAAACGTTGCCTAAGAGCATTCTAGCGACTAAGGCGCCGGCACCATCCCCTATCGGCGCGCCCACCCCGAATGAGTCTATGGCGTCTCTATACGCTTTAGCTAGCCTGACTATCTGGTTTATCTGGAGAGCTAACTGCATCATCATGATCCAGTCATTAAACTTAACGCCTAGGTTATAGTAATGCTTCACTACTTTGTTTATGTAGGTAAGTACAGAGTTAAGCTCTAGCAACACCTCAATCCTCTGCCTATCAATTTCTGAGACGTTAGGGACTTTATCTAGAACATACCTCTTAACAGCTTCATCACGTGTTCTCAGCAAATGCTTCAACCTCTTTATCACGTCAATAGGTTCCCTCTCGACAGGGAATATCATGAAGAAATTATCAACGTAGTCGTCTATGAGGGTTTTCGGGTTAGGTAAGTTCATGTCCTTCAAATACTTTATCGACTTCCTCCTACCCTCTTCCTCAAACTCTATTAACTCCATAAGCTTTCTCCTCACAACAGAGGAGTACCGCGTGAACTGAATCTTCTGCGGTATATCCGTGAAGTTAAGTATGAAGGAAGATAGTATTAGGATTGCTATCAGCATAGAAGTCCAGTCCTGAACCCCGTCCACTCACTCACACCCCGACTTACCACACTAACCTAAGTCTTAAAACATTTATATTTTTCGTTTAGCAATCTATGACTAAGTCGTTCTTCTATATGGGGGGCTGCTCAACACGGAAGCAACTCATTTGTTTAGCTCCGGGTTAGTCGTGATTATGATCCTGCCACCACTTACCAGGATTGTTTCCTCGAACTGAGCTACTAGATTACCGCTCACTTCCCTTAAGACGGGGTATGCTGTAAGAACTGATTTCCTTACCAAGCTCTGGAGCAGTGCCCGCAACCTACTTAAATCACTGAATTCTCTTGTAAGCCATCTCTCACATAGTGGGAGGGTCCTAAACTTCTCGTATATGGTTTTTATTAGGAGAGATTCTTCCTCCGTGACCTGCTTGTTTTTGAAGCCTGTGTTTAACGCGTATATGTAGGTAGAGGTCCTTACTTCCTCCACGTAGCCCTTACCCGGGGTTAGGAAAGGCTCTATAGCGTATGCTCTGCCGTTAGATAACTTACCTAGAGCTAGCCTGGTGAAGTGGTTGGGGATAACCTCACCGGCATGTATTAAGTACCTGCCTAGAGAGTGGCCCGTCAGGTTCTTGATCACGTTAAACCCGTATTTCTTAGCGACTGCCTCCACAGCCCTCCCCACAGCGTTTATAGGTGTTCCGGGGCTTAAGGAAGTCAACGCTTTACGTAAAGCTTCCTCAGTAGCTTCAACCAGCTTAACCGCCTTATCTGAGAGGGTTACCGTGATCGCTGTGTCAGCTATGAACCCGTTCACGTGAACCCCTAAATCAATCTTAACTAGCGAGTCCTCAGTAATCACTCTAGAATCACCTACGTAGGGGGTGTCATGAGCAGCTATCTCATTAACCGATATGTTGGTTGGGAAAGCAGGCTCACCACCGAAAGACCTTATCAACTCCTCCACCCTCTCAGCTAAATCAAGTAATCTGGTGGAAGGCTTAACTAACGAGACAACGGATTTCTTAACCCTGTAAGCTATCTCGCCAGCCCTCAGATACGCTTCCACGAACTCCGCGTCACTCGTGTTCAACACCACTCTAAATATGTTAAGGTGACCATAAAATAATATTAGTAATCCACGACCCTCAACGAATCGCGAACTAATCTAGCGCGTCGTTCTTCACTTAGTGAAGATATTTTAGATCTCGTAAGTAATATTATTTAAGGTGTGTTAAATGTATGATATAAAGATTAAGTGGTTTGGTCATGCGGCTTTCAAGATAGAGATGTTTGGTAAGGTCTTCTTGATAGATCCCTGGATATTAAACCCTGTATCCCCTGAGAAGAAGTTGAATCAAGTATGCGGGGACTTCATAGTGGTGACGCACGATCACGGGGATCACGTAGGTAACGCTCTTGAAATATTGAGGAACTGCCCTAGCTCTAAGGCAGTAGCTATATATGAGCTAGCTTCATACATAGCTGAAGAACTAGGTAGTGAGCAGAGAGCTATCGGGGGTAATATAGGGGGACCTATAGACTTAGGGGAAGGATTTGAGGTAGTGTTAACCCCGGCGCTCCACTCTAGCGGTAAGGGGGCGCCGACAGGGGTCTTAATAAGTAAGTTAGGGAATACGGTATACCATGCCGGCGACACAGGATTAACTTACGAGATGAAGCTCGTCGGCGAACTATATAAGCCGTTAGTAGCGCTCTTACCGATCGGAGGGCACTTCACTATGGGGCCTAGGGAAGCCGCGTACGCCGCGCATCTCCTGAACCCCAAGTACGTTATCCCAATGCATTACGGCACCTTCCCCATGTTGAGAGGCACGCCAGAAGAATTCAGACGTTACTTGATAGAGTTCGGTGTCGCGGCAGAGCTCATAGTGCTTAAGCCGGGCGAGGAAACTACTGTGAGAGCTGAGGTTCCTCGCACGCGGTAACGCCACTGTTCAGGCTGAAGAAGTTCCTTGAGGGTATGGGTGGCGCGTGATACGTATTTTAAGTGTCGAGTACTTGATTTTATGGGTAGCGCGTTGGCTAAGCCTGACGTCAGGTTAGTGGTGGTTGGTCCTGAAGGAAGAATTAACATGGGCTTCATATTAAGGCTTGCTAGAAACTTCGGTATTAACGACTTATGTGTGGTTAGCCCGCAGTTTGATTTAAGCGATCCTGAAGTTAGGGAGTTTGCCGCGAGAGGTGCTGAGTTACTGAGTAGCGTGGCCGTTAAGTCTAGTGTTGAGGAATGTCTTTCAGGCGTTAGGTTATCTATATGCACTACCTCAATAGCTGATTTAGAGTCGGACGTGTTAAGACAGTCACTACCTCCCTACCTATTAAGCTATGTCTTACCTAAATCCGGTAAGGTGGCTCTAGTCTTCGGTAGGGAGAGCGTGGGTCTTAAAAGAGAGGAATTAGATAAGTGTGACTTAGTGTCCACTCTGGACACAGGGACCGACTACAACGTGCTTAACTTATCGCACGCGGTAGCTATCTACATGTACGAGGTCCTCAGAGCTTCGATGAGGGAGTCTTACGAGGTTAGTGAGTGTGAGGAGAACGTGTTGAAGGCTTTGAGGAAGGAGTTGGAGGAGTTGAGTAAGTTACTCGACGACGATAAAGGTGTTAGGGCATTCAGGAACATCTTGTTTAGAGCCAACCCTAGAAACCCTGAGTGCGGGGCTTTATACAGGGTGTTGAAGAAGATAGTGTTTCAGCTGAGGTCGAGAGACACACATACTTAAAAACCTTCAACTCAGTAATCTTTGGTGGTAGAGAGTGCCGTTAAGACCTGCTAGATGCTATAAAGACATGCACAAGCCCCCGTACACGAGGAAGGAATACATAGACGGCATACCGCAACCTAAGATAAGTAAGTTCGTCATGGGCAACCCTCGCGGGGATTACGAACTAGTCGTTGAGCTGATTTCTTTAGAGAACGCTATACTGAGGCATAACGGGCTTGAAGCCGCTAGAGTCATGGCTCATAAATACTTAAGCAAGTACGTCGGGGAGGACAAGTACTTCTTCATGGTCAGGCAATACCCTCATCACGTACTCAGAGAGAATAAGATGATGGCTTTCGCAGGAGCTGACAGACTTCAGGACGGCATGCGTAAGGCCTTCGGAAAACCCGTTGGTGTTGGCGCAAGAGTTTTCTACGGTAGTGTGATAGCGGAGGTGAGGATCTCCGCTAAGAACCTGCCTCAAGCTAAGGAGGCTTTAAGGCGATTCAGAGATAAGATAGGTATTAGAACCATGTTGCGGGTAAGGGAGTTAAAACCCGGTAGCTCAGCCACCCCCACTAACGCGGCGGAAACGCAGAAATGAGCTTACCTAAGAACTCGTTTCTCGACTACTACTATATTGACGTTAGCGAGCTTTCTAGGGTGGTTAAGGAGAGGAAACCCTCTAAAATACTCCTTCAAGTCCCTGAGGGGTTCAAGAACAGGTCTTACGAGATAATAGACTACTTGAGGGAGATACTGGGGGGTGCGGAGATACACATAGACGCAAGCCCCTCGTTTGGTTCATGCCTCATAGACGTAGGGGTTGCGGGTAGGTATGATTTAGTGATTCACTTAGGTCATAGGAAGTACCCTTACTGGAGTCCGCCAAGTAACGTAGTTTACGTTGATTTGCAGTCGAGGACTAGGCCGGATCACGAAGTCTTGACTTCCTTAATCAATGATTTAAGGAAACACGGGTATGTGAGGTTAGCCGTGTACACGACGGCTCAGCACGTGGACCTGACTAAGGACATCGTCAAACAACTCCGTAGTAACGGGTTTGAGGTAGTGAATAAGGGTGTTGAGGTGGTGTTCGGGTGCTGGTTTTCTAGCTTGGATGCTGTGAAGGATTCTGTCGATGCTTTCTTGGTGGTGGCTGGCGGGAGGTTCCACGCGTTAGGTGTTGGTTTAAGGGTCGGCGGTAGTAAGGAAGTGATTTCGCTAGATCCTTACGAGAACGCATACTGCTTCCTGGGTGAGTACGTTTCAAGGGTTCTTAAGACTAGGTTTGCTAAGATAATGAAGTCTCTGGACGCCGTGTCTTGGTTGATAATAGCTGGTAGCGGAGGGCAATACAGGCCCTGGATAATTAACGAGCTCGCGAAGCTGATAACCAGTTCTGGGGGTAAGTACTACGTAGCCGTGACTTCATACCTTACGAGAGATCTTTTAATTGATGTAGATTCAAGCACGCTAGACGCTATAGTCATTACCTCGTGCCCTAGACTACCTATAGAGGATTTCCACGACTATGAAAAACCTGTTTTAACGCCTGGTGAGGCTTTTATGGCGTTGAAAAAAGTTTTTGAGCCTTATGTTTTCCCTTGGTGAGTGCGTTACTCGTACTCTATCTTCGCTTCAGGCCTTACCTCGCCTAGTCTGCTCCTCACGTAACTTATTATTGAGTCTGCTTCCTCAGGCGCTACGGGCTTGCCCCTACCTAGTAAGTCGTTGATAGAAGCTTTCAGAGCTTCCTCATGCGTTCTGCCCTCGAGAGCTACCCTTACTTTCTCTATTTTAGTAGGTTCCGGCACCAGCAAGACGCCGACCTTAACGAACAAGAATTCCTCGTTTATCGGGATGACCTCCACGATACCTCCCTCACGCTCACCGACTTTCAGCACGTAGATCTTGTCTCCGTCGCTGGTTTCCCCAGCATACTCAACGGTATACTCTACTGGCGCAGCCATTATTTTCTCAGCTTCAGGCACTAACGCGGTTAGTACGGCGGTTACCTCCTCGTCCGGCACTCTCCTAAAGACCTCCACCCTCAACGTATCAAATTTCCAGAGTATCTTGCCTTCACTTACTTCGTAATCGATGCTTAACCTTACGGCGTCTCTCTTATCGACTTTAAGCTTGTCTACCAGTACCGTGAACAAGAACCTGTTGAGTTGCGCTACGTGGAAAGCCACGGTCTTACTATCTATTCTTTTCTCTTTAATGTCTTCGGATAGCTGAGCGAAGATCACTCTCCTAACTTTAGTAGCGTACCCCCCTGCAATAACTAACCCGGTCCTCATAGTAGGCATAAATACCACCAATTATATTAGTTTTTCGAAACTATAAAAACAGTCTTAAGGGATTTCAGGTCGGTGAGTTAAGGTAATCGATTAGTGGTCGAGATGAGTAGGGGTAAGTTGCTGAGGAAGATAGCTGAGGAGATCTTGGGGGTTGAGAACGCTAGGAAGATTTGGGGGAGGGTGGAGATAATAGGTGATATAGCGGTGATCAGGAAGCCCCCTGACCTCCCGGTCGAGGCTTTCGTACCTTTAGGTGAGGAGATTCTTAGGAAGCTACCTTACGTTAAGTCTGTGTGGCTAGCGGTGACTTCCGTGAAGACTCAGCACAGGATTAGGGAGCACGTCTTACTAGCAGGTGAGAACAGGAGTGTTACTACTTACCGGGAGCACGGGTGTGTTTTCAAGGTAGACATAAACTCCGTGTACGTCTCCCCGGCCCTAAACTACGAGCATAGGAGGATAGCGGATTTAGTGAGACCGGGTGAGTTCATAATAAACATGTTTGCCGGAGCCGGTCTCTTCTCAATAATAATAGCTAAGAAAGCGAAGCCGAGGAAAGTCATATCCATAGACATAAATCCACGCGCGTACGAGTTAATGCGTGAGAACATAGCGCTGAACGGTGTTGAGGACGTCGTGGAGGCTAGGTTAGGGGACGCGGCGCAAGTAGTGAAGGAGTTTACCGGGATGTCTGACAGGGTGTTGATGCCCCTGCCGGAATACTCACGTATTTACTTACGGGACGCTATCTCAGCGTTAAGGGATTGCGGCGTGATTCACGTCTACGACTTCGTGAGTGCTGAGGAGAGGGATGAGGCCCTGCTTAAGGGGAAGGAGGTGTTTAGCGAGGAGTTAGCCGGAAGCGGCGTTCGTTACGAGTTCCTGTACGGCAGAGTGGTAAGGAGTGTTGGGCCCAGGTATTACCAGGTAGTCTACGACATAAGGGTGTGTCGTGGTTGAGAGGTAACTTCGTGTGAGGGTTTCCAATGCTTTCAAGAACTCTTCTTGGATTTCTTAGGTTTCTTCTCGGACGCGGGCTTCGACTCTTTGCTTGAGGTAGTGACTTTAACCCCTATACCGAATAATTCTCTAGTTATGGCGTCTAGGAATCTCACGTAGGATCCTCTCTGACCTACGAAAGCTCCGAGAACCCCCTCCTCTACCTCAACGAATATGTAGGCGCCCTTGAAGTCCACGTCCACCACCCTCTTCCAAACCCAGGATACTGGGTGTACCGCTCTTATCAGTTCTGAGATATCCGTGTCTAGCTCAACGCCTCTCACCCTAGCGTTTAGTTCCTTCTCTATTGAGGTGATTCTCTCACCACCCTTGCCGACCAGCCTCCCTAAATGCTCTTTCTTGACGACTACTAGGTAGTTAGGTACGTGCTCTAAGGAAATCCCGTAGTTGGTTGCCAGCTTACCAACATCTAAGACTGTTATGACGTCTGCGTCAGGCGATTTCAGCTTAACAACTTCAAGAACTTTCTGCTCCGTATCCGTCAACTTCCTCGTTCTAAGCATGTACTCCATGAGTAATCTGAGGCCCATCCTAGCGCCCTCCCTAACGATGTCTTTTATCCCTAAGTCGATCACGGCCGCCCTAGCCTCACCCGCTAAAATCTCCCGTATAACTGATGTGGGGTCTTGATGCTTGCTCCTCAAAGCCTGGAATATCGGGTCGGCAGCAACTATCAACTTACTGTTCTTGCCTACCCTAACTATGGCTTCAATGAGTGATTCTAGCTTCATGGATTGAGCGTCATCGATGAAAACTATTGAGTCATCGAAAGTCCTCCCCTTGAGGTAGTGGCTGTCGGCGAAGGTTATCTTACCCTCCCTTATTAACTTCTCCACCTCTTCCCAAGACATTAAACCGCTTAAGACGTCTGTCACGTACTGTTTAGAGAGTTCCATGAATAAGGGTCCTGACTCAGCTACCGTGAGTTCCTTACCTGTCGTAACGTCTATGACCGGTCTGATCACGATCAGCCTCTTATACTTCCCCTCACTAACCGAGCCGATCCCGTAAGCTAGAGCGAATAAAGACTTACCAACACCTGTAGGGCCGAAAATCCCTACGATAGAGAATATGTCTTCTTTGAGAGCTTCCTTAAGCTTTTCCTGACCGGGAGTCATGGCCTCTATCCTATCCAACATTTTCCACACCAGAACTAACTCATATTTAGACTCTTAAATAATTTTTATTTAGGGTGCGCTTAAGCTGCCTTTCGTAGATCCTGAGAAGTGGAGATTACGTAAGGAAAAGCTGTGGAGGAGGCTAGCAGAGGATCTTGAGATAGGTTACTTAGACGAGGACATACTGGACATCCTTAAGAAACTCTTCGAGTTCGAGGATCTCTACACCATAAGTTCATGTAGTGGTAGGATCACGTTCATAGATGGGAGACTCCCTTGGGAGAGGAGGGGCTCAACCATAGTCTTCAAGAAACACCGACCAATAACCACGGACGAATTCCTCGAAGTTCTAAGGATGCCTACGCTCAGGAAGTTATGGCTCGTGGTGACAGGTCCCATAATACATGTCTCAGCACTAAACATGAAGTCGGCTCGAAGAATACTTACGTTGGCTAGGGAGTCAGGCATGAAGCACTCAGGGATCTTATCAATAAATAAAGAGAAGGGAATCATAGTAGAACTTAAGACAGGCATCCGCCTCACACACCTGCTGAAGGTAGGTTCACACACCATATTAAGAGAAGACGAATCCAGAGAGATAGTTGAGGTCGCTAACGAATCCTTACTTGAAGGCAAAGAAAAACTAAACAAGCTTAGGGAGCTGTTAGGGATTCAAACCCGCGTAACCTACTAGAAGGCCTTTTTAAGCACGTTAGGGTAACTCGATTACGATTCTAGGTAGGTTAGGACCGGGGTAGAGCACCCCGAGAGACAAACCCACCAACCTAAGCTGACTTCCTCGCCCTTCTAGGACATGCTTTCGGCTGGGGTAGAAACAGGGAAAGGAAACTTAAATTTATAAGTTATGCCCATACGTATATTATGGTGGTATCTTATCATGTCTTCAACAAGTAAGGCTAGGTCTAAGGAGTCTCTCTTTGTCGTGCTGGTGTTAATTATATGGGCGCTAGCCTTCGGAGTCTTCCTAGTTAACAGTGCTAACCCGACCCCCCTGGCAGGGCTCAGCACCACCTATACGTACTCACTACTGTGGTGGATCGCTGCTTTGCTGATCTTCATCGGTTACGCGATATACGACGTGAGGAGGGGTGGTTAGGGTGGAGGCTTGGCAGATCACATTAACAATAATCTTCGTGTACTGCATCCTCATGATTGTTGTAGGGTTCTTATCCGGCAGGGTCCTCAAGAAATCTCTTGAGGACTTCTACGTGTTGAGTAGGCGTGCAGGTATTCTGGTCACGTTCTTAGCCACCGCAGCTACCTACCACAGCGCGTTCGCTTTCCTGACCAGCGTGGCTACCTACGCGACCACTGGAGTGACGTTCTGGGTTGCTTCCTCAGCTTGGACTACGGGCGCCGCGGTCTTCATGTATCTTGCTGGAACTAGGTTGATGAGGTTGGGTAAGGCTAGGGGCCACATATCGCCTGCTGACGCTCTAGCAGATTTCTACAGGAGTGAGGTTCTGAGGGTCCTTGTAGCGGCTGTGATGGCTCTCTTCGTTATCGCGTACATAGTGGTTCAAGCCGTCGGTCTTGGCCTAATCATAGACATAGGTAGCGGCGGCAACATACCGTACATGTGGGGTTCGCTAATACTCATGCTGGTCACGATGCTCTACCTAGTCTTAGGAGGGCTTAGGGCGGCGTACTGGACCGACGTGCTTCAGGGTGTGTGGATGTACGTGGGAGTTTTTGTCGCGGGCGTCATGATACTGCAGAGACTTGCGCCGGGAGGGGTGCCTGAATTAATGGATCAGCTCAGGGCCGTGAAGCCTTCTCTGCTAACGATGAACTGGGACCCCCTCATGATGTTAGGAGCTATAATGATATACGCTCCGGGACTTATGCTCCTACCACACCTCTGGATAAAGTACTACGTCGCTAAGGATGAGAAGGCGTTGAAGGCGTCGGCGGTGGGTACGGCTGTGTACCTCTCCTCATACTACATACCGACAGCTTTGGTAGGGCTTGCTGCAGCGGTGGTAAACGCCGTTGGCATGCCCGGAGTCCTTGAGAAGGGCTTCATATCCGCGTTAACCACTAAGTACGGGAGTGCTGACGCGGTAATGGCTGTCATGATTTACACTTTCCTGAACCCCGTCTTAGCTGGGTTCCTGCTCGCGGGAGCTGCCGCGGCCGCGATGTCGACTCTGGACTCCTTCCTCGGTTCAACCTCCTTAATCCTGATTAGGGATATTTATCAGAGATACGTGAGGCCGGGTAAGTCTGAGGGGGAGTACGTTATGGTGAGCAGGATTCTCATGTTTGTGTGGGTCCTTATAGGATGGTACTTCGCGATACTGAAGCCTGGCTTGATATTCGACGTTACCTCCATAGCTGTTGCCGGAGGCTTGCAGCTACTCCCCCTCACTCTGCAGATGATAATACCTAAGAAGAAGTTGATTAATAAGTATGGCGCCATAACAGGCTTCGCCGCGGGCTCCATAATAGTTGCTCTCTTCACTTCACAGACCGGGAAATACTTCCGCATGCCAGTCACTTACCACGCCGCCATAGCAGGGCTTATGGGACTGGCAGTTAATACTGTTCTAGCGTTACTGCTCAGCGCGATCACCAAGACCTCTGATGATGAGAAGAAGGTTTTCGAGGAGTACGGGAAGTTACTGTACGCGTAACGAAGACGATTTTTATTTTTCTTTTTAAGTCTAATTATGTGGGTGTTTCCCTTTGGTTAGGAAGATTGATTTAAACACGGATGCTGGCGAGTCTTTCGGTAGGTGGAGGCTTGTTGATGAGAGCGAGCTCTTCAAGTATGTTTCTTCCGCTAACATTGCTTGCGGTTTCCACGCAGGTGATCCGGCGAGTATCTGGGGTTCTGTTAGGACAGCTAAGTCTCTAGGGGTTGCTGTCGGTGCTCACCCAGGGTTCCCGGACTTAATGGGTTTTGGTAGGAGGGAGATGATCGTTGATTTAGTGGAGCTGAAGGCTTACGTGATCTACCAGCTAGGAGCTCTGGAAGCTTTCCTGAGGGTTGAGGGGGTTAGGATGCAGCACGTCAAGCCTCACGGGGCGTTATATAATATGGCGTGGGTTAGGGAAGACTATGCTAGAGCAATCGTTGAGGCCGTGGCATCCTATGACAGAGGACTCATAATCGTAGCGCCTTACGGGTCTCAGGTGGTGAGGGTTGCGGAGGAGCAAGGCTTGAAGACAGCTTATGAGGCCTTCATAGACAGGGGTTACTTACCTGACGGTAGGTTGGCGCCGAGAGGGGCTCCGGGCGCCCTCATATCGAGCGTTAGCGAGGCTGTGGAGAGGGCTCTGAGCATAATTGATAAGGGTGTTGTTCGGGCGGTGGACGGGAGTCTTGTTGAGGTCAGGGCTCACACCCTCTGTATACACGGTGATAGTCCTAAGGCTGTGGAGTTCGCTAGATCCGTTAACTCAATGCTTAAGGAGTTCGGTGTCGAGATTAAGCCGATTTCGGAGGTTGTTTAGGCTTCGTGAGTTCTCATGAGGTCAGGATACTCAGTAGTGGGGGTTACTTAATACACGTGGATGTGTGCAGAGACATTACCCCGGAATGCGTTAGGTCTATACATAAGCTGTACTACGCGCTCAGAAAGGAGCTTTCAGGAATCGTTAAGGAGTTGGTGACCGGGGTTACGTCGATCGCGCTCTTCTACGACCCGAGGATAGTGTCTAGTGACGAGCTGGTTAAGAAGGTCAGGGAGTTGTGGGCGTGGAGTCAGCGGATAGATCTGAGCGAGATCCATAAGCCAAGGTCTTTCACGATCCCGGTAACCTACGGTGGTGAGCTAGGTCCTGACCTCCCGTCAGTCGCTTCTTGGGCTGGCTTAAGGGAAGAGGAGGTTGTGGAACTCCATACATCAAGGAAATACACGTGCTACACGCTAGGCTTCACTCCGGGCTTCCTCTACTTAGGTGAGGTTGATCCCAGGATAGCGGCACCCAGGCTTGAAACCCCCAGAGTTAAGATCCCCGCCGGTTCCGTCGGGATAGCGGGTAAGATGACCGGCGTGTACGGTCTTGAGAGTCCCGGCGGGTGGAGGTTGATAGGTAGGACACCCCTCCAAATGTTCGATTACAGGAGGAACCCGCCAATACCTATAGCCCCCGGAGATATAGTGGTCTTCAGGTCTGTGTCTATGGAGGAATTTAACAGACTTAAGGGAGTGTACGTAGGTGATTACAACGCCTAGCCTCCAGATCACCTACTTGGTTGGGGTTGCCACGGTCCAGGATCTCGGTAGGCAAGGCTACAGAGCTCTCGGAGTCCCTGTTTCCGGAGCTCTCGACCTAACGTCCGCTTCCTACGCTAACGCTCTCGTAGGGAACGAAGTTAACGCGGCTTTGATAGAGTTCGTCGGCTCTCTCAAGCTGAGAGCTAACGAGGACCTCGTTGTCGCGGTGACCGGGGGGCTTCCTAAGGTGTATGTAGGGCAGTATGAGGTTCCTTCCTGGAAACCCATCTACTTGAGGTCAGGCGCTGAGTTAGCGGTGCGTCCCTCGGACAGGGGTAACGTGCATTACGTGGCTGTGGCGGGGGGCGTGGAATGCGATGTTGTTTTAGGCAGTAGGTCAACGTACGTGAGAGGGGGCTTCGGGTGTTTAGGGAGACCTCTTAAGACGGGTGACGTACTCTCAGTCGGTAAGGTGGACGTGGATGGGTTGTGGTCTAGGATATACGGCTTAAGACCTGCTCTAAACATCGACGTAAGATCTCCTAAGGTTGGGGAGGCGGTGGTTGTGAGAGCTACTAGAGGCGTGCATGCCGATCAATTAAGTGATTTAGAGGTTCTCCTCAGATCGGAATACGTCATTACCTTAGAGAGTGATAGGATGGGGTATAGGCTGGACGGTCCCGCACTTCAGTCAGCGTCGAAGCTCGGCAGACTACCCTCAATACCGACGGATAGGGGATACGTTCAGATACCGCCCGACGGGAAGCCCATAGTGCTCATGTCCGACGCTCAGACGACGGGCGGTTACGCAGTAGCTCTGCACGTGATACCTCCCGATCTAGATATCCTGGCGCAGGCTAGACCTAATTGCAGCGTCAGGTTCGTTGAGGTGAGTGTTAAGGAAGCGGAGGAACTCACCTCAAAGTATTTGACCGAGTTAGAGAAGCCGCTCCTGACAGTTGAGGAAAGCGACGAGTATTTTGCGTAGGGGAGTAGAAAACGAGAGTCTAGAAAAACTTAAATAGGTCTCAAGAACTACGATTGTTGAGGTAAGGAGGGGCAGGTATTGAGTGAGTTAAGGAATGTTGTCTATAAGTGTTGGAAGTGTGGTAGGGAGTTCACGTTCGAGGAGGGTTTAGAGAGTTTTATTAAGGCTGAGGAGAGGGAGGGCTACACGTTTCTCAGATGTCCCTACTGCGGTTTTAGGATAATAGTTAAGGCGCGCAGACCAAGTCTTAAGAGAGTCAGCAGCGTTTGATTCAGGATGTGTGCGGGTGCCACGTCTTTAAACTTCACGGCATAGGGGCCTGTCCGTGGTGCGGTGACCGCATGTTCCCTCTAGAGAAGTTGATAGACTTTGTAGGGGGTTTAGTTCCTGTAGAGGATTTCGAGTGGATATTGAGTGACTTAGAATCCAGCGGTTCTAAGGAAGCCATGATGTTCTTCGTGACAAACTCCCGGATACTACCTAACGTCAACGTTATCTTCTCGTACTTATGTGGGGTGGGGTTGATTGAGTGGGTTCGTGTAGAGATCGCGATCTCGAAAGACGTTGAAGCGCTGAGTTTTTTCACTAAGTATTACCCTGAACTCATTAAGTCCGGGGGTGAGGTAGTCGTGAGGGGTGACGGTATCTCCGTCTTCTACAAAATTAGGTTAGTGAGTGAGACTAGAAAGCTGATGGATTACGTGTCTGAGGTAGCTAAGATAGTAGGAACTGAAGTTAGTGAGCTAAGGTTTTCCGGTTACACGATAATAGATGGTGGGCTTTCCCAGGCCTCAGGGACTTAGTGCCTCGCTTTATTAACGAGGTGTGAACGTGGGAGGGGGATTGATTCTCGTAGGCGCCGGGCTCTCAACGGATTTGATTACCTTGAGAGGGATTAAGAGGATTTCCGAGGCTGACGTTGTTTACGTGGATTCCTACACTAGCGTTACCTTAGGTGATTTAAGGAGTTTCATAAGGTCCCAGACCGGGAAGGAGGTCTTGTTATTGAAGCGTGAGGATATTGAGGAAAGATACTTTGAGGTTTTGATAAGGCCTGCTTTAGAGGGGCGTAAGGTAGTGTTAGTAGTTCCCGGAAACCCTCTGGACGCGACGACGCACGTAGCCCTATTAAGTGAGGCTAGCAAGAGGGGGGTGGAATTTGAGGTAGTGCCTGCACCGGGAATAATACCTAACGCGCTCACGATGTCAGGCCTCATGATATACAAGATGGGTAAGATCGTGACCCTGACATATCCTAAGTCAGGCATCTTATCCGAATACCCCTACGACGTCATAAAAGATAACGACTTAAGGAATCTTCACACACCCCTCTTAACGGAGATAGATCTCGAGAAAGGGATTAAGATGCAGGTCAGGGAAGCCGTAGAAATACTCCTGTTACTAGAGGGTAGGAGAGGTGAGGGAATAGTGAAGGAATCAAGGAAAGCTATCGCAGTATCAGGTCTAGGCTGGGATAAGCAGAGAATATGTTTCGGGGCGCTAAAAGACCTCGCGAAACTAGCTGATCATGAAGGACCTCACACACTAATAATAACATCACCTAAAATGCACTTCTTAGAGGAAGAGGTTGCACAGATAATTTCTAGAAGGTATTGTCATGAGATAGAATAAAGAAAGTTACATCAAGAATTTCGATGATTATTTAACATTTAACATTAAAATAGGATAGTTTTCTTAGCTTATTCTAGCTAGGTCTACCTCTAGGGAGAATGACGTAGGTTAGCGATGTAACTAAGAAGCCTACGAGTAAGCCGTACCACAATCCCTCTATCACATAAAGATAATAGATTACTGAGCTACCCAGAACCCATGAAATGAAGGCTTGTATGTTCCAGTTCTTTATGTTCTCGCCTAACTTCTTTCGCGACCTGATATAATACTCGGTCCATAACACAATCCCTGCAGGTAACGAGATTGAGGTTAGTAAGGATAGCCATTGTACAGCGAAGGTGTGAAGCTTAATGATCGCTAATATTACGGTGAGTATAGCCGCGGTTACGACTACCTTCTCTCTGCCAGCAGTTTTACCGACTGATTTCAAACTCAGCGTCCAGGAAAGGGAGGCTGAGTAAAGCTGATTATCGGCTGACGTCCATGCAAGGAGGAAAAGCGTTATTAAAGCGAGCGGAGAGAGTCCTAATATCTCATACATACTATAGAGATTCGTGCCTGTAGTTGCCGCAGGTATTCCCGAAAGTATTATAATAAAACTCCAAAATCCAAGAAAGTTAACGAAGGCCGTGAAAACTGCGTCTAGAGGTTTCTTACAAAATCTTTGATAATCAAAGGAGAGGACTATGGAACCGTTAACGAACGTGCCTAGAACCAGTCCGAAAACCAAGGGTAGTGTGTACATGTCAAGACCTCCCATGGCAGGAGGTCCCCACCTAGAGACACTTAGTGATACTCCAGCGACAATTAACATTACGAGTAGTGGGACACCTATGTAAGCAAGCTTAACCATATGTTTCACACCTAGATACGCCGTGACAGAGAAGAGTGAAGTCATTAGGATAACGAGGATATAGTAAGTTGGGTCGGGTAATGCGGTCATGTAGGTGATTCCTTCAGCGACAACTCCGATAGAGAACGCTAGCCATCCAACGCATACGATACCTGCCCAGATAGAAGGAACCACAACTCCGCCCAGACCAAAGACTCTTTCAGCAGTTAACGCGTACGTGAGACCTTCTCTCGAAGCTATGTAGCCAGAAAGTGATGAGAAGATACTTAAGATTAAATTCGCTAATAAGACGCCTACTACAAAGGTAGCGAAAGGAAATGACGCACCCCACCAAGAAGCTAGGTACGGAGCTGAGGGATCTAAAGTAAGGCTAGCCCATAGCATGACTGTTGCAGCAAGCGATAATCTAGCCACGAGAGGCACTGATGAAAGAACATACTCCTTGTCAACAGGGCCTGAACTCAGGTACCTCACCTCTTAATCTCCTAGTCAAAAATTATAAGTTTTCAAAAATTATAAGTTTCATTCTGCTAGCTTTTATGAATTACTTCATAATAAATGAAAAACATCTTTATGAAGACAATGTAAAAATTTCTTTAAATCAAGAATTACTCTTTCCCTACAGATCACTAAAAAACACTTAAACAGGAGTTAAAGCAATATCTTTTTATAGACGCGGAAAGGAAGATGAGTTGTTTAAAGCAGGATCACCTCTAAGGGCTAGCTTCTCTTTACAACTGAAAACCTAGCTCTTCAGGGTGGGGAGGAGGTCAGTGTGTGACATTATCATTATAACATCTATAACATCTTAAGTTGCTTCATTAATTCCTTAAGTTTTTCCATTATTTCTTCTTCTCTATTTAAGAGTTCTTCTATTACTTTCTCTTCGTTTATTGTGATTACCCTACTGTTTTCTACTACTAGCTTTCCGTTGATGAGCACGTCTGTGACGTCATCTCCCTCGAGGTAGTTTACAACTAGGTCTAATGGGTTGTTGAGTGGTAGTGTCTTAGTAGATTTAGTGTTAAGTATTGTAAGATCAGCTGAGTAGCCCTTCTCTATCCTTCCTACGTTTTCTCTGATTATTGATCCTCTTGAACCAGTCAACGCATTTAATAAGGTAGTGGAATCTAAGCCTGCTTTGAAGTAGGTCATGGCGTTAGCTACTGCTTTACCAAGGGCTTTAGCTATCTTAGCTTCGTGAAGTAGGTCTAACTTACCCCAAGCCCCGCCGTCACTGCCCACTCCTAATCTTATATCTTGAAGATTCGTGAGTCCCGCCCAATGTAATCCCATAAGCCATGAATCTACCGTAGGACACCAACAGACTCCAACCTCATATTTCTTAAGTAATTCTACCTCACTTGGCGAGAAGAATACACCGTGCGCTACGACTACGGGCTTAACGTGCTTAAGACCTCTCTCCAGCACATACTCTAGAGGTCTCTGACCATATTTAGCGAGCGCGTAATCTACCTCACCCTGATACTCACCTAAATGGATGGTGAGGCCAGTGCCGTACTCTCTACTTAATTCTATAACAGCATCTACCAAGTCCTCCGTAGTCATCATGATCTGTCTTATGCTCATCCACACACGTAATTTATCACTCACACTACTGTATGTCTTATAGAGATCCCTAACTCTCTTCAACACTTTCTCAGACTCAATAAAATCGCCATCGGATAAGTTGTAAGTCGCGTAGGTGACCACACCCTTAATCCCGGACTTCACAACTTCTTGAGCAAGGATTTCCGGGTATGGAGCGCCAGCTTCTATGAAGTATGTAATCCCGTTCTTCAGCATATTTGCTATGCTGGCTTGTGAAGAAAGTCTTGCAAGCTCATCACCCATTACCTTCTCGAAAGGAACTAATACCTTAGTCCAGACAGGAGGTAGCTGAAGCATCAAATCGTTTATAGCTGATCTAAGCAAGTATTGCTGAGTATGCGTGTGGCAATCTACCAAGCCAGGAATAATGACGTGGTGTTTCCTCTCGATGATTT
>JAJHQR010000071.1 GCA_020833255.1 Desulfurococcaceae archaeon | reverse complement strand
GTTCTCAGTAGTTGAAGAACTTCCTCAAGACTTTCAGGCTCGAAGTACTGGAACTCGAAAGGTATTATCCTGGTATTCCTCAAGTTAATCGGGACAGGCCTTACCTCACGACCCATGACTCACCACCCCTCCCTCTCCTTAATAGCTCTCAGTAACTTGTCGGGGGTCATAGGTAGCTCGTAGATCCTCACACCAACCGCGTTATAGACCGCGTTCGCTATAGCCCCTACAGCGGGGTTCATCGCCGCCTCACCCAAGCCCTTAGCACCGAAGGGGCCCGTAGGCTCGTAGGTATTGGCTATCACCACCTTAAAGTCCTCGATGTTCGGGATGTCTTGAGCCGTAGGAATCTTATAATCCGTTATGAGCCCCCTACTAAGTAACTCGCCTGTTTCAGGGTTGTATGGAGTGTCCTCGATGAACGCCATACCCCAAGCCATGGCGAAGCCGCCGTGTAACTGACCCTCAACAAGATCCCTGTTAATGGGCGTGCCCACGTCCGCTCCCGCAACCACCCTGACAGGTCTTACCTTACCCGTCCACGTATCAACCTCGACCTCAACATAGTAGACCGTGAAGCTTGGAGGGGCTGACGTCGCTCTGTAAGAGACTACGGCGGCTATAGTCCCCCAATTCCTCTGCCAAGCCGTCCTAGCTAAGTCTCTGAGACTTATCTTAACGTCTGGGGAACCCTCCACGTAGATAACGGTCTGCTTGGTCTCCTCATCATACTTAATCTTCAAGGCTTCCGGATTGACTACCTTACCCAATATCCGGGTAGCGTACTCGAATATTTTTTGCTTGACTATCTGAGCCGCTCTCCTAGCGGCCTCGCCGCCAACGTACGTGCCTCTTGACGCGTGAGTGCACACATCGTAAGGAGTGTTCTCCGTGGTGGCTGTGGCAAGGCTTATCGACTCCGGGGGAACCCCGAGTTCCTCAGCTATTATCTTAATGTGCGCGTCAAGGGTCCCGCCACCATGGTCTTGAAGCGCTGTTATGTATTCTAGAGTCCCGTCCTCGTTCAATCTTAAGACAGCGCCTGAATAATCGATTACCTCACCAGATATAGGGCCTCCGGCACCGGAGGTGTGGAAACCTCTGCCAACCCCTATCCCCCTCCTAAACCTCCCTTTCTTGTCTTCAGGTCTCCCCCTCCTCTCCCACCCTATCAGCTCCCTACCCTTAGCTAGCAGTTCCGGAACCCCGTCGGACTTGATCACGGACCTAACCGTGGGTCCTTGACCCCAGAAGACGTCGCCTAACCCCACGTAATTCTTCAATCTCAAGTCTACGGGGTCGATGCCTAGCTTCTCAGCCAGCTCATCCATGATGATCTCAACAGCCCAAGTTACTTCAGGAGCTCCATAACCTCTTAGAGCGCAGCCAGGCACTTTATTCGTGTAGACGGCCTTACCTATGTATCTTATGTTCCTCCACTTATAGAGGGAGACAAACCAACCTAGTGAGGTCCCTAGTAAGGGGTATGGCTGGATCTGGTGAGCGCCTACGTCGAGAACGTTCTCGAACTCTGCACCAACTAAAGTCCCGTCTCTCTTAGCCCCCACCTTTATCCTGAAGTGGAAGGTGAAGTTAGAGTGATCAAGCATGTCTTCCTCCCTAGTGTACACGAGCTTCACAGGCTTCCCAGCTTTAAGGCATAACGCTACGGCTATAGGGACCAGAACGTTCGTCTGAATGCTTGACCCGAAGCTACCGCCTATAGGGACCTTAACGACGTTTATCTTATTCAGCGGGATACCGAATATTTGGTGAATGAGTATCCTGGTGTTATGTATTGTCTGTGTTGTGGTATATATGGTTATCTTGCCGTCGGCTTCGGGAACGCATAAGACAGCCTTCGGCTCTAACTGCATATGGTACCTCTTACCTGTCTTAAAGAATCTCTCTATAACGATATCGGCTTCCTTAAAAGCCTTGTCGACATCTCCCTCAACGTAGTTCAGGGTGGCTGCTACGTTATTCTTTACCTCAATCCACTCATCACCCTTCATTATCTTCTCGTGAATCGGCGGGCTTTCAGCGCTCATAGCCTTAAACGGGTCTAGCACCGGCTCGTAAACCCTCTCAACCTCAAACCTTATTGACTCAGCAGCTCTCTGAGCTAATTCCTCGGTGGGGGCCGCGACAGCCGCTATAGGGTCGCCGACATATCTAGGCTTCTTAGTGAGTACGTAGTGATCTTTAAAAGTCACTTCATTCACGCTAACGAGTCTTGGGTTGAAGGGTTTCTGAGGCACGTCATCCGGCGTTATGACTACAGCACCCAACCTCACAGCCTCGCTAACGTCGAAACTCTTGATATCAGCGAAAGCGTAGGGACTCCTAACAATCCTGCCCACAAGCATTCCGGGAACTTCTAAATCGTTCGTGAACTTGAGAAGACCCCTAACCTTAACGAAAGCGTCTTTCCTTAAAGTCCTTGAGTTGATGAAGGACGTCTTACTGCTCAACTCAAATACCCTCATGCTTTATCACTAACATGATTAAATAAGCTTTTCCAGCCGCCAAAACATTAGAATGCCTCGCCTAGTCGGGGCATGCCCCCAACCCACGCCAACAACGAAAGTGGGGCTTGGAAACACGGCCACTAAACGTTGATTACGGAACAGCCCCTCTAACGGTACTTGATGTTATTAAGTTTTTATTGGTTTAACCGTATAATGATTCGGTGATTTAATTGATAGATCTGCCGACACTCATAGTCCTCGGCTTGTTCGCGGTGATTGTTCTAGCGATCGTGTTAACGCATTTGAAGATAGTGCCTGAGTATAAGAGGCTCGTCGTGTTCAGGTTGGGGAAGATAATAGGGATTAAAGGGCCTGGACTCGTGTTTCTGGTACCGATAATAGATTCGGGGACGTGGATAGATTTAAGGGAGATGGTTTTAGATATACCTCCCCAGACATGCATCACTAAAGACAACGCGCCGGTAAACATAGACTTACTCATCTACATGAAAGTCTTCGATCCAGAACTCGCGGTTAAGTCAGTTCAAAACTTCGTCATGGCGTCCACGGGCATAGCCGTGACCACCCTTAGAGCGATAGTGGGTGACTTACTGCTAGACGATGTCTTAGCGCGCAGAGACTACATAAATCAAACCCTGAGAGCTAAACTCGATGAAGTGACTGATAGGTGGGGGATAAAGATAACCTCCGTGGAAATCAAGGAGATAAAACCGCCGAGTGAGGTTCAAGAAGCGATGATTAAGCAGATGGCTGCTGA
>JAJHQR010000056.1 GCA_020833255.1 Desulfurococcaceae archaeon | reverse complement strand
CCTAGGAAATTGTGTCAGGCTTGTTTATAGTTCTAGTCAATGATTAATAATTTTAATTCTCTTCAAGAGATTCATCGCTCTATTAACCGCGTCTTTTTGCTTCTCAATATAAATAATTAGCTGTCAATGGAGTGAATGGTAAATCAGGAGGAGAAAGCCCCTAAACGCAGCGAACGAACATAAAACAACGAAAACGGGTATCTAGGAACAAATAGCGCTTGAGGTTTGTCTACTAATGTTAGATGGTGGGTTTGCTTTCTTTAGTTCTCGTTCTTACCTCGTCGTATAGCTTCGTAAACCATTCTGGGAATCTTAGCTCCTCAGCGCTGATTGCTCTGTCTGGTGTGTAGGGTTTTATGTCTAGTACTGGGGTGCCGTCAAATAGGTCGAGGTTTTCTACGTGTAGGAATCTGCCCTCACGCTTAACGAGTTTCGCGATAGTTATTCCTATCGGTGTTGGTCTGTGTGGTGAGTCCGTGCAGAACACACCGACTTCAGGGAGTTCTTCCAGCTTAAACCCATGCCTCACTAAACGTCTATGCCTTACCTTAAGAACTTTCTTCTGCTCCTCAGTAACCTTATGGAGGTACGTTATCAGTATTATGTGTGAGAAACCGTCAATGCCTTCAAGACCTTCTTCATACTCTTCATAAACCTCCACAACCCCTGAAACCCCGCTTAAAGAATTCCTTACTTCCTCATCGCTAAGGTGCGTCCTGACCACACCCACAGGTCTTAAAACGATCTCCACTCTAACCCCCTAAGTAGCGAGACTTGCTCGCTAAAATAACTGGTTCCTCAGCTAAAGCTTAAGGTTTGCGGAGTCTTAAAAATGAAAACGGTTTATGGTTTAGCTACTTCCGGAATCGTATGTCAGCTCTATTATTAAGTCTCCGTTAGTCATCCCGTACGTGCTCACGTTGACCCAGACTACCGCTTTCCACCCGCTCTCGATCGTTATGGGTAGTTCTGTCAAGTAATCACTTATTGGCAAGTCCCCGCAAGATAGATGACCCCAGTATGGTTTGTTCCCGACACCATCCTTAACTGGTTCGTAGGGGTAGATGGAGTAATCGTCTCCACTTAATTCGTATGTTCCTGACGCGTTTCTGAAGCTAACTTTAAGGCCTTCGAGGGTTGCCGGAATCCCGTAATTATTCTCGATGACTAAGCCGACCCAGACATTATTGGTTTCCCTGTTATCTAGGTAAACGTAGATCGTGTCGTAATCCTCGCTCAGGTTCACGTAATCGTCTCTAATCCCTCTACACACATCGCAGGTATAGTTTAAGAAAACCCTCCAAGAACCGATGTCTAGGTTTGCGACCCTCACAGTAACCACCACGTTAACTCTGAGGGACTCGCTCCATAAAGCGGCGGCCGGGATAAGCGTCATTAAGAAAAGAATCGGTAGGAAATATTTCACGTAAGTGTAGACCAACTCATACACACCGACCTAATTGGTGGAAGGTAATTAATAAAACTATCGTATGAAAAATATGTATTAATAATACATAGAATCGCTGTGGTCACGTTAAGCGTATTCCTCGGGTGCTTCCCTATCGTAGGGTCTCCCGATAGCTTGAGGTAGCTCAGCCCTCTTATACACTAAAGCTAGGACTATTAGCGTAGCTATGAAAGGAAGTGTTAAGAGGAATTCCGGAGGGGTTCTAATACCTAAGACGCTTTGAAGACTCTGAATCAAGTACACTAAGGCTTCAACACCTGCGAATAACGCCGAGCCCGCCAGAGACCAGAGCGGGTGCCACTTACCGAAGATAGCTATACCTATAGAGATCCAGCCCCTGCCTAAGACTATTGTTTCCGTGTAGAGACCTGTCGTGGATAAGACTAGGTAGCTCCCGGAAACAGACATTAAGACAGTGCCTGTTACAGTGCCTACGTACCTGTATAGAGTCACGTTAATACCTAGGGTATCAGCCGCTTTAGGGTTCTCCCCGACAGATCTGAAATTAAGTCCTGTGTGGGTCTTGTAGAGAACGTAGTAAGACACTGCGGCAAAAACGAAGGATAAGTATACGAGCAGGTTATGCTTGAATAAGGCGTCGCCAACATATGGTATGTCAGACACTACCGGTATGATGAGCGGGCGCAGAGTCTCAATACTCGGCGGGGTTAGGGTCACTCCTATAAAGAGCTTGTAGAGTAGGTTGGCGAATCCGCTACACAATATGAAGAACGTGGTCCCGACGACGAACTGGTTTAATTTAAGGGATATTGTTAGGAAGCCGAAAGCTAGACCAACTAAAATCCCGACGAGCACTGCGTAGGAAATCCCTACCAACACGTTCCCGCTCGAGAAGTACGTGGCCAGGAAAGTGACTGAAGCACCGAGTAGCATGACCCCCTCAGCAGATATGTTGTATATTCCTGACCTACCACTAATCACTATCCCTAAGCTAGTGAGTAGGTATGGAACTATGTATATCAGGACGGAACGCACGTAACCTACCGCGAGGGTGGCTAAGTCTAGCGAGGCAGTCATTTCCTCCACCACCTCAAAGACTCGGAAACCAGTATGAAGACTAGGAGTAGTCCCTCTAAGATTAAGACTAGCTCTATCGGAACCCTCTCTATCCTCTGTAAAGCGTTAGTTCCTACATCGATAACGGAGATGAAGAAAGCCACAGGCACTATAAACGTTATTTTCCCTTTAGATAGCAGGGCTATCAGTATTCCTAGGCTGGGGTAGTTGCTCTGCATCCCGTCAATCAACCTGTGGTAATAGCCGGTCACGTCCAGCGCGCCCCCGAACCCCGCTATGCCGCCCCCGATTATCAGTGATAGAGGCATCAGTAATCTCGTGTTAACACCGAATACCTCAGCAGCTCTAGGATTGGTTCCCGTAGCCCTTAACTCATACCCTACCACCGTTAAAGCCACGATGAAGTAGAGGAGTGCCGCGATTGCGAGGGAGAAGATTATTCCGCTGCTAAGCGGCGGTGACGGGTTGAGTAAGGGTAGTGTGGCTGTATCGCTTATCGGGATGGTCATCGGATGTCCTGACGCTACATCCCTCCAGAGACTCATTGCGAAGACGATGACCGAATATCTTGCTATGAAGTTCATCATTATCGTTGATATGACTTCATTGACGTTGTAGCGAGCCATTAGAAAAGCGGGGAGTGAGGCCCATAGAGAGCCGAGAGCTACGCCAGCCATTAACGAGATGACGACGTGTATTCCTGCAGGCGCGCTCATAGCTAGACCCACTAACGCGGCTCCTAAAGCACCCATCAGGTACTGCCCCTCAACACCTATGTTGAATTTCCTGCTTATGTAGGGTATGGAGAAAGCTAGACTCATCGTGAGTAGTGTGCTGAATTTGGTTAGGGTTAGGAAGAAGCTGTTGAGGTTCCAGAAAGAAGCTGTTAGTATCGTTCTATAGCTGGAGACTACGTCGTAGCCTCCTAGATATAGTATTAGTCCGGCGATCCCGAAGGCTAGGGAGACGCTGAATACGTAGGGTATGGAGGCCTTAACCAACCTGATTAGCTGAGTCCCCATCATACTCAACCACCAGCAACGCCTGCCATTAACTTACCTATCTCGTATTTATCGAACCTGTCTCTAGTGAGGGAACCCACCAACCTACCCTTATACATTACCGCTATCCTATCACTTATCAGCATGAGCTCGTCCAAGTCTTCGGAAACGTATATGACCCCGGAACCAGCGCTTTTCAAACCCAATACCTCACACAATACTCTCTCAGTAGTCGCTATATCCAAGCCTCTTGTCGGGTTATGAGCTATCAGAACCTTAGGTTTTGTGTGGAAAGCTCTAGCAACCATCAACTTCTGTATGTTCCCTCCGGAAAGTTTTGAAGCAAGTGTTGCCATATCAGGGGTTTTAATCTCGTACTTCTTGATTAGTTGTAGAGCGTCACTCCTTACCCTCTTGAAGTCCATTAAAAGCTTCTTGGTGGAGTAGGTGAAGTGTATTCCTAAGACTAAGTTCTCCATCACTGAGAGGGTGGGGGAGATCCCTTCAGAGAGCCTGTCTTCAGGCACGTAGAACATCCCCATCAAGATCCTGTCTCTTATGCTGGAATTCGTTATGTCAACCCCCTCCAACAATATCTTGCCTGAGGTGGGTTTCCTAACGCCGAAAATTACCTCAACAAACTCTCTCTGCCCGTTCCCGGAAACTCCCGCAATACCCAGTATCTCACCCCTAGATAAGGTGAAGCTAATGGAGTCTAGGATCGTGGTCCCTAACCTGTCCCTCAGGCTAAGATTCTCTACCCTCAGGAGCTCGGGTCCGGGCATGTTTTCCGCACGCGCTGACGTGCTGACCTGTCTGAAGCCCCTGAAAATAATTGATTTCTCTAAGTCTATCCTCTCACCAACCATCAACTTTATCACGGTTGCTTGATCAACTTCCGAGCGCTTAAATCTCCCTAAGAGAACGCCGCTTCTTAAGACAGCTATCTCGTCCGCGACAGCCATTACCTCGTGTAGTTTATGTGTTATGAAGACAACCCCTAACCCCGTCCTAACCAAGTTTCTTAAAGCGTTGAAGAGTGTGTCCACCTCCTGAGGCGTTAAGTTGGTTGTCGGCTCGTCGAGAATCAATATCTTAACACCCCTAACCAAAGCCTTGAGAATCTCGACCCTCTGCCTAACACCTAAAGGTAAGTTCCTGATCTTCTCTCTTAAGTTCACGTAAAGTCCTGAAGCCTCCATTACCTTATTAATCCTCTCCTCCAACTCCGCCAGGTCTATCGGTTTAAGAGACTTAATTCCTGAAGACATCCCTATAGCGATATTCTCTAAAGCGGTGTAGTTACTTACTAACTTGAAGTGTTGGTGTACCATGAAGATGCCTAGCCTTATGGCGTGCGCAGGCGACTTAATCCTCACTACCCTCCCGTCAACGTAGATGAGTCCCGCGTCCGGCTTATAGAGACCGAACAACACGTTCATTAAAGTGGTTTTCCCAGCACCGTTCTCTCCTAGGAGGCCCAGAACCTGGCCCGTGAAAATATCTAGCGTCACTCCCTTAAGAGCCTCTACGTCGCCGAAACGCTTATAGATATTCTCGAGACGAACATAAGGTCTAACAACTACCATGCTTCCTCCACTTAAACTCAAAGCAGACCCTGAGAATAGCTTAATGAAACCGTTAAAAATAACGATTAAGCTAATTAAGTTAACTCATACGTACCTACTTAAATAATTTTTATCAGGAACTTGTTATCACGCGTTATATGTTTACGAGGCGTGATTTAATGATATTGTGTGAATCAATACTTAATAAGCGTAACCGTATAAAGACTATGTGATATTATGGTAACCTCAAGGAAATTGAGGAAAGCCTTATCCAAGACTGCGGCAGTGGTAATAGCGGTGGTTGTAGTAATCGTTGCGGTAGCTGCAGGATTTATGATATTACAGCCACCCATGGTTCCCGGAACTACCACGAGCCCGACAACCACGCCGACCACGACAACGCCTACGACCACGCCGGCTCCTCAATTCAAGCTAGCTACTATATTACCTGGTAGCATACAAGACGCTGACTTCAACACGTTAGGGTATTTAGGGACCCTACATATTAAGGAAAAGTACGGTATCGACGTAGCGTATTCTGAGGGTGTTAGTGTCGCGGATGCTGAGAGGGTTGCTAGCGAGTACATCTCCCTAGGCTATAACATAATATTCTTCCACGGAGGGCAGTTCGTATCAGTAGGTCAGAAAGTGGCTAGCGAACACCCTGATGTGGTAGTCATAATAACTGGTTATGGGAGGATACAGAATCTCCCGCCTAATGTGTGGCAGCTTGACCCAGCCTTCCATAAAGGCTTCTACGTGTTAGGAGCTATAGCCGCTAACGTGACTAAAACAGGCGTCATATGCTACGTCAGCGGTGTTCAACTACCCTTCACGATCT
>JAJHQR010000005.1 GCA_020833255.1 Desulfurococcaceae archaeon | reverse complement strand
CCTAATGTGTGGCAGCTTGACCCAGCCTTCCATAAAGGCTTCTACGTGTTAGGAGCTATAGCCGCTAACGTGACTAAAACAGGCGTCATATGCTACGTCAGCGGTGTTCAACTACCCTTCACGATCTCAGAGGTCAACGCCGTTCTTCAGGCTTTACGCGACCTACGCAAGAACGTCACCTTTATCCCCGTGTGGACCGGAGACTTTAACGACCCTGTCAAAGCTAAGACAGTCACGGCCAATCTCATAGATCAGGGTTGTGACGTGGTCATGTCTTCCCTTAACTTAGCTAACTACGGGCTTTTCGAGGCTATTAAAGAAGCTAACACTACTAAAGGTCTCTACGTCTTAGCAACAACTAAATACACTGATAAGTCTTCCATGCTACCGAATAACCTGATAACGTCCTACATATACGACTACGGCGTGGCGTTGGAGTATATCGTGGGCCAGATACTTAAGGGCGTTAAGACAGGGTATTACGAGATTGAGTTCGGTAGAGCCTCATACATAAAGTTCCCGCTGAAGTTCGTTCCCAGCGAAGTCAATGAGTGGGCTATGAAGCTGCAGAACATGGTGGCTACAGGGCAGGTCACGGTAGTCTTCAACACAACCAAACCTTAAGCGAGTTTTTTTATCTTGAAGAAAGCTTAAGTCTCTCATATGTTTTCGTGAGCGCCCTGCGTAGTATCACCTTAGATAGGTGGAGTCTGTATTCTGCTGAAGCCCTCCTCCCAGTGTAGCGCACCATCTCCTTAGGCAGTACAGTATCTGAAGCCTCCCTCAAGAGTTCCTCGCTAAACTTCTTTCCTCTGAGGAAGGATTCTGTGAGGAACGCTCTCTCCGGGAATGGCTTGGAGACACTATCGAAAGCTATTCTTACGTCCTTGATTAAGTCCCCGTCATACTCCGCGTAGACAGCCCCTATAGCTAGCCCCATTATGTGGCCTCTCCTCTTATCTATTTTCATGAAAGCTGTCGACGAATTAGGCGGTGGGTTTCTGATCACTACCTCCTTAATCAACTCGTTTCTTTCCCTAATCGTGGAACGCATCCCCTTATAGTAATTCGTTAAGGATACTTCCCTCGACCCGTTAATACTTTCAAGCCTGACTTTAGCGTCGAGAGTTAAGAAAAATATCGCTATGTCAGACAAGGGATTAGCCGACTCAATATTACCGCCGACTGTAGCCACGGACCTTATGTAAGGGCTGGCGAAGGTCGCGCAAACATCAGCTAGTCCTGATAGGGGAGGTTTTCTAAGCTCGCTGGCCCCACACAACTCGTCCACAGTAGTCATAGAACCCACCCTTATTACGTCACCCTCAACTACCACGTACGAGAGCTGTTTACGTAGACTCCATAAATCCAGGACTTTCTTAAACCTGATCTTGCCGTCCCTAACCCACACCAAAAGATTAGTTCCCCCAGCTATCGGCACGACCTCAACGTCTTTATCAAGAATATTAAGAGCGTCATCAAAGTCTTTCGGCACTACAACCTCAAAACGAAACATTCAAGGAACCACCTAAGCTAGGATTGGGTGACCGACATAATAAAACAACGTTCACGCAAATACTTCAAAAAAGATCAATACCGGATAGAATAAACTCACTAAAAACTAAGGAATTAATCATCGAAAGCGGAAAACTTATGAGTTGATTGCTGACGATTCCCAGCGTTTCTCCGCTAACAGTATTTGACGATATATGTGAACACTCGTATCTCCGTTAGCGGGGTTGGGCCTCGGTACGGGTTCGCCAGCTCCACTCACACCCCGAGATCCGTGGGATTATGAAGCTCCTGGTGACAGGGGCTGAGTCACTACGGTGAGGGGGCTCGGGGAGACCGTTGAGAAGTAGGTGGTGGGGAGTCTTAAAACGAACCACTACCTACCGAGAAAAGGCCCTGTGTTTTAGGGGGTTCTCCTCATGAGGTTCGGTAACCATAGAACTATTTGCGGGAATAGTATGAGTAGGCAGAGTATTATGAAGACGGTGATTATTAGTGGTATTGCTTCCTTCCCTATATCTTCTAGTGTTGCTTTACTTATTTTGGCTGTTACGTACGCGTTAACTGCTACCGGGGGAGTTACCTGGCCTATTGCTAGGTTTATAGTCATTATGACGCCGAACCATATGGGGTCCCAATTGAAGCGTATCATTATGGGGACCATGAGTGGTAGGAAGATGTAGTATATCGAGATAGCGTCTAGGAACATGCCGGCGAACAACAAGATTAGCATGAATAATAGCATGACGGCCAACGGGTCTTGAGTTACTGATAAAATCCACTTAACGGACGCTTCCACCAACCCGGCTGTCTGCTCAGCCCACGAGAAGATTCCTGCGAAAGCGACGACGAACATGACTATAGAAGACATCTCGGCGGAATCTGCCAAGATTTTAAGCATGTCTTTAAGAGATATAGACCTATAAACTACGAAACCTAGGAATAAGCTGTAAGCTACTGCTACCACGGCAGCTTCAGTAGGTGTGAAAACCCCTGTGTAGATCCCGCCTAGTATTATTACGGGCGCCATGAGGCCTAAGACCGCGTCCTTAAAAGCCTCCACGATCTCTCTCAATGAAGCCTTCTCCAAACCCTTATAACCCCTCCTCAAGGATATCAGGAAGCTAGCCGTAGCTAAGGAAAGACCTAAGAGCAACCCGGGTATAATACCCGCTATGAATAAAGCCCCTATAGACACGTTGAGTATCGTCCCATATATTATGAAGGCAACGCTGGGAGGTATTATTATCGAGAGTCCGGCCACCGTAGCTACTAGAGCTGCTGAGAAAGCCCTACTATAGCCCGCGTTAATGAGCATCGGTATCAAGATCACCCCTATCGCGGCGGCCGTGGCCGGGCCGGACCCTGAAACAGCGCCCCAGAACGTGCCTATAAGCACAGTGGCTACGGCTAGGCCGCCCGGCATCCACCCAACCAACGCCTTAATCAACCTAACAAGTCTTTCAGCAACCCCGGCTCTCTCCATCGCGAGGCCGGCGAAGATGAAGAACGGTATGGCTAGGAGTGGGAACTTAGCTATGTTCGCGTAGAAGTTAGGCGCTATCACCCCCACGCCGTAGTTGTAGTACCATATGGAGAATATTGACGCAACACCTAAGGCAGTCCCTATCGGGGTTCCTGTCAGGAGTATTACGACGAATATGAGTAGCGTCACCAATACTGGGTTCATTCCACTACACCTGCCAACGCCTTAAACTCTGCAATATCCTCACCACAACCACCAGAGAGCAGAGTGTCATACCGACATAGTAGATCCACATAGGTATGTCTAGCGCCATACTCGAGGTTCTGTACAGCGTTACCTCGTTATAGATCAGGATTGAGGATAAGTAAATCAAGACTATAAATACGGCTAGACTCAGCACCAACCCCAGAACGCCTAAGTAGTTCCGAACCTTCGCGGGCGCTATATTCTTCAAGAAATCCATGCTTAAGTGCGAGTTTTTCTTGAAAGCTATCGCGATTCCTAGAACGCTCATCCAAACAAAGAAATTAACCTCTATCTCTTCTATGAAGGCAAGCGACATCTTAAATAAATACCTTGAGAGAACGTTAACGAAAGCTACTGAGAACATTATGAGGAGCAGGACCGCGGCTACATACTCCTCTAAATTACTCATTAAATTCCTAACCAAGTTTTTCTTACTCATTTTGAATCGCCTCACACATAAGGATTTTCCTCACAAAAAAGAAGAGTGTTGTTTCAGGGTAGTTGAATAGTTATTCCGAGCTTGTTCTTCACGTCATTAATGGCTTTCTGAACCAGGCTCTCACCGATTGTCGGGACCCACTTACTGTAGACGTCATGCATTTTCTGCTTAAAGAGGTTCCTCTGAGTCTCGTTGAGGAAGACTACCTCCATCCCCTGATTCTGAAGATGCTTTATCGGGTCAGTGATTTGAGGCGTGTACTTGAATTCTTCCTGCAGTATCCTCAAGGACGTGCCGTCGTCAAGCCCTACCCTAGCCATAGCCTTCTGCCATCTAGCAGCCTTCTTAGCTGCTTCAAGAATTATCTGTCTAGTGTTTTCGTCGAAGGAATTCCAAGTATTCTTATTCACGGCGAAGATGAGCGGGTCTATGGCGTAGTCCCATATAGTTATGTACTTGTGATACTCCCATAACTTGTAAGGTATTATCACAGTGTTGATGGGGTTTTCCTGACCGTCAACGACTTTCTGCTGGAAAGCGGTTAACGCGTCAGCCCAGTTCATTTGCGTGGGGTCCGCGCCCAGAGCCTTGAAAGTGTCTATGAATATAGGTGACCCAACAACCCTTATCTTAAGACCAGCCAGGTCTTCAGGCTTCGTTATAGGCACCTTCCAGTTAGTTATTTGTCTGAAGCCGTTCTCACCCCAAGCAAGCCCTATCACGCCGTAGCTCTCCAGTATCTGAAGTATTTGCTTCCCTGCCTCACCCTCCTCTATCGCGTCAACAGCTTTGTATATATCCCCCTTATTCGCGCCTTCAGGGAAGAAGAACGGCAGTATAAACAGGTTTAATTCCTTAACTACCGGTGCCCAATTAATGACTGACCCTACGGCAAAGTCCGCCACGCCTTGAGAGAGTAGCTGAAACTCGTTTGTTTGCTGCCCGGCGAATAGCTGGCCGGAGTAGTAGACCCTAATATATACCCTGCCACCAGTCTTATTGTAGACTTCATCAGCCCACATCTGAGCTGCCTGACCCCAAGGTGATTGAGGACCCACGACCACACTCAACTTATACTCTCTGGTAGGGGTTGGTGATGTAGTAGGTGTTGAGGTTCCCGGGGTCGTTGGAGACGTTAACTGAGGGATTAGTAAGGCGACTGCGGCGACCACCACTATAACTACTAAAGCAATAACAGCTAGGTGCAGGAGCTTCATGCTTAAAGCACCCAAGATTGGGAGTAAACCAAAATATTTAAAAATAAAATACTTTTTAGACCGGAATACCTGGGCATATTGCACTACCGTTCCAGCTCTAAGGGGATTAGAGCTATTTAATCGGGACTACATCTTTTAGGTTTAGGGCAGGAAAGCGTTTTTAAGGCTAATAAAAATCTTTACGTCGCCGGTGTTAGTGATTTGATTGGGTTGTGGCGGGCCCGGGGGGATTTGAACCCCCGACTTCCGGCTTAGGAGGCCGGCGCTCTATCCTGGCTGAGCTACGGGCCCAGCCAAGATCTTATTCATTAGAGAGTTATTTAAGTGTTTGCTGTATGTAATGTTGGTGATTTGGTTGAGGAAGATTTTCCATGAGCTCCGCAGGCTTGACGAGGTATTGAGTATTATCTCATCATACGTTGAGTTAAGGCCTCTGGGTTTTGAGTGGGTTGGTCTGCGTGAGGGGTTGGGCAGGGTTTTAGCGGAGGATGTTTACGCTGTTTACGATTACCCGCCTTTCGACAGGTCTGAGGTAGACGGTTATGCCGTCAACTCTATCTCGTTGATCGGTGTTGAGGAGGACGCGCCTGCTAAGCTAAGGCTTAAGGGCTCGGTCAGGGTAGGCTACCCTCCGGATACTGAGGTAGGTGTTGGGGAAGCTGTCGAGGTAGATACTGGTGCAGCCATACCTAGGGGTGCTGACTCTGTGGTCATGGTTGAGTATAGTAGGAGGGTTGGCGAGCACGTCTACGTCTACGCTTCCGTAGCTCCGGGGGATAACGTGGCTAGAGCGGGTTCCGACATCATGAGGGGGGAGCTAGTTCTCCGTAGGGGTACTTTGCTAGGGCCTGCAGAGCTAGCGACCCTGGCCGCCGCCGGCGTGAGCAGGGTTAAAGTCTTCGTTAAGCCGAGGGTCGGCGTTGTCTCGGTAGGTTCGGAGCTAGTTAGTGTTGAGGAAGGTCTTCCCCAAGACTACAAAATATTCGAGATCTCATCACACTACGTTACCTCCTCATTAGCTGAGTTAGGTGCCGTACCTCAATTCTACGGTATAGTACCGGATGACGAGGATTCCTTGAGGGAGGTCTTGAGGAGAGCTCTGGAGGAGAATGACGTGGTCATCACTGCTGGGGGGACGTCGGCCGGGCTCGGGGACCTCACCTACAGGGTTATCGAGAGCCTCGGCGAGCCGGGGATAGTGGTTCACGGACTGAAGGTTAAGCCGGGAAAGCCTACCATCGTAGCAGTGATTAACGGGAAGCTAGTGTTCGGTCTCCCGGGATTCCCCCTCTCAGCAGCTATGATTTTCAGGTCTGTGGTAGCCCCAGTGATTTCCAGGCTTGCCGGGATCCCGGCGAGCTACTGGGGTTGGTCCGAGGTTAAGGCCGTCGTACTTCAGAAAGTCTTAGGTGTTAGGGGGAGGACAGCGTTAGTTCCTGTCGCTCTAGTAAGGAGGGGGAACGTGTTGACGGCCTACCCCGTCTTAACCCCCTCAGGGTCTATCAGGGTTTTGACGTATACTGACGGGTTTATCGAGGTGCCTGAAGACACCTTGGTGATCGATGAGGGTAGTGAGGTGGTTGTGAAGCTTTTTAGGAGGTTCTGGAGGGTTCCGGACCTAGTATTCATAGGTAGTCACGACTACGTGATTGACGAGTTGATTAGGCTGGTTGTTGAGGGACCTAACTACAAGTTAATTAATGCTGGGTCTCTGGGAGGTCTCCTAGCAGTTGGTAGGGGTGAGGCTGATTTAAGTGGCGCGCACCTCCTCGACGAGGAGAGCGGTGAGTATAACATACCGTACTTTAAGAAGCTGAACTTGTCGGGCAGGGCTGTCTTAGTGGGTGGTTGGGTTAGGGAGATAGGGTTTATACTGCCTAGGAACAACCCTAAAAACATAAGGTCGTTTAAAGACTTATTCAGGGAGGACGTGGTCTTCATAAACAGGAATAAGGGTTCCGGGACTAGAACCCTCGTAGACATTAACTTGAGGATGGCTGCGAGGGAGCTGGGAATAAACCCTGGCGAGATACCGAGGGTTGTTAAGGGGTACTTAAACGAGGCTAAAACGCATAGCGGGGTGGCTGTGGCAGTGCTTCAGGGGAGGGCGGACGTAGGGGTTGGGGTCAGGCACGCTGCCGAAACGTACGGGCTGGAATTCATTAAAGTAGGTGAGGAAGTGTATGACCTCGTAATACTTAAGGACAGCTTAGGTAAGGAACCCATACGTAAGATGCTCGACCTACTTAACAGCGAGAAAATAAAGGAGATACTGAGTAGGTACGTAGGCTATAAGACGTACCCGAAGACAGGTAAGGTTCTCGCAGAATGAGGGCCCGAGCAAGGGGTTTGGGTTTCATCGGGCTTGATATTGTTTGGCGTCAAGCCCTCCCCCTTGGCTTCATCGCCCTCGGGATCTCTTTTCATTGGGATCCGCTTCATCGGGCTCCGCCCGCTCAGGGTAACCCCTACCCACAGCTCCTCCTTCATCGTCTTCTCAGGTTCATCGCTGTGGGGAAAACCCCCGCATCCTGGCCCCCCGAAGACGCCTCTCTCAGGTCTCTACATTAAACCCGCATCTCGAGGCGTCCCCCAGTAAAGAAAGCACCAACAACCCCTAATAAACCTTTACGAAACTCT
Organism: Desulfurococcaceae archaeon; assembly: GCA_020833255.1. Classification (GTDB taxonomy): domain Archaea; phylum Thermoproteota; class Thermoprotei_A; order Sulfolobales; family NBVN01; genus Zestomicrobium. Next base: position 36,724 of record JAJHQR010000005.1, on the reverse strand, counting down.
ACACAGTTGCAAAAGGCGGTGTAGTCGGTTTAGTCTCCCGAAAACGATTTAAGAGCTTGAGTAGTAAGAATTAGGTGGGGGCCGGTAGCTCAGCTGGAAGAGCGCCGCCCTCGCACGGCGGAGGTCCCGGGTTCAAATCCCGGCCGGTCCACCACACATTAACATGTTCGAGAAACCCTCATTAAATGCCTAGCAGGTACTTAGCTAAGAGACTTAACGCTACCGAGACTCCTATGACCGTTATCGGGTGTTGCTTTAGTAACAGGATTAGCGCGAGCGCGATGACGAAGATCGCTGCCTCAACAATCCTTATCGTGTTGTCGTGAATTAATACAGTGTTACCTACTCTTAGCAGAGCTACCAATATTAGCGCTACGACGGCGGCGTTAATCCCCCTCAATATGGTTTTAGCTATAGGCGTCGTTAAGTAGGGTGATAAACCCATCGCGATGCTTAGTATGACTAAATACGCTGGGAGCACCACCCCTAAGGTAGCTACTACCGACCCTAAAACACCGCATATCTTGTAGCCTATGAAGGTAGCTGAGTTTATGGCTATGGGGCCCGGAGTACTCTCAGCTATGCCTATCACGTCAACGAATTCCTCGTCCGTGAGCCACCCCCTAAGCTCGACTAACTCCTTATGTAGGAGTGCTATGCCTGCGTAACCACCGCCGAACATGAAAAACCCTACCTTCAGGAACTCTAGAAACAGGTCTAGCAAAACGCTCAAGCAACTCACCGAATTCGTAACTCGTTAAGTAATTTAAGTCTTTGAATCCTTGGTTGCTGGGTTGGTGCGGGGGGTGGGATTTGAACCCACGCAGGCCTACGCCATCAGGGCCTCAGCCTGACCCCTTTGACCTGGCTCGGGCACCCCCGCCAATAATATCCTAATAATTAGGGTCTTTTAAATTATTAGTATGACGTCTTGAACGCGTTATTTCTACTTAGTCCGTGTTCTCCAGTACTTTATTGTTAGCGTTGCCGCGCCTATCCGCGTAGCCACCCTCCTCACCGCCGAGTCATCGCTTATGACTACCACCCTGCCGCACCTCTCTCTTAGATCGCTTGCTAAAGCTAAGAGTTCTAGGTCTGCCTTAGAGAGCTTGCTGAGCATATTGAGTTCCCCGGCTAACCGATTGATTCTCTCTCTGTGTGCTTCCCCTGGTTCAAGGATCTCAACCCTCCCTGCCGAGAGAGCTAGCTGAAGGTTCTTGAGGCTTTCCGAGTCCTTCACTTCCTGAATTACCTCCTTGACCGTGTAGACGTTCTTAGTTAGGTATAGTTGGTAGCCGGCGAAGAATGCCGCGGCGTCGAGTACGTAAGCCTCATCACAGACATCGCTCGAATATCTTAACGTAGTAGTCACCTAGGTAGAATCTAGCGAACTTAGCCGGCTTATGATACTCTCTTATAATGACCGAGTCCTTCGGCTTCAGAGCCAAGCTATAAGACCCGTCAACTATTAAGAGAGCTTCAGGAGAGTCTTTAGCTACAGTAACCCTTATCTCGGAGTCCGGCGGCAGTACTACGGGCCTCGTGCACAGAGTTATCGACGCAAGCGGCGTCACTATCAACGCTCTCATAAACGGGTCTACTACGGGCCCTCCGGCAGCCAGGCTATAGGCTGTTGAGCCTACGGGGGTAGCCACTATCACGCCGTCACCCACCAACCTCCTGTAAACCTCATCGCCGTCCTTATGAACGTACAATCTTATTACCTTAGCTCTACCACTCCCTGAACTCACGACAGCTATCTCGTTCAGTGCTGGGGGCGTGACTTCCACCCCCCTAACCTCCCCCCTAAGCCTCATGTACTCGACCAGCTTGTAATCTCCTGACGCTATCCTCGAGATCATCTCAGAGTACTCGTAGGGGGGGACGTCGCATAGGAAACCCCTCCTACCGTACCTTATCGTCGCTACGGGTACGTCAGCGTCCTTCAGTAGGTGGAGCGTGTTCAAGACAGTTCCGTCACCCCCGATAACCACTATCATATCCACGCTGTCCTTACCTAAGTGGAAGAACTTATCCCACGTTATGAGGTCCTTAGCTCTAGAGTCTAGGAATGGTGTCAGACCCTTGCTCTCAGCGTTCTTCAACACTAGCTTAGCTAGCTGTAATGCTTCAGGACTATTGAGCTTAGGGACTATGCCTAACCTCACTCACCACACCAAAATAAAAACGCTTAAAAGGTTTATTATGATTGAGTCCCTCATCACATGCGTGGGTGCGTGTAGTTGAGGCTGCCTTGCGTGAGGGTCTCAGCTAAGGATGTTGAGGAGGTGCTTAAGTTCCTTAAGTCTAGAGGTGCTTACGTGAGGAATTGCAAGGTTAAGAAATTGAGTGACGGGAGTGTTGCCATACCCGTCAAGGAAGACCTAGACGTAAGCTTGATTAAGGAATTGCCGGCGGCTCTAGTCAGCGAGTCATGCTATGAAGACTTCGTTTGCGGAACCCTCGGGCTCTCTTTCAAGGACTTGCTTACCGGGTTGATTCCTGAAGGTGTTCTCAGGAGGATCCCGTCGTCTTACGACGTGATCGGCGATATAGCCGTCATCAACATACCTGAGGACTTGCTAGAGTACGGCAAGTTAATCGGCGAGGCCATCTCCAGGGTGTCACGCAACGTGAGAGCGGTCTACGCGGGCGGTTACGTGAGCGGCGAGTACAGGGTTAGGGAGTTGAAACACGTGTTCGGGGATCCTGTGAGTAAGACCGTGCATAAGGAATACGGTTTAAGGATTTCCGTTGACGTGTTGAGGACGTATTATAACCCCTCACTAGCGGAAGAACACAGGAGAATCGCTGGGTTAGTTAATGATGGTGAGTTGGTTGCTGATCTGTTCTGCGGTGTAGGTCCTTTCTCACTTCACATAGCCTCCTTAAGGGACGCGACCTCCTACGCCGTTGACTTCAACCCTGACGCTATAAAGTGCCTCATAGAATCTATCGAGATGAATAGGAGGAAGCTCAAGGGCAGGGTAGTGCCTATCTTAAGTGACGTGAGGGATTTTCTGAGAGTGGTTGGTGACGGCGTTTTCGACAGGGTCGTCATGAACTTACCTCTCGAGGCTCTCGAGTACGTACCCGCAGTGAGTAGTAAGCTGCGTGTGGGCGGGGTTATCCACGTATACCTAATTAGTTACTCTGTTGAGGAAGCAAAGCACCTGGTTAGCAACGCGGTGGACCCCTCCGTTTTCTCCGTGGTTAGCGTTAAGAGGGTTCTTGATTATGCTCCGAGGAAGTACGTGTTCAGAGCTGACTTGAGGAGGAGTTCTTAGTGCTGGTTAGCCGAGCTCGACGCCCTCGTAGTATAGGGACCTCATAGCCACGATCTTAAGGTATTCTTCAGGGAGCACCGGCTTACCTCCCTCGTAAGGGAATGCGTAGGGCAAGAAAATCTCTACGTCTGCGTTGAGTATGTTGAGTCTTATCGTTAACCCGAACCTTAGGTCCAGGTCTTTCAGAGCGTAACCCTCGGAAACCTTCTTAAGCACGTAAGCCGCGCCAGCTATCGTTAACTGTTCTCTGCCCAGGTTCCTGGCTAAGGCCCCCGGCAATCTACTGGTTATGAGTTCGCGCGTCCTCCCCTTCGGCGGGTGATCACCCATTATACCGCCTATAACGACCGCCCTGACCTTGCCGAGGTCTTGAGGGCTTAGCTCCTCCTCCGCCGCCGGATCAAGCACTAAGACCTTACTTAAGGGGATATCGTTAGCTACGAGAAACTCTCTAACGCTCTTCGGCGTCGCCTCAGCTAACGGCCTCAGCGCTTGAAGCATCTCCTCAAACACTACGTTCGTGAATACCACGCTACCCTTGAATAGGTCGGCGACGAAGCGGTACTCGCTGAGGAGCCACGGCGACAAGCGCTCCTCCCAGTTATCTACGATGAGTAACGCTCCCCACCACCTCAACCATAATATCCTTACTTAAGATTATTTTTGTGCGTCCCGCAACGTTTAAATAATGCGTACTCTCTTATCTGTCGGTGGTTGGAGGTGGTTGAGGTAAGGCTGTTTTCGCTTGTCTTGATGTTTCTAATCTTCACCGCACTTCCCTCCAGTTTCCTGTCGGAAGCTCTGAGCGGGTGTGTCGTTAGGGAGGTGAGTATGTACTTACTTGCTGTGGGAGGTTCCGAGGGCTCCTACCGTGGCGTTGCCACGCAGCTTAAGGCTAGTTTAATCCCTGGTGACGGGTCTGTCTACCTGTCTATAGATCCTCTCTCCGAACTCGACACGCAGTCTTCTCTTAAGATAGCTTCCTTAATAGCTGGTTTTATTTCAGGGTTTGATCTCAGCAATTACTCTGTTTTGGTGAGGATTCATTCCAGTACCCCTATAGTCGGGGGTCCTTCGGCCGGGGCGGCGCTCACGACCGCGTTGCTGGCTTTATTCAGTAACGCAACCATCAACGAATCCGTCGTGATTACCGGCATGATAATGCCGGACACGCTGGTGGGCCCTGTTGGGGGTATTCCGGAGAAGCTTGAGGCCGCTGCCTCTGTTGGCGCTAAGCTCATGATAATACCTGCTGGACAGAGATTCTCGGTGAGTCTTAAGACCGGCTCGGTCGTTGACGTAGTTGAGGCTGGGAGGAGGTTGGGCGTCGAGGTGGTTGAGGCGTCAACTATCTACGACGCTCTCAAGTATTTCGGGATATCGATATCCTTGCCTGAAGACCTTAACGTGAGTTTAAGTAGTAACGTGATGCTTGCTTTTAAATCTATCGCGGATGACTACAGGCTTGAGTACGACGAGCTTTACTCTAACGTAAGTAGGGACTACAGTAATTACCGTGGTTCTTTGAGGCGTGCGGGGGTTGATGACGACGTCGCCGGATTCCTAGGGTATTCTAGGGAGAGTGCTTTGAGGGGTGAGGAATCCTATAACTCCACGAATTACTACGCCGCGTCCTCAGATTACTTCGGCGCCTTAGTCTATGTTTGGGCTGCTAAGCTCGTAGTTGATATGGTTGTGAGGAATCGTGGTTGGTCGGATGTCTTAGGCTTCGTTAGCAGGGAGGTTTCTAACGCGTCTGAATACTTCAACTCGTTAGTGTCTGGGACTAACCCGGTTAATCTAGGAATTTCTAGTCTTAGCGTGTTGGTCGAGTTGGCTGGCAGGGTTTACGAGTCTCAAGCTTATTTAAGTGAGCTGAGCTCCGTTAACGTCCCCGCGGTTAACGATGTATATAAGGCTGCTTACACGTACATGAGGGCTAGGTCTGTTCGCGGGTGGGGCACTATCTACGAGGTTCTTGAGAGTCCTGGTTTGAGTGTGGACGTTAATTCGTTGAGGGGCAGTACCCAAGTATTGCTGAGTTTTTCTCAGGCTTCCGTGACATACCTTCAGTCCTTGCTTGGTTCGTCAGTCGATGTTAGCGAGTTAACTAATTACCTCAGTACTGCTGAGAGCCACTTATCTAGGGGTGGGTTGAACAACACCTTAGTATCGCTCAACCTAGCTTTAAGGGCTTCCTCCCTCGCCTCTATCGATACGCACTTAAGCTTCGAGAGCAATACTTCGTTGCTCGTGGGTAGGTTGGTTGACGCGGCACGCAGGTACGTGAGCCTAGCCAAGAGCTCCGGGATCGAGCCGGTCGTGTCCCTAGTTTACTTGGAGAGAGGGCTTTCGTTAGTGAGCACGGACGTCAAGAGTGCTGCATACTTCCTAGATCAAGCCATCCTCAACTCCCTATGGTACCTCATCTTATCAAGGACTAGAGTACCGCTCAACCTAACTGAGGCGCCTCCCAGCACCCCCACACCGACCGGGAACGTCGGCGTTTCCTGGACTACCTGGTACTACGTCCTAGCGGTCGTAGCCGTCTCAGCCGTCTCCGGCGCGTTACTCGGGTATTTCTCTAGTTCTAGGAGGTCTGGGAAGTCGTGATCTCCACTTCGTGGAACTTACTCAGCACCTCCTCCGCTTTCTTCCTCGCCTCCTCACACACCCTCACGTAACCGACCCCGACGTCCGGTATTCCTAGAACCACGCAGCTACCTTCAGGTAGCCGAGTTATTAGCGGGAGGGCTAGCAAGTCTTCCTCACCTGAGACTATTATCAGGGTTTTCAGGTTTTCTTTCAGTGCCTTCACGACCTCCTCGATCGTGTTTAGTGCGTCCTGGGTTATGTGTCCCGACGGGTTCCAAGTCTTCACTACCTTGCTGAACTTCTCCACCCTTATCTCCGGTGTTTTGCTCGTTCTCTTCGTTTTCCCGTCTATTACGCATATGTCCGGCACGACTTCGTTCTCTATCATGGTGTGGCAGACTAGGTCTCCGACCGCTACTAGCTTGGAGCACTCCCCCAGTTTCTCGAGTGTTTTCTTCATTGTTTGTATGGGGTCTCTCCCCTCAACCACTTCCTCTGTTCCTTTCGATAGCGTTTTCCTGAGTTCTTCAGGTAGTTTCAGCGCTCTCAGTTTCTTCACCTTGCTATGTCTTCCTCGACTGCTAGTATCGCTCCCTCACTCACTAGTTCCTCAAGCGCTTTCCTGCTCGTCTCCTCGCTAACCCCTGCCACGGCGTCTACTAAAACGATTACTTCGTAGCCTAGCTTAAGCGCTTCCATAGCTGTTTCCTTCACGCAGTAGTCTGTCGCCACCCCCGTTATGAAGAGCCTTCTAACCCCTCTAGCGGCTAGTACGTAGTGTAGTGGGGTTAGCTTGAACGCGGAGTACGCCTCAATGTCCGGCTCAGTAGCTTTAGACACCACTATCACGTCCTCAGGTAGTTTAAGTCCCTCGACGAACTGAGCCCCCCTACTCCCAGCAACGCAGTGTGCTGGCCAAGGCCCCCCGCGCTCCTTGAAGGAGACGTGGTTCGGGGGGTGCCAATCCCTAGTAGCTATCACAGCTAGCCCGGCGTTCCTGAAGTAGCCTATGTAGTTGTTTATCTTACCTACTAAAGCCCTACAACCCCTCACAGGCAGTGAGCCGCCCTCACAGAAATCCTCCTGCATATCAACCACTACGAGAGCGGATTTCCTCGTAAGACCCACCCTCAAGCCCGACACCTAGTAAGTAGTTCTTGCCAGAGCTTAAATCTGACAATCAATTATACAAAAAATATTGGACAAAATTATACAAAAAACAAATATAAATAACTAAACCACGGGTCGAGAAAACCGCTAAACTTTATAAGCTCTTAACACCCAGAATAAATACGGCGATACGCCGCGGTTAAGACGGCGGCAAGGTCGGACACGGGGTAAAACCCCGAGAATGAAGAACCGCCCTCCAACCGCGGCGACAATCACGCTCACGAAATGGAGGCGTGAATAAGCTGGGGACACTAACCCCAGCACATTCACGCCTGACAGGGGCCACCCAAACCACGTAGTAGGCAACCACCCCAACCCCGCGGCCTTGCGGCCGCGATTCCGGTTGATCCTGCCGGACCCAACCGCTATCGGGGTGAGGCTAAGCCATGGAAGTCGCACGCCTCGGCAACCGGGGCGTGGCGGACGGCTGAGTAACACGTGGCTAACCTACCCTCGGGACGGGGACAACCCCGGGAAACTGGGGCTGATCCCCGATAGGTGAGGAGGCCTGGAAGGGTTCCTCACCGAAAGGGTGGTGCGGGGATGTCCGCGCCACCGCCCGAGGATGGGGCCACGGCCCATCAGGTAGTTGGCGGGGTAACGGCCCGCCAAGCCGATAACGGGTAGGGGCCGTGAGAGCGGGAGCCCCCAGATGGGCCCTGAGACAAGGGCCCAGGCCCTACGGGGCGCACCAGGCGCGAAAACTCCGCAAATAGGGGGTCACAAGACTCCCTAGCGGAATGCGGGAAACCGTGACGGGGTCACCCCGAGTGCCCCGAAGAGGGGCTTTTCCCCTCCGTAAGATGGAGGGGGAATAAGCGGGGGGCAAGTCTGGTGTCAGCCGCCGCGGTAATACCAGCCCCGCGAGTGGTTGGGACGGTTATTGGGCCTAAAGCGCCCGTAGCCGGCCCGGTAAGTCCTCCCTTAAAACCCGGGGCTCAACCCCGGGCCGGGGGGGATACTGCCGGGCTAGAGGGCGGGAGAGGCCGGCGGTACTCCCGGGGTAGGGGCGAAATCCGCTGATCCCGGGAGGACCACCAGTGGCGAAGGCGGCCGGCTGGAACGCGCCTGACGGTGAGGGGCGAAAGCCGGGGGAGCGAACCGGATTAGATACCCGGGTAGGTACGCGCCGCGAATTAATTACCTACCCGTGGCGCGTACCCCGGAGAGTCCCGGCTGTAAACGATGCGGGCTAGGTGTTGGACGGGCTTAGAGCCCGTCCAGTGCCGCAGGGAAGCCGTTAAGCCCGCCGCCTGGGGAGTACGGCCGCAAGGCTGAAACTTAAAGGAATTGGCGGGGGAGCACCACAAGGGGTGGAGCCTGCGGCTCAATTGGAGTCAACGCCCGGAATCTTACCGGGGGCGACAGCAGGATGATGGCCAGGCTAACGACCTTGCCGGACGCGCTGAGAGGAGGTGCATGGCCGTCGCCAGACACGATCACGGCCTCCGCGATACTCAAATTCATTGTTATTTCTGGTGAGGTGGGAGTGGGATCACATAGTTGATAGTGTTCTTAGAATAGGGGCCGTGACGTGGGCGAGCTCGTGTTGTGAAATGTCCGGTTAAGTCCGGCAACGAGCGAGACCCCTGCCCCTAGTTGCTACCCAGTCCTTCGGGACTGGGGCACACTAGGGGGACTGCCGCCGTTTAAGGCGGAGGAAGGAGGGGGCCACGGCAGGTCAGCATAGGGGCTTCTCTCATGAGAGCCCCGCTGAGGCCCCGAAAGCCGTGGTTCCTGGGCGAGTTGTTTGAGACTTGGTGATCCTATCTTGGACTCTTGGTCTTATTTGTGTGGCTTAATTGCCGCAGATGGACATCTTGAGAGTAATGGATGTATAGCACTGGCTCAAAAAGACAGGAGATTTATTGATTGGCTAGTAGAGTTTGTTAGGAATAGCAATATCAAAATATCGTCAGTATTTTTCGATAGAAGTGCGGGTGTATGGAAAATAAAGATGAGGGATAAGGATTTCTACAGCTATCTGCTCAGTAATGGTGTAAGAACTGGTAAAAAATCATATTTGCTAAAACCTCCCATCAGATGCGATCCCTTATGGTATATTGTTGGATTCATAGACGGAGATGGCTGGATAGAGCAAGTCAAGAAGAAAGCCAACGGAAAAACATACTACTACCTACGTATTGGAATAAAGACAAAGAGTAGAGAGCTCAGAGATTGGATGCGACAGGTACTGCATAGCCTCGGTATAATTACCAGTAAAGCCGATAAAAAAGATGGATACGAAATACACATAGATAGAAATGCGTGGATTGTAGCTCTCTACCTACAAAACCCTGCTCATAAAGAAAGATTATCCAGGATAGAAGATGATAGAATAAAAGTTAGCTCCTATTTAATGAATCGCATTTTTACTTACGCTTTCTTACCTACCCGGGACCACGGCCGGGAAACCCCCGGGCTGCACGCGGGCTACAATGGCGGGGACAGCGGGATCCGAACCCGAAAGGGGGAGGCAATCCCTCAAACCCCGCCGTAGTTGGGATCGAGGACTGTAACTCGTCCTCGTGAACGAGGAATCCCTAGTAACCGCGCGTCAACATCGCGCGGTGAATACGTCCCTGCTCCTTGCACACACCGCCCGTCGCTCCACCCGAGTGGGGGGAGGGTGAGGCTCGCTCTGCGGGGTTTCCTGCAGGGTGAGTCGAACCCTCCCTCCGCGAGGGGGGAGAAGTCGTAACAAGGTAGCCGTACCGGAAGGTGCGGCTGGATCACCTCCTTTGCTCCCCGGGTTGGGGTGGTTGCTTACGTGAGTGTTTGGGTGGCCCCTTCATGAGGTCTGGGAGGGATCCCTCCCGGACTGACGGCGCGATACCTACTCTTGAATGAGCGCCGCGCACAGGCCTCAACAGACTGCGCCAGCCAACGCCCTGAGGCGTCGACGCCAAGCCGTCCGGTGGATGGCTCGGCTCGGGCGCCGAGGAAGGGCGCGGCAAGCTGCGATATGCCCGGGGGAGGCGCAAGCAGCCGTCGAACCCGGGATCCCCGAATGGGACTTCCTGCCGGGGGTTAACAGCCCCCGGCGACCCCATTCAGGGGTCGGGAACCCCCCGAACGGAAACATCTTAGTAGGGGGAGGAGAAGAAACCAATCGGGATCCCCTGAGTAGGGGCGACCGAAAGGGGGTTAGCCCAAACCAAACCCGCCGGCGATGAGTCGGCGGGGATGTGGTGTTGTCGAGCCCTCGGCTGGGCTTCGAGCCCGGGGGGCCGACCCACAGTAGCCGAAGTGGGCTGGAAAGCCCCGCCGCAGAGGGTGATAGCCCCGTAGGCGAAACTGTGGGGGCCCCTGCCGGGGGCTAGAGTACCACGGCTTGGTTTTGCCGTGGGAAGCTGGGGGTCACTGACCTCCAAGGCTAAATACGTCCCGAGACCGATAGCGCACTAAGTACCGTGAGGGAAAGCTGAAAAGAACCCCGTGAGGGGGGTGAAAAGAGCCTGAAACCGGATGGCCAATCACGGTGCGGCTCGCAAGGAGTGAAGCCCCCCGAAGGAAAAACGGGTGACCGTTGAGTACGAGGGGGGTGGACCGGGGTCGCACCGTCCGTCTTGAAACACGGGCCGGGGAGTTCACGGCAGTGGCGAGCTTAAGGGGGTTAACCCCGGAGGCGTAGGGAAACCGACAAGCCCGCAACGGGGTTCAATCCCCGTGAGGGGCGGGGTCTGCAAGGGCCCGGAGTCACTGCCGTGAGACCCGAAACCGGGCGATCTAGGCGGGGGTAGGGCGAAGCCGGGGGAAACCCCGGTGGAGGCCCGAAGGGGTGCTGACGTGCAATTCGCTCCCATGACCTCCGCCTAGGGGCAAAAGACCAATCTAGCCCGGTGATAGCTGGTTCCCTCCGACATGAGTCTTAGCTCAGCCCCGCCCGAGGTGGGTCGCGGGGTAGAGCTACGGATTAGGGGCACCGTGGGCCGGAAGGCCCCGGACCCCTAGTCCAACTCCGAACCCGCGACCACCGTAGACGGCGGGAGTGGGGTTCCCCGGGGTAAGCCTGGGGGCCGAGAGGGGAACAACCCAGACCGGGGTTAAGGCCCCTAAGTGCCGGCTAAGTGCCAAGCGTAAAGGGCGTCCGCGGCCTAAGACAGCGGGAAGGTGGGCCTAACAGCAGCCATCCTCTAAGGAGTGCGTAACAGCTCACCCGCCGAGGCCGCGGGCCCCGAAAATACGTCGGGGCTTAAGCCGGCCGCCGAGACCCCGGGGCACGACCTCACTGAGGTCGTGATCCGGTAGGAGGGCGTCGGGGTGGGGCAGAAGCCGGGCCGTGAGGTCCGGTGGACCCGCTCCGAGTGCGGATCCCGGCGGTAGTAACAGCAAAGTGGGGTGGGAATCCCCACGGCCATAAGGGCCAGGGTTCCTCAGCAACGGTCGTCAGCTGAGGGTTAGCCGGTCCTAAGGCGGCCCCTAACCGGAGTCGCCGAAAGGGAAACGGGTTAATATTCCCGTGCCGCGGGGGTAGGTGCGGCAACGCAAGCCCGAACCCTGACGCGTCGAGGTAGGCCGACCGGGGCAGTCGCCCCGGCTAACCACCCGAAGGCCGGGGAGTACCGTAATGGTGAGAACCGGCTGAAGGGGGGAATGGCCCCCGTTAGGGGGTTCGGCCGATCCTTGGCGCCCATGAAAAGGGGTTCGGGAACGATCCCCCGCGCCCGTACCGAGAACCGACACAGGTGCCCCTGGGTGAGAAGCCCAAGGCCTGTGGGGTCTAACCCGGGCTAGGGAACTCGGCAAATTAGCCCCGTAACCTAGGGAGAAGGGGTGCCTGCGGTTCTGCGGAAAACCCGTGGAACCGCGGGCCTCAGTGACTAGGGGGTCCTGACTGTTTAATAAAAACATAGCTCCCCGCTAGCCCGAAAGGGTTAGTACGGGGGGTGAATCCTGGCCACTGGCGGTACGTGAAGCCCGGGTACAACCGGGTGAAGCGCCGCTGAAGGCCGGGGGTAACTCTGACCCTCTTAAGGTAGCCAAATGCCTTGCCGGGTATGGTGGGAGTCCCTGAGTTAAAAACATATCCTGGGACCCCACCACCGAGAGTTCCGGCGCGCATGAATGGATCAACGAGGGCCCCACTGTCCCAGCCCGGGTCCCCGTGAAGCCCACGGAGCCGGTGCACAGGCCGGCATCCCCCCGTAGGGAGAGAAGACCTCGTGGAGCTTTACCGCAGCCTGGCGTTGGCTTCCGGGTTGCGGTGCGTAGTGTAGGCGGGAGGCGATGAACCCGCTCTTCCGGGAGCGGGTGAGCCGTAAGTGAAACACCGCCTACCGCGATCTGGGAGTCTAACCCCGGGGTTAGCCCGGGGGACAGCGTCAGGTGGGCGGTTCGGCTGGGGCGGCACGCCCGCGAAAAGGTAACACGGGCGCCCAAAGGTCGGCTCACCGTGGCTAGTAGGAGTATCTTATCCTGCTACCACGGGCCGAGAGGTGGGTCAGAACTCCGCCGTAGAGTGCAAGGGCAAAAGCCGGCCTTACCAGACCCTGCATCGTGAGGGGTCTGGTCGGGAAACCGCGGCCTAGCGAACGCTCGTGCCCCCTTCAGTGGGGGCCGGGCATGACAGAAAAGTTACCCCGAGGATAACAGGGTCGTCGCGGGCGAGAGTCCCCATCGACCCCGCGGTTTGCTACATCGATGTCGGCTCTTCCCATCCTGGCGGTGCAGCAGCCGCCAAGGGTGGGGCTAAGGGGGTGAGGGCGCATTTTAAGACACCCTATGCATTGGGTTGAAATATGTACGTGAACGTAAGATGGCCTAGAAACAGAGAGAAGTGTTAATTAAATCCTCACGCTTCTCGGCGCCGCTCCCCCCTCCCCAAGCCCGCCCATTAAAGGGGAACGTGAGCTGGGTTTAGAGCGTCGTGAGACAGCTCGGACTCTACCCACGGGGGGTGTTGGCCGCCTGAGGGGAAGGTCTCCCTAGTACGAAAGGAACGGGAGGCCGCGGCCTATGGTGTACCGGCTGTCCGGCAGGGCATGCCGGGCAGCTACGCCGTGGGAGCTAACCGCTGAAAGCATCTAAGCGGGAAGCTCTCCCCGAAAAGAGGCGGCCGTTCCCTCCCGGGTCTCCCGGGAGGGGGGAGGGCACCCGTAGAAGACGGGTTTGATGGGGCGGGGGTGTATGCCCGCCGCTCCCAACAGCCCGATGTCGACGCTTTCCTCTAGGGTGTTGGCTGGCGCGGTGTTGACTAGGCCTGTGCGCGGCGTTCTCCGCTTGGTTTATGCTTTGGTTATTCGTGCTTAGTGTGTTCTACCAATACCTTATCCTGAAGGTCTTGAATTCGTTGGTGCATTCGGAGTATTCGACCCTCACGTCCTCGACCACGGCCGTGGGAGGGCCTCTCCAAGCCCACTTAATCAACTCCTCCACCTTCTCCCGATCCCCCTCAACCAATGCCTCAACACTTCCGTCAGGCATGTTACGTACCCACCCAGTAACCCCGAGTCTTAAAGCTACTTCACGCATTGATGACCTGAAGAAAACCCCCTGAACTAAGCCGTAGATCCTTAAGTGAGCTCTCACGCACCTGCCCACGGCCAACCCTAACAATTATTTAATACGTTAGGGTATTAAGTTATTAACGGGTGGTTTTCAAGGAACCTGCTACAACACCTCAAGAAAAGGATTAGGTTGGGTGAGGACGTTAAGGAGCTTGCCAGGAGGTACGGGTACAGGCCGTACATGGTGGGTAGGTACCTAGAAATACTTGGGGACCTGAAGGAAGTGGAGGAGTTGCTGGAAGCCTTCGAGAAAGCGTTGAGACCCTCCATAAGGTGTAATAAGCTGAAGCTCGCTGACTGCAGGGAACTGATTGAGAGGCTTGAGAAGATGGGCTTCCTCCTAGAGAGGATAGGGTGGTGTAGTGAGGCTTATGAGGTCTTGAGAGAGCCTGAGAAACCCTCGCTAGGCTCAACACACGAGCACCTGATAGGCCTATACTACCTCTACAGAGGTAAGGCATCACTAATACCTCCGATAACCCTGAAACCCGGTGAGCGGGATGAGGTACTGGATATGGCCGCAGCACCCGGAGGCAAAACAACGCACATGGCTCAAATAATGAGGAACAAAGGACTCATAGTAGCTCTAGAACCTGACGAGGGGAGGCTAAGGGTCTTAAGGAATAACGTGGAGAGGCTCGGGGTTAAGAACACAGTGCTACTCAGACTGGACGGTCGGGAAGCCGGCAAGGTATTCAGGAAAACCTTCACTAAAGCACTGCTCGACGCCCCGTGCACCGGGGAAGGAATAATAATGCTGGACCCCTCAAGAAAAACGAAAACCTCTCTGGAAGACCTCGTGAAGCACCACGAAATACAGAAGGAGTTGTTGAGGAGCGCTCTAGACTCCCTTAAGGGAGGGGGTAGGATACTCTACACGACGTGCTCGATAGCGCCGGAAGAAAACGAGTTAGTCCTGAACGAGGTAATTAAGGGGAGGGACGACGTCAGGGTCTTAAGCCTTGAAACACCGGTGAAGCTATCTCCCCCGGTGACGGAGTACTACGGCATACGGGTGGATGAGAGGATAAGGTATTGCGGCAGGACATACCCGCACGTACACGGGATGGAGGGGTTCTTCATATGCTTAATGGAGCTAAAGTGAGGTGTAGGAAGACAGCGCTGCAGGAAATCGCGGGTAGCCTGCCACCACACATAAGCGAGTACTTAAGGAGGGAGTACGCTGAAGCAACCATACTCTCCTGCGAGGGCAGATTCACAGAGATCTTCGTACTAAGCGAGGAACTAGCTAAGGTAGTGGAGAAGATAATCGCTCAAGGGCTCACCCCCTACTCAGCGGGCCTCTACCTAGGCAGGCTCAGGAAGGGTAAGCCAAGCTTCATACCGTCAATCAACATACTCCAGGAAATATACCAGGGGACCGGGGAGGTAGTCAACGCGTTGGTGGTGGCTGAGGAAGGCCTCAAACCCTTCCTGTACGGGGGAGACGTGCTGAGGAAGTCCGTGGTGAGTTGCCGCCAACCAGTAAGGAAAGGGGATGTGGTAGCTGTTTTAGGGACTGACATGAGGGTTTACGGTCTGGGGATCTCCAAGATAGACGGGTGTGAGGAGTTAGAGAAGAGGAAGGATCTAGACGAGGTAGCTTCAAACCTCTTCGACGTCGGGTGGTACATAAGGGGTGAGGCACGGAAGGAGAGAAAATACAAAGCTTAAGTTTTCTTGAGGAACCGTAAGTATTGGTGAGGCACTCATAACGCCTAGAGAGTACGAGGTCAAGGTGAGGGTTGAGAACCTGGAGAGCGTGGAGAGGAAGCTCCTGAGTAGTGGGTGGAGACTGGAGGACGTGGTCGTGGAGGAGGACCGCTACGTAGACCTAACCCACTGTGCAGGCAGCCCGGCACGCCAGATAGCCCTGCGCGTGAGGTTGAGGAAGAGCCTAACCAAAAACACTTCCACGTCGGAGCTGACCTTCAAGGGCGCTCTAATAGAGGAGGGGGTTAAGGCACGGGAAGAGATCACGACCAAGCTGGAAGACCCTGAGAAAGTAACCGAGATATTGCTGCTCTCAGGCTTCCCGATAATAACTGTGAGGAAGAAGAGAAGAATATACTCAACCACCGAAAGCAAAGCGAAGATATACTTAGACGAGGTAGAGGGGCTGGGGAACTACGTCGAGATCGAGGTAATGAATCCTGAGTCAAGAGAGGAATACATGAAGACACTGAATCAAGTCAAGGAAGAGTTAGGGCTGAGCAAGGAGGAAAACATAGTTAAGTCATACCTGGAACTCAAGATGGAGGGGCGTGGTACGTGAGGCCGTTGATAGCGGTCTTAACAGACTACGGGCTCAGAGACCACTACGTAGGACACTTGAAGGCAGTCATAAAGCTTGTCTGTCCTGAAGCAGAGGTGATAGACATAACCCACGACATACCTAAATACAACGTGGCGCTAGCCTCACACATCATCAAAATAAGCAGGAAGTACCTACCGAAGAAGGCCGTGGTTCTCGCGGTGGTAGACCCCGGCGTCGGGGGCCCTAGACGGAACGTAATGATCGAGACGCGTGAGCGAGTGTACGTAGGTCCTGACAACGGCTTACTAACCCCGGCAGCCTCCGACGAGGACCCGAAAGCGTACGAGATAGACGTTAATAAGGTGAGGATCGGCAGAATCTCGCACACGTTCCACGGGAGAGACATATATGCTCCTACAGCAGCTTTAATAGCTTGCGGGGTGAGCCCTGAGTCTCTGGGGAGCCCGATACCTTTCGAGGGGTTGGTTAAGCCGCCCGTAGAGTTTGGTCGGGGGGAGATTATTAAGGAAGGGCTTAAAGCCAGTGTAGTACACGTCGACGACTTCGGGAACATAATCACGTCCTTAAGCAAGGAAGCTTTGGAGGAGGGGCTTAAGGTAAGGGTTGGGGATAGGATAGCCCTCACCACAGATCTTAAAACCTGGTATGAAGCTAAGTACGTCGAGAGCTTCTCGCACGTCGGTGTGGGGGAGCTAGCCGTTTACGAAGGGAGTTACGAGTTAATAGAGGTAGCGTTATACATGGGCAGAGCAACGGACCTGATAAGGGGAGCGGAGATAGTGTTGAGTACGGCTAGCCCCTCCTCGAGGGAGGGCCGCTCACGGCTCTCCACACCCCCAACACGATAAACACCTCTTACGGGGTTTGAATATTAAGAGCTTGAGTGATTCGTTAATAGGGTGAGAGCTGGTGGTGTGGGACTCCGTAGTGAGGGCTGTGTTCCCGGGCAGGTTTCAGCCAATCCACCTAGGGCATCTGAAGGTTATTGAGTGGGTTATGACGAAAGTGGATGAACTCATAATAGCTATTGGGACGGCTCAAGAATCGCACACAGTCGTCAACCCCTTCACGGCCGGGGAGAGGGTCTTGATGATTAGGGAAGCGTTAAAAGAATACTCAATAGACCTCACCAGAGTCTACATAATCCCAGTACCCGATATACTGATGAACTCTGTCTGGCCACAGTACCTCCAGATGTACGTGCCTAAGTTCCGTTACGGCGTGGCCAGAAACCCCCTAGTCTTAAGACTCTTTAAAGACTCAGGATACGACGTATTAATACCCCCGCCATTCGAGAGAGGCAGGTATTCCTCCACGACGATAAGGAAGTTGATGTTGCTGGGTGATGAAAGCTGGAAGGAGTTGGTACCTAGTTCTGTGGCTAGGGTGATAGAGGAGATAAGAGGGGTTGAGAGACTCAGGGAAGTCACAGGGATGGATAAATGATATTGATTGACGGCTCCTACGGCGAGGGCGGCGGGCAGATACTCAGACTCTCCGTGGCTTTATCGTGTATAACCGGGAGCGACGTCAAGATATTCAATATAAGAGCTAAGAGAGATAACCCGGGGTTACGCCCGCAACACCTTACCTCAATCAAGGTGGCTGAGGAGATATGCAGGGCTCAGACGGAGGGCGTGAGTGTAGGGTCCACTGAGATAGTCTTCAGGCCCTCAACGATAAACCCTAGGGACGCTGAATTCGATGTTGGGACGGCTGGCTCAGTCACCTTAATAATGCAGACAATACTGCCGGTGCTGGCTTTCAGCGAGAGAAGGGTTGAGTTAGTGTTGAAGGGGGGTACTGACGTCCCGTGGTCGCCGCCGATAGATTACGTGAGGTACGTCATGTTACCGCACCTATCTAGGGCAGGGTACCACGTGGAAGTAAGCTTGCTTAGGAGGGGCCACTACCCGAGGGGCGGTGGCTTAATCAAGTTAAGAACCCTGAACACCCCTAAGGGCTTCAACCCGATCAACTTGTTAGGGAGGGGTGAGGTGAGGGTCGTTAAAGGGGTCTCACACTGCGTTAAGCTACCTAAAGACGTCGCGGTTAGGCAAGCGGAGAGCGCGAAGACATACCTTAAATCAAGGAATCTTAACGTTCCTGTCGAAGTATCGTTAGAGTTTTACGAACCGGGTAAGGACCCGCACTTAGGGCCTGGGTCAGGCATAGTGCTCTGGGCTGATACCGAGAACTCAATCCTCGGAGGAGACTCCTTAGGAGCTAAGGGGAAGAGAGCGGAGGTGGTTGGCGCGGAAGCCGCTGAGAAGTTGTTGCATGACCTCAACACAGGTGCGGCCCTCGACAGACACATGTCCGACAACATATTGATATACCTAGCACTCGGTGAGGGGACCTCTACGATCACGGGGGCTGAGTACAGCATGCACGCACACACAGCGCTCTGGGTTCTGAAGCAATTCCTAAGGGTAGAGTACGAGATTTCCGGGGAGCTCGGCAAGCCCTTCAAGCTAAGGATACGGCCGGGGGGCAGCACGTGAAAACAGAGTTCATAAACGCTGACCACGCCGCTAGCGTGCACACACCCGCTCAAGTCGTCCGCGGTTAGTTTTTGTGCTTAAATAATAGTGTTCAGATTTATCTTGGTGTGTAGGAATGCCTTTCAAAGCAGGGGATATGTTGCTGGTTGATTACGCGATATTCGTTAAGGAGACCGGGGAGTTGGTAGACACGACTCTCGAGTCCCTAGCTAGGCAGCACAAGAAGTATGAGGAGGGCAGAGTCTACGGGCCCGAATTAGTGATTGTTGGTGAGGGCAGGTTCATAAAAGGGTTTGAGGAGGCTGTCGCAGGAGCTGAGGAACTTAATAAGAAGTACGAGGTGGAGATACTGCCCGATAAAGCGTACGGCGAGAGAGACCCGGGGAAGGTTAAGGTCTTCCCGGCAAGGCTATTCCTAAAGAATAACATAACGCCGGACGTAGGCAAGGAAGTAACCGTCAATAACGCCGTTGGGAGGATAATAGCGGTGACCGGCGGCAGAGTGACCGTAGACTTCAACCACCCGTTAGCCGGCAAAACACTTAAGGCGGAGTTCACGGTAATCAAGAAGCTCGAGGACGCTGAGGAGAAGGTGAGGTACTTGGTTAAGAGGAGGATTAAGACCCTCGACGTAAGCGCCCTCAAGACCTCCTTGAAGGATGATGGGAAGGTCGTTGAGATAGAGCTACCTAAAGACTACAGACTCAGTGAGAACATACAGATAACGAAATACTTAATTTCGAGAGACATACTGAGGTGGCTGGGAGTTAACGAGGTTGTGTTCTTAGAGAGGTACGAGAGCGCTGAGTTCAGAGGCGGTGAGGCGGGTGAGTCAAGAGAAGAGACAGCCTGAGGTAAACATAGGTGTTGTCGGCCACGTAGACCACGGCAAGACAACGCTAGTTCAAGCCTTAACCGGGATATGGACAGGCAGGCATTCAGAAGAACTTAAGAAAGCCATGACCATAAAGCTCGGATACGCTGACGGCGACATATACGAGTGTCCGGGGGCGGAGCCGAGCCGCAGGTACGTGCCGCAACCAACGTGTGAGGGCAGCGTTTACAGGAGGAGTGTTTCCTACGTTGACGCGCCGGGCCATGAGGTCTTGATGGCCACCATGTTGTCGGGTGCTGCGTTGATTGACGGGGCGTTACTGGTTGTGGCGGCTAACGAGCCCTGCCCGCAACCGCAAACCAGAGAGCATTTCGCCGCTCTCAACATAATAGGGGTTAAGAACATAATAGTTGTTCAGAATAAGGTTGACGTAGTGCCCCCGGAGAAAGCCTTAGAGAATTACAGGGCTATCAGGGAATTCCTGAGGGGTACGCCGGCCGAGAACGCCCCGGTAATACCCGTCAGCGCTCTACACAAGATAAACGTGGACGTGCTAACCACGGCTATCGAGAAGCTAATACCTACGCCGGAGAGGGACCTCAGCTCGCCGCCTCTGATGTTCGTCGCTAGATCCTTCGACGTCAACAAGCCGGGCACCCCACCCTCTGATTTAAGGGGTGGTGTAATCGGCGGTGCGTTGCTGAGGGGTGTTATCAGGGTTGGTGACGAGATAGAGATAAAGCCCGGGATTAAGGTACGTAGGGGCGGGAAGGAATACTACGAGCCGTTAACTACGGAGGTAGTGAGTATTAAGTTTGGGGATAGGTCCTTCAGTGAGGCCAGGCCAGGGGGTTTGGTAGCTCTCGGCACGAGGCTAGACCCCTCACTAACTAAGGCAGACAGCCTCGTAGGTAACGTGTGCGGTAAGGCCGGGACGGTGCCGGACCCGGTGACTCAGGTCTCGATAAGGTATTCGTTGCTGGAGAGGGTGCCTGGCACTAAAGAGCAGGTGAGGGTGGAGCCCCTCAAGCCTAAGGAAACGATCATGCTGACTGCCGGGGTTGCGGTGACGTTAGCTAGCGTGGACTCGATTAGTAGGGAGGTAGCTTCCTTAACTCTTAAGAGACCTGTAGTAGCTTGGAAGGGGATGAGGGTCGCGATAAGTAAGCAAGTGTTAGGTCGTTGGAGGCTTGTGGGCTGGGGCCACATAGACTAGGTTAAGGGTCTCGCAATGAAGTTATGTAAGTTACTGCTAGATACGAGCGCCCTACTACTGATTAGTGAGGGTGTGGACCTAGACATCAAGTTACGTGAGGATTTAGACTGTGATAGGGTGGAGCTCTACACGCTAGACGTCGTGGTAAGCGAGTTGAGGAACCTTGCCTCAAGCAAGAGCGTTAAGAAAGCGCCTCCGGCAAGGCACGCGCTAGAATACGTTTCGAAGCACGTGACAGTCTTGAAGGCGGGGGCTGATGAGGGGTCAGGCGATAAAGCCTTGATAAGCTACGCTTCAGCAAACCCGGACTACATAGTGGTGACCCTAGACAAGAAGCTCAGGAAGCTGCTGAAGCTGGTGGGTGTTAAAGTAGCTACTTGGTGGTCTAGTAGGTGCAGGTTTTCTATAGCTTAAATTTCTCTACTATGAATACGTATTTGGTGAACCGGGGATGTTTAGATTAGTCACGATAGAGGACGTTGTCAGGATACCTCCGGAGTTCTTCGGGGAGGACCTAGACTTAGTAGCGCTTAAGCAACTCAAGAAGAAATACGTCGGTAGGATAGACCCGGCCTTAGGCGTGATAATCTCCGTGTGGAGGGTGGTGACGGAGCCTGAGGGCAAGATACTGCCCGGGGACGGGGCAACATACCATAAAGTAGTGGCTGATTTGCTGACTTTCTACCCGGTCACGCAGGAAGTTATTGAGGGGGAGGTGGTTGACGTTAAGAGAACAGGGATATTCGTTAACGTGGGCCCTGTAGACGCTTTCGCTCACGTCAGCCAGTTAGCGGATGATAAGCTAGTATACGACGAAGCAAGAGACTCGTTGATAGGGGAAGCCACGAAGATAGTTTTCGCTAAGGGCGACATAGTTAGGGGCAGGGTCATCAACGTCTCGGTAGCCCACCCAGTACACATCAGGATAGGGCTCACGCTCAGGCAACCCGGCTTAGGTAAGGTGAGGTGATTAAGACGTCCACCTCGAGAAGCAAGAAACAGGTATTCAAGGCCTGCACGAACTGCAAATACCTGGTAAGCAGGGACGTGACCAAGTGCCCTAACTGCGGTAACGAGTCCTTCACAGACGATTGGAAAGGCGTCATCCTAATAATAGACCCGGAGAATTCCTCCGTCAGCAAACACCTAAACATAAAAAAGGAAGGTAAGTACGCCCTACAGCTAGGAGTATAGCAAACTTTGAAGCCCTTAATTCGCTCGTTAGAACCCTCGCCCTTCAAGGTGGGGAGCCCTCAGCCCAGGACTGAAGGGCAATAACCACTTTCGTTTCAGGTTTTAGGTGTATTCACGCGTTGTGGACGCGGACATAGCTTAAAATACCTTAATATATGCTTTATTTAGTGGTGTGAGATCGTGAGTCAAGCACCTTTGAAGACCGCGAGTATTGAGGAAGGTGTTGTGGTGAACGTACTTAGGGAGAGGTATAATAAGATTATTAACAGGACCGAGTTATTCGGTGAGGTAATTCACTTAGGTAAGGCTACGCCGCGCAGGAGTTCTTTAAAGGAGGTGCTTGCAAGGCTTTACGGTAAGAGTCCGGAGTATGTGGTGATAAAATATATTAGGAGTGAGTACGGTTCCCACCGATCTGTTTTCAGGGCTAACATATACGAGGATCTTCAGAGGCTGAAGTTCTTCGAACCTGACTACCTGATTAAGAGGGGGTAGGCCTTGGCTGAGAGGCACAAACTATACGAGGTGGACGTGAAGACAGGTAAGATAAGGCTTAAGAATAAGATATGCCCTAAGTGCGGTAGGGTGATGGGGTACTACTCCAACCCTGTTCCTCGATGGTACTGCGGGTATTGCCATCACGTAGAGTACGTGAAATAGATGTAGCGGGAAAGCGTGGGCAATGATTATCCTAGGCATAGAGTCCTCCGCGCACACCTTCGGGGTCGGCGTGGTTAGGGATGAGCCCCCGCACATACTAGCCGACGTCAGGTTCGTGTACAAGCCTAAGACCGGGGGGATACACCCTAAGGAAGCTTCCCAGTACTTCATGAGTAACGCGCCTGAAGCAGTTAAGGAAGCCTTAAGTAAAGCCGGGGTTAAGGTAAGAGACTTAGACGGGATCGCGGTCGCTTTAGGTCCTGGGATGGGTCCTTGCCTGAGGGTAGGGGCCACGTTAGCTAGAGCTATGGCTTCATATTACGGCAAGCCCTTAATCCCAGTAAACCACGCTCTCGCACACGTCGAGATAGGTAAGATGCTTTTCTCTTTCAAGAACCCATTGATAGTCTATCTCTCAGGCGGTAACACGTTGATAGCCTCGTTTTCTGAGGGTAGGTACAGGATTTTCGGGGAGAC
The DNA here is from genome assembly GCA_020833255.1 of Desulfurococcaceae archaeon. Lineage (GTDB taxonomy): Archaea > Thermoproteota > Thermoprotei_A > Sulfolobales > NBVN01 > Zestomicrobium. The sequence continues at coordinate 13,999 of JAJHQR010000005.1, read as the reverse complement.
CCTCGATATTTCATTAGGTAATTTCCTAGACACCCTGGCGCGTGAATTAGGGATTGCCCCACCATACGTTGTTTCCGGACTGCATCAGATAGATCGTTGCGCTCAGAACGGGAAGAACTTCATAGAATTACCCTACGTCGTTAAAGGGCAGGACGTGTCGTTCTCAGGACTCTTGACGGCGGCTTTAAAACTGTACAAGAGCTCTAGAGCGGAGTTAAGCGACATATGTTATAGTGCTCGGGAAATCGCTTACTCAGCCATAATAGAGGTTAGTGAGAGAGCTCTCGCTCACACAGGTAATAAGGAAGTATTAGTTGTTGGCGGGGTTGCTTCAAGCCCTGTCTTGAGGAGTAAGTTCGAGGTGATGAGTAGGTTGAGGGGGGTTGAGCTAGGTATAGTACCGCCTCAGTACGCGGTGGATAACGGGGTCATGATAGCGTGGACCGGTCTACTACTCTTAAAGCACGGCGTGCACGTAAGACCTGAGGAAGCTTACGTGAGGCAGAGGTGGAAGCTTGATCAAGTCGACGTGCCCTGGCTCGCCAGAACTAATAGCTCTGGGAGCTGAGGCTGTCTTAGTTAAGGCATGCTATGAGGGCATGCCCTCAATATTCAAGGTCAGGGTCAGGAAGCCCTACAGGGATCGCGGTCTAGACACCATGTTAATCAGGAGTAGGAGTGAGGTTGAGGCGAAGATACTGGCGGAATTGAGGTTGAAGGGCCTTAACGTCCCGGCGCTCTACTACGTTGACTTAAGCGAGGGTTTGATAGTTATGGAGTTTGTTGAAGGGCCTTTGCTGAGGGACTTAATATACAGGGGTTCGGAGAAAGCACTTAAGTGTCTTGAAGAACTAGGTGAGTTAGTGGCCAGCGTGCACGACGCCGGCGTAGTCCACGGGGACATAACCACCTCTAACGTCATAGTGGGGGGTGACGGGGTCTACCTAGTAGACTTCGGCTTAGCGAAGTATTCCAGGAGGTTGGAGGATCTGGCCACGGACATCCACCTATTTATAAGGTCTGTGGAGAGCACGCACTACGGTTTGAAGGAAGCTTTATTAAGACATTTCATGAAGGGTTACGCTAAGGTTAAGGGGAGAGACTTCACCGACTCTCTGTTAATAAAAGTGAAGGAAATAAGAATGCGGGGTAGGTACGTTGAGGAGAGGAGAGTGCGGAGAGGTATTTAAGATTTTCTTAGTCTCCAGGAATGAAGGCAAGATCAAGGAGTTTAGGGGTTTAGGGGTCAGTGAATGCGTGGATGTGATCCCCGTAAGCCTAGATAAGGTTGAGATACAGTCCGATGATCTAGCGCTTATAGCTCTCTACAGCGCCGTCCAAGCCTCCCTATACTTAAGAGACGTCTTCTTCGTTGAGGACGCAGGACTCTACATAACCTCTTTAAAAGGGTTTCCGGGACCTTACAGTAGCTACGTCTACAAGACCATAGGCGTTGAGGGGGTCTTGAAGCTCATGTCAGGAGTTGATGACAGGAGCGCTTCCTTCGAATCAGTCATAGTCTTACACTGCCCGCGACAAGGCTTTAAAGTCTTTAAGGGTTCGGTGCGGGGCACCATATCTTTCGAGGCTAGGGGTTCGGGCGGGTTCGGGTTTGACCCGATCTTCATACCGGAAGGGCATACTAAGACATTCGCTGAAATGGATCTTGAAACCAAGAACACACTGTCTCACAGAGCCAGGGCTTTCAGAGCTATGGTTGACTGGTTGAGAACTGCTTATAAATCCCAAGTACAGGAAATTTAGTAGGTGCTGGAATGAGGAAGGGGAAAGAGAAGGGTAAGTCGCACTCGACAAGGCCTCCCACGCTAGTGTCTCCTAAGTGGCTACAGTACACTCCTGAGGAGATAGAATCCATAATCATCGAGTTAGCTAAGAAAGGCTATCCCCCGTCGATGATCGGGGTAATACTGAGGGATCAGTACGGGGTCCCGCTAACTAAGGCCGTCTTAAACGCTAAGGTCACTGAAATACTGAGAAAATATAATTTGGCTCCCGCAATACCTGAAGACCTCTACAACCTGATGAAGAAAGCAGTTAACTTGCGGAGGCACTTAAGCGAACACCCTAAAGACAAGCACTCGCTGAGAGGGCTAATAAGTGTTGAGTCTAAGATACACAGATTAGTCAAGTACTATAAGAGGGTCGGTAAGTTACCGCAAGACTGGAAGTACGACCCAGAAGAAGCTAAGATACTCGTTCAGAGACCTCTCATCCCGTACAGCGAGAGCAAGTAGCCTGAGATCTCGCGTAAGATATTTATTTAAAGATCCAACGGAATGTTAGTCGGGTGTGTTTTTGGTTCAGAGTAGTAAGAGCATCGCTGACGTCGACGTATTCCACGAGCTTCTGGAAGACGTTAAGAAGAGTGGGAAGTTAGTCAAGATAACAGCGTGTTTCGACGTGGAGTCTCTCGCGGCCGGGGGTTTGTTGTTTAAGGTTCTTAAATCTATGGAACTAGACGCTGAGATATTACCGGATTACGTGCCCTCAATCACGGAATTAAACGTTAGGGTCTTAGGGGTCAACATACCTCACACCGAGTGCGACGCATGCATAGTTTTTCAGACATCGAGTGAGGCGCAGGTATCGCGTCTTAAGAATAGCACGGTAGTGAGGTACCCGTCACTACTTCCCGGGCTGATTAACCTACTCAGGGAGTTCATGGCTGTCAGCAAGGAATTGAAGTATGTGGCGGCTTCAGCTACCTACGCTAAATACATACCGAGAATCAAGGAGTTGAGACCGAGTGAGGAGGATAGGGAGTTCCTGAGCACCTTGGTTAGTGAGGGCCTCCTCGAAGCTGTTGAGGCGCCGATAATCCCGTACTTCACTTCACAGACTCAAACACTCGCTATGGGAATAGACCCTTACGTGCCGTCAAGCCTGGTTAGAGAAAGCCTGAGTGAGACGTTAAGATTGTTATCCGATTTTTATAAAGCCCCGCTAGATAAGATGAAGCTGAAGACCTACGTAATTAAGTACGGCTGGTTCGTGAGAGACTTAACCACCCTGGCATACTTCCTCACGTGGTTGCTTGACGTTAAAGGATTTGAGGGTTACGTGTCCTCCGTCATAAACTCAAACTATATGAGGAACTACTACCTACACTACGTGAAAAGCATTAAGGAAATGAAGGAACGCGTGGATAGCTTGATTAGCGAAAAACCTAACACTACTAAAGCCAAGAACGTAGTTATTAGAGGGGACCCAAGCACCTTATCGACCACACTCATAGGTAAGGTGTTATGGGGTCTTAACGTCTTAGATCCCTCGAAGACTCAGGTAGTGATCGAGTATGGCGGTAAATATTACGTGAGTTTAGCGTCGCTAACACAGAAGAATAGGAGGGAGTCCGCGTCAAAACACGGTATTCAGGGGGGTTACGCGGTTTTGGGTGAGGTACCGTCGTAGAGGTGTGTTTACTCTGAGGATAGTGATTAAGGTTTACTTAAGGAATGATTTAAAACTCATCGAAGCGTTTCATAAAGCCACGCTACCTGACGACGCTAACCCTCCCGCGAATTTCACCATAACCCACGAGGTAAGGGGTGGTGAGGCGGTCTTTACGATATCTTATAACGGGCCCACAACATCTGAAGCCGTGAGAACCGCTGTCTCAACGGCTGAGGAGATATTAAGGCTCTACAGAATGTTGCTGGAAACCCTGACTTAACGTTTGCTAGCGTTCCCAGTAAGTTTTATAAGCCTTAATTGAAATAGGTATAGGTCGTGAAGATGTCGAGAGCTCCTCAAGTAAAGGATAAGTGGAAGCTGAAGAAGTGGTATAGGGTCTTAGCACCGGAATTTTTCGGTAGTGTTGAGATAGCTACGACGCCGGCGGACGACCCGTCCAAGGTTTTAGGGAGGACTTTCGAAGTCTCTCTCTTCGACCTCACCGGCGATTTCAGCAAGCACCACATAATGCTTAAGTTTCAGGTAGTTAATGTTGAGGAGGATGTGGCGCGCACGTGGTTTAAGGGGCATGAGTTAGCCAGGGATTACATGAGGTCCTTAATAAGGAGGAAATCAAGCAAGATAGTCGCTATAACTAACGTGACTACGAGTGATGGTTACGTCTTAAGAGTCACGGCGGTTTCCCTGACTACCTACAGGTGCAAGACCAGCCAGAAAAGCGCGATTAGGAAGGAGATGATGAGGATATTGAGTGAGAGAGCTTCGCAAACAAGCCTCACGGAATTCGTTAAGAGCATGGTTTTCGGGACTTTAGCTGCAGAGATATTTGAGTCTTGCAAGAAGATATACCCTATCAGGAAGGTCGAGATATATAAGTCGAAACTACTTTACTTAACGACGCCTGAAGGGTTGAAGAAAGCCGTCGTCCTCCCGCAAGCAATCACGTGATCAACCGGGTTAACGCGGCTTACTCAATCATCGTTTAGCCGCCCCGTAAGGTACGGGTAGTTCTTCAGCGCCTAAACGGTTTTTAAATCCGTTTTCTATGTATGTCGGGCTTAATCATGGAAGCACTGCTTCTAGCAGCTGGTTACGGGAGGGGTCTAGAACCCTTAACGCATACCAGGAGTAAGGTCTTGATTCCAGTGATTAATAAGACTCTGCTAGACCACCACCTAGAAAACCTTGTTAATGCAGGTGTTGATAGGGTAGTTATAGTGGTTAGCTACCTGAAGGAGCAGGTGGAGGAGCGTGCAAGACTCCTCTCAAACAAGCTATCGTGTGAGGTGAAGGTGGTTGATCAAGGCAAGCCTCTCGGGACCGGGGATGCGGTGAGGAGGGGTTTAGAGGAGATCAGCTCTGAGTATTTCATGGTAGTTTACGGGGATATTTACGTAAGCTACGAAGACGTTAAGGGATTCGTTAAGGCAGGCAGGAACCTCCTCGGAGCTTACGAAGTAAGCGATCCTAGGAAATACGGCGTGTTAGTGATCAACGAAGACTTTACTTTGAGAGACATTATTGAGAAGCCTGAGAAAGCGCCCTCCAACTTAATCAACGCAGGTATCTACTTACTGAGCAGTAAGGTGAGAAAATATCTCGATGAACTAGAGTTAAGTCCTAGGGGCGAGTACGAGTTAACTGAAGCCGTCGTAAAGCTTAGCAGGGAGGAGGGTGTTCACGTGGTTAAGTTAAATTACTGGAAAGATCTTGGAAGACCTTGGAACATACTTGAACTAAACAAGGACTTGATGTCCTCGTGGAGGGATTCCGTAATTAAAGGGAAGGTTGAGTCGGGTGCAACGATCAAAAACCCTGTCTACGTGGATGAGGGTGCTGAGATCTTATCCGGAACCTACGTGGTCGGCCCTGCTTACATAGGGCGTGACGTCGTAGTAGGTCCGAACTCCTACGTCAGACCCTACACAGTAATCCTTGATCAAGCTAAGGTAGGGTTTAACGTCGAGGTGAAGGAGAGTCTTGTGATGAATAAGACTCACGTGTCTCATCACGCGTACGTAGGGGACTCAATAATAGGTGAGGAATGCAACTTAGGTGCTGGCACGATAACAGCTAACCTGAGGTTTGATGAGAAACCGGTGAGTTACGTAGTTAAGAAAGTTAGGGAATCTACTAATAGAGTTAAGTTCGGGGCGGTTTTCGGGGATCACGTCAAGACAGGGGTTGACGTCTCCACCATGCCTGGGGTCAAGGTAGGTGCTTACTCCTGGATCTATCCCGGGGCTGTAGTGACTCGGGACGTCCCGCCTTGCAGTATTTACGTGAGTGAGGAGGATATACGGGAGTTAAGGGATGAGTGTAGGGTAGATAAACGGCTGTGGGTTAGTTATTGATTAAGAACTGCCCTGAAGCTCTAGGTCCCACCCCGCGTTAGGTAGTTGCAGATATTAGGTGTTGTAGATATTACTTCTTAGTGAGGTGCTTCAGTTGCCGCCAACCCCTCCCCTCATAGGGGTTATAGGTAAGACCAACGTCGGTAAGTCTACATTCTTCGCCGCAGCTACTTTAATCGAGGTTAAGATAGAGAACAGGCCTTTCGTGACTATAGAACCTAACGTGGGGATAGCTTACGTGAGAACTAAGTGTGTTCACACCGAGCTAGGACTGCCTAAATGTGATGCCAGAAACTCCATCTGTTTAAACGGTGTGAGAATGATACCGGTGAAGTTAATGGATGTTGCCGGACTCATAAAGGATTCGCATAAGGGCAGGGGTTTAGGGAATAAGTTCATGGACGACTTAAGACAGGCCGACGTTTTAATCCACGTGGTGGATATTTCCGGGTCTACTGATGAGGAGGGGAGACCCGTCCCTCCCGGCACTTACGACCCTGTGGAAGAAGTGTTAAGTATTGAGAACGAGGTTAATGAGTGGTTTTACGGGATAATAAGTAGGGACTGGATCAGGTTTGCTAGAGGTCTCGATAACCTGCCCTGGGATCAGGTAGTGGATGCGTTGACTAAGAGGGTCTCAGGGCTTTCGATAAGGCGTGAGCACGTGGTGGCGGCTCTGAAATTAAGTAATCTTGAGTTAACTAAGCCTAGCTCGTGGAGGGAGGAGGAGTTGAGGAGCTTCGTGATTAAATTGCGTGAGGTAGCTAAGCCTACAATAATAGTAGGCAATAAAGCAGACTTGCCTGAGGCTCTAGACAACATCGATCGCGTGGTTAAGGCTTTGAGGAACAGGGTCTTCATACCCGCTAGCTCTGTTTACGAGTTAGCTCTGAGGAAAGCCTCTAAGACGGGGTTGATTAAGTACCTCCCCGGGGACCAAGACTTCACGATAATTGATGAGAGTAAGCTGAACCCGAAGCAGAAGTTAGTTCTAGACAAGATAAGGGACTTCATGAGGAGGTTCGGCGGGACCGGCGTTCAGCAAGCGTTGAATGCCGCGGTCTTCGAAGTCTTAAACTATATCGTGGTCTACCCTGTTGAGGACCAGCATAGGTTCACCGATAGTAGTGGTAACGTTCTCCCCGACGCGTACTTAGTCAGGAAGGGTACTACAGCGCAGGAACTTGCTTACCTGATTCACACGGACTTAGGTAAGGGATTCCTCTACGCCATACTAGCTAGGGAAAACAAGAGGGTTGGGAGTACTTACGAGTTACAGAATAACGACGTAGTCAAGGTGGTCTCGACCAGATAGTGCGTGTCCCCCTCGTTTAAGGTCTTTTAAACCCTTGAAACATTATTTGAAGGAAGTGAGGAGTAGGATGGCGAGATCAGTGTATAGCTACATAGCGGAGGCGTGGAAGAATCTCGACTCCGCCGCTATGAAGGAATTGATGAGAGAGCGATACATAGAGTGGAGGAGAGCCCCCACAGTAGTCAGGGTTGATAAACCAACGAGGCTTGACAGAGCTAGAGCGATAGGTTATGAAGCTAAGCAAGGTTTTGTCGTGGCGAGGGTTAGGGTTAAGAAAGGCGGCTTAAGTAAGCCTAGACCTAATTCAGGGCGCAGACCTAAGAGGATGGGTGTCTACGGTTACGCCCCGGAGAAGCCTCAGCAATTAATCGCTGAGGAGAAGGCCGCCAGGAAATTCCGCAACTTGGAGGTCCTCGGTTCTTACTGGGTTGGTGACGACGGAATCTACGAGTATTTCGAGGTGATATTAGTAGACCCCAACCACCCGTCGATAAAGTCAGACCCCGACATAAACTGGGTGACGTCTCCTTCCCAGAGAGGCAGGGTTTTCAGAGGCAAGACCATGGCCGGGAGGAGGATGAGGGGTCTTCTAGGGAACAGAGGGGTTAGAGGAACTCACCACTGGAAGTGGAAGAAGAAAGCGAAGGAGAGGGAGTTGAGGAAGAGGCACGAGGCATCGAGAGGTGCGAGACTAATATTACCGCAGGATAAAGCCAAGGAGTTAGGTCTTGAGAAGTAATCATGAGCAGGAAATACGTAGTGAGTAACTTAGTTTTAAGTGTTTTCTCACATAGTACTGAAGACTTAAGTAAGGTGAAGCACGCGGTCTTGAACGTTCTGCCAACGCAGCTGAGGGAGAAGGCTTTAATCGAGGAGCAGGTAGTGCAGGGGCATTACGGGAACCCGATAACCCTGATCACCGCGAGGTTGAGGGACAAGGGAGATAGTGAGTACGCGCTCAAGCACATCTTATGCTCTCTGAATTCAACGGATAGATCAGTCTTCGTCGCCACTTTACACAGGCGTGTAGGCTCTAAAAACTCCTTAATATACTTGAGGCTCAGCAAGCAAGACGCTTTCCTAGGTAATATCATGTTGATGGACGGGGATGACGTGATCAGGGTGTCAGCGACGGTAGTGGGGGTTAAGAGTCTGAGAGATTTAAGTGATTACGTGATTAAGGTGTTTGAGGAATGCGGTTTAAGTACGTAGACGTCAGCAATAAGACCCCTCCCTCACTACTTAATCAATTAGTTGAGAAAGCTAGTAATTACGCGTACTCCGTCATAGTCCTGCGAGACATACCTGACTTCAGAACGTTAAGTGATGTTAAGCTAATTCCGTGCACTATCGTGAGCTACGATGAAGTTCCTCAAGCAATTAAGAGTAAGTCGCTTAAGGTGCTCTCAGCTAGAACACCTGATGAACTGAAGTTAAGTAACCGGGTATTGAAAGTCTTAAACGCTGTGGAGGTGGGGGGCAGGTTACTGACTGATAGCAAGTTTAGGAAGAGTTACGTGAAGTTAGTTAACGTGGGAGTGCCGGTGATAATTAACGCGTCGGAAGTCCTAGACTTAATATCTTCTGGGAGGGATCTCTCAGGTCTCCGCGTGCTGCTGAGTTTTTACGAGAGGAGCCGGATTACCATAGCTTTAGGTAGTGGGGCGCGTAACCTGAACGAGGTACACCACCCGATCGTATACTACGCTCTCCTACTGGAGTTAGGTCTTTCCGAGGTTAAGGCTCTCTCAGCACTCACCACGAACCCCGTATCCATCCTTAGAGGTGCTGGTTTTGACTGGGTTGCTTGAGGCTGTCTACCTAGTAGTAGCTTCAGTAGCTTTAATTCTCGCTGTGATAGCTTTACTTCAATTAATTATGTTCCGGCGTGAGATTAGGTACGTGCTAGGCAACCTGAATTCGAAAGTTTTGAGACACGTCGTTAAGAGTATTGAGAAGCGTAGGAAGTACAAGAACAGGTATTTGGTTGTGAGGCTGATTAGCTCAAGCAATATCAGCGTTAATGAGTTGCAGAAACGTATTGACGAGGCCTTCATAGAGTTATACGGGAGGAGAGGGTACTCGGAGGCGTCTCCGAGAGTCCTATACTTTAACGAGAAAACCTCGAAGGCGGTGATCAGGGTTAGGAATCACTATAGGTGGGGCGTGTTGCTTGCCTTAGCGTACTTAGAGAGGAAGGAACTCTTAACTCAGGTATTCCCGGAGAGAACCACAGGCACTTACAAGAAAGCTAAGAGATATGCTGAGACCGCGTAATCTGTTTGAGGAAGCTTAAGTTAATAAGGTTTGTAGTGATGATGTAATTTGATGATGTAGCCGCTCCAGACTGAGGGGTGAGGATCTCGCGACGAACTGAGAAATTCTCTCACGACTTAGCTACCTCTTAAGTGGTTTGTGTAGTGAATTCATAACGGCGCCCGTTAATACTTTGTAGGGAGTGGTCAGGGATTCCGGCCGCGGAGCGCGACGGTTTGCAGGGTCTTAGTAAGCGTTTAGTAGTTAAAGTTCTTTCAAGAGTTCTTTACAACGTCGTTAACTACAGGGTCTCTGTTGACGTAGCGTTTAAGAGAGCTTGTAAGGGTGTCTGTAAGCTGAGCTTGGCTGAGAGGGAGGCCCTATACAACGCGGCAAGGGATTTTATTTCTGACTACATTAAAGTGAAGTGTTTCTTAGGGGTTGGCAGGAGCTATAGCAGTTATGCTAGAGCGTGGGTTGAGGGGGGTGTGAGCGAGGAGGGTCTTCCCGAATGGTGTAGGTACGGCGTTAGTCGCTGGTTTTACGAGAAACTCTCTAGTCTGGTTGGTGGTGAGGTGCGTGAACTCCTCACATCTCTTAGTAAGAGGGTTTTATGGGCTAGGATCAACACCCTGAAAGCTTCTGAAGAGAAGGTTTTGAGGTCTTTGAGTAGTGAGGGCGTTGATTACGTTGTTGACTCTAACTACCCTTACTTACTTCAGATAATCAAGAGTCCTAAGCCGGTCAGACTCCTCAGCGCCGTGAAAAACTATGAGTTAATATTGCAGGATAAAGCGTCGGTAGCGGTCGTGGAAGCGCTGAACCCTCAACCAGGAGATGACGTTCTAGACATGGCTTTCGCGCCGGGGATGAAGACCTCCTTAATAATGATGTTGTCAGATAATAAGGCAAGAGTCGTTGCCGTAGACATAAGCTATAAGAGGTCTTTGCTGGGGCGTCAACTATTAGGGAAGCTTGGGGTTGACTTAAGCAGGGTCTACGTAATCGTTAACGACTCAAGGAGTACACAGTTAAGGAAGGTTTTCGATAAGGTTCTCTTAGACGCGCCGTGCAGTAATAGCGGTGCTGTATCTAAAGACCCCGGTCTTAAAATAACCTTAACGGAGTCTAAAATAAGGTATTACTCCGCCGTGCAGAAAGAATTAATTAGTAAGTCCGTATCATTAGGTAAGACAGTGGTCTACTCAACCTGCTCTCTGATGCCGGAGGAGGGTGAGGAAGTAGCTAACACGATTTCCGAGAAGGTCAGGTTTTACAGGCCTATTCAATGGGCTTCAGAAGGTTATGAGCCCTACGAGCATCACAGCTACTTTATGCGTTTACACCCGCATAAACACCTCACTGAGGGTTTCTTCATATGTTGTATGGTGAGCAAAGACCTCTGACGTATGGTTTGTCAAGTCTTCATAACTCGAACGCTAATTCTTATTAGGATTATGTCGCTAATTATATAGGGGGGTCACGTGTCCTTATCGGTGTCTGAAGCCGTAACCCAAACCAAGAGTGTTAGGAGGAAGGTTCTGGTCTCTAAACTCGGTTTAGACGGGCATGACCGCGGCGCTAAGGTCATTGCTAGAGCTTTAAGGGACGCCGGGTTTGAGGTAGTGTATCTAGGCGTGCATAAAACCCCTGAAGACGTGGCTGAAGCGGCTGTGGAGGAGGACGTTGCCGCGATAGGTGTCTCCATACTTTCCGGCTCACACCTAGAACTCGTTAATGACTTGCTTAAGTTGTTGAGGGAGCGAGGAGTTAACATACCGGTCATAGTTGGAGGGATAATACCTCCTGAGGACGTAGGGGAGCTGAAGAAGCTAGGGGTTTTCGAGGTCCTCACACCGGGGACACCGCTTAAGAAGGTGGCTGAGGTTTTTGAGAGAGCGTGTGAGGTGAGTGGTACGTGAGGATAGATCATATAGGTATTGCTGTAAAGAACTTGGATGAGGCCGTGAAGTTCTATAAGGACGTGTTAGGGCTTGAGCTCGAGGATATTGAGGAAGTTCCTGAGGAGAATGTTAGGGTAGCTATGTTTAGGGTTGGCGAGACGTACATAGAGTTACTTCAGGGAACTACTCAAGACTCGGCTATAAGCAAGTTCATTGAGAAGAGGGGTGAGGGAATACACCACATAGCGATAAGGGTTGATGACGTGGATAGGTCTACTGAGATTCTTAAGAGTAGGGGTGCTGTGCTGGTCTACGATAAGGCGAGGCTGGTTTCTAAGGGTTCTAGGAAGATAAACTTCGTTCACCCGAAGTCGACCGGCGGGGTTTTGCTTGAGTTGGTTGAGAGGGTGGGGCGTGAATGACTGACTTAGAGAAGCTTAGGGAGAAGTTTAGTGAGTGGGTTAACGAGGTTCTCCAGCCAACGATTAAGAAAGCTCCTGAGGCGAAGCCTCGTTTCCTTTCTGAGGAAGGGTTGGAGATTAAGGGTTTGTACACGCCTCTGGACACGGAGGGTGCTGGGTGGGATTACCTAAGTAAGTTAGGGTTTCCGGGCGCTTACCCCTTCACTAGGGGAGTATACCCGACTATGTATAGGGGTCGTGCCTGGACTATAAGGCAGTACGCTGGGTTTGGATCCGCTGAAGACACGAACTCTCGCTATAAGTACCTCTTGAGTATCGGTCAAACAGGGCTTAGCATGGCTTTCGACCTCCCAACTCAGTTAGGTCTCGACCCTGACGACAAGCTAGCTTGGTATGAGGTCGGTAAGGTCGGTGTTTCCATGCCGTCAGTTAACGAGATGGATCTAGTGTTTCAGGACATCCCTATGGACAAGATCTCTACCTCCATGACCATAAACGCCACAGCTATCGAGATATTGTCAATGTATGTTGCCGTCGCCGAGTCTAGAGGCATAAGTAGGTCTTTGCTTAGGGGAACTGTCCAGAACGACATACTGAAGGAGTATATAGCCAGGAATAACTACATATACCCGCCGAGACCTTCTATGAGGTATGCTACGGACCTTATAATCTACGCTGCTAAGAACATACCTAAGTGGAACTCTATTAGTATCTCAGGGTATCATTTCGAGGAGGCTGGCGCGACCCCGGCTATGGAGATAGCCTTCACGCTAGCTGACGCTATAGAGTACGTTAACTGGGTTCTTGAGAGGGGGATGAACGTGGACGAGTTCGCCGGTCAGTTGTCCTTCTTCTTCGCAGCTAGAACCAACTTATTCGAGCAGATAGCGAAGTTTAGAGCTGCTAGGAGGATGTGGGCTAAGATCATGAGGGATAGGTTCAACGCTAAAGACCCTAGGTCGATGATGCTCAGATTCCACACGCAGACCGCCGGCGTGTTGCTCACGGCTCAGCAACCGCTGGTTAACTTGATTAGGACTACGTTGCAGGCGCTGGCAGCGGTTCTGGGAGGCACGCAATCACTGCACGTTAACTCGTACGATGAGGCATTGTCTTTACCTACTGAGGAGTCTGTTAAGCTTTCTGTTAGGGTGCAGCAAGTACTGCTCTACGAGTCAGGAGTCATCGACACTGTAGACCCTCTCGGAGGTTCGTACTACATAGAATGGCTTACCGACCAGATAGAGGAGAGAGCGTGGAAAATAATAGATGAGATCGATAGGTTGGGAGGCATGATTAAAGCTATTGAGTTAGGTTACCCGCAGAGGGAGATAGCTAGGGCAGCGTATGAGTGGCAGTTAAGGGTTGAGAGGGGTGAGGTACCGATAATAGGTGTTAACACGCTCGTGGAGGAGGAAACCCCGAACATAAAGATTCTTAAGGTAGACCCTAAAGTCAGGGAGAGGGTCATACTCAGGCTGGAGCAACTAAGGAAGGAAAGAGACTCTATGAAGGTTAGGGACACGTTAAACGAGCTCAGGAAAGCTGCTGAGAGGGAGGACGTGAATATATTCCCGTACATCTACGAGGCGGTGAAGCATAAAGCGACGCTAGGCGAGATCTCTAAGACTTTGAGAGAAGTGTGGGGGGAGTGGAGAGCTCCGGAAGTATATTGAAGGAACTCATAAACCGCCAGAATAACGTGAGGGTTTTTTCAGATCTTAAGCACCTCGCCGGGTTAGACGTAGTAAGTTTTAAAGGACACCCCAACGTCAGAGCAACACATAGGACCACGCTCGAAATAACTAAAGAAAACTACTTAACGCCTAGAGGGGACTGCATAATAGGGGTTAGCGCTGATAAAGGGTTAGCAGACTTAAACCAAGAATTAAAACAGATCATAAGGAGTAGGGACTCCGTAATCCTAGTATTGCTTGTTGATGAGTTAGGTGAGTACGACTTGATTGTAGGTAGAGGTGATCCAAGACTTGAGTTAAGTGATGATCGAAGAATAATAATCAGGAAATCCACACACATAAGTCGAAACACCCTAGCTATAAACTCAACTAAGTCTGCCGCAGACATAAAGAGAAGCTTAATCGAAAACTTAAGGAGAGGGGTTGGCGCGAGGGCCTACATAGTAGGGCTCGTGATGCCTGCGAGTTTGTAGAACATTTCCGCGCCGGGAACCTCCTCCGAACAAAATATGATTTGGCGGGAGCGAACCTATAACTAACGTGTCACTTCCCTGCAATACTAGCGGCTCCTAGCTATTCATGACGAAGGTTCTGCACCCACTAGGGCTTCCCTCAT
>JAJHQR010000040.1 GCA_020833255.1 Desulfurococcaceae archaeon | reverse complement strand
CTAAACTCGCCCACACCCAACACCAATGCCTTAAACGAAGAACCAGCCTAAAATTTTTGACCACCTCCCCACCCTAAGGAGCGAAACCCCCAACATAGTGATGTCCTCTTCCAGCACGGGGATGAGGTTGGGTCGTGAAAGCTTATTTATTTAGTTTTCCAAAAATTAACAGCGAGTAGGTGAGTAACGCAATGCCTGAGTTTAAGGTGGTGGTTTCGGATCCGGAAGCTGTGAACCCCAGGCCTTTATTAGTTAAGGTAGTAGGTTCTAGTGATTTAAGCTATGGCGAGGAACATAAGAATAACAGGGTTCTGACTATATGCAAGATTAACCCGGAGACCAGGAAAGCCGTTAACTCCCCTCTAGGCATCGCCACGCTCAGGATATGGAAGAACAAGGCTAATAAGGAGAAAGTCAACCTGACCGTTAAGTTGGTTGATGACCCCTCAGTCCCGCCAGATACTGTCGTAGTCCCTTCAGCTTTTCTTTCAGAAAAAGTAGGCTCGGAGGAGGTTTTAGGAGAGATCTTCAGGGCTGTCTCATTCCAGGTTTCTGTGACCGGCGATAAGGCTAACGCGCTCGTAGGTAAGAAGATAGGTGATACCGTTCCCGCCTCAATCGTCGGATTGCCGGCTGAGTGGAAGCTCCTAATAACTGGCGGTTCAGATAGCTCCGGTTTCCCGATGATACCCTCACTACAGGGGGGAGTTAAGAAAGCGTTGCTGCTCTCGGAACCGCCGGGTTTTCACCCGCGAGACGAGGGCGAGAGGAGGAGGAAATACGTTAGAGGGAATACCGTGACCGACGAGATAGTGCAGATAAACACTAAGCTAATCCGCTAACACCGCTTCAACCAAGACCATAGATTCTTTGGAAGCCCTGCAGTTAACTCTATCCATAACCCTCACGATCTTGATCGGCGCGTTATCCTTGAGGTACTCTATGTTGCAGTAAGAACGGTAAGGACACTTAACTTCATTGCATTCTATAGACTTACGAGTAAACTTAAGACCTTCCAACGCTAACCTCTTAGGCACTACCAGCGTTATCGGTCTTTCCTCGACCTCTACCGTTGTCACGTACCCGTAGAGCCTGCAGGGGTTTTTAATGTTGGTGACCTTGACGACCTCGTACAGGTGGTTAAGCTTCAGCTTATCTAAGCACACGGGCTTCAACCTACACTTCAAACACTCCTCGGAAGGTTGCCCCTGAATAAACCTAAACCCTTCCTTAGCAACCAAGTGGTTAATTAACGTTATTATAGGCATCTTGACCCCCAGCACCTAAATATAAGAGTAACGTGCCTTATAATTTTGCAGGGTTCTTCAACGAACCGGTCTAAACTAAATACTACCTGAACACCCACTATTTAATGGGGTCTCGCTCTTTAGGGTTGTGGGTCGTTGGCGAACCAGAAGCCTTTCTTGAATCCGTACTCACCGAGTAAGGGAACGAAAACGCAGGGTACTGAGTCTTCAACACGTAATGAACCCCCTCTCTTCTCAACTATTTTTAGGATCTGCACGTACGCGTCTCCAACAGGTATCACCATCCGGCCGCCGTCCTTGAGTTGATTTATGAGTGGTTCAGGTATTTTAGGCGCTGCCGCCGTAACTATTATTCTATCGTATGGTGCGGCGTCTTGATACCCCTTACTCCCATCACCGACGATTACTGTCACGTAACTTGAGTAGCTCGTTCTCCTAAGGTTTTCTTCCGCGAACTTAGCTAGCTCCGGTATTATCTCGACAGTCCATACATGGCCTTCGGGCTTAACTATCTCGGCTATTATCGCGGCTTGGTAACCGCTCCCAGTCCCGATCTCCAAGACTTTATTACCTCGAGTCACTTTGAGAGCTTCAGTCATTATAGCGACCATGTGGGGAGCGCTGATAGTCTGACCACAACCTATCGATAAAGGAGTGTCTAAGTACGCTAACTCCCTATACTTGACGGGGACAAATTCTTCTCTAGGGACCGTCAGCATAGCCTTAATAACCTCCTCACTCTTAAGGATACCCTCCTCTATCAACGACTTAACAAGCCTCTCCCTACTCGCCTTAAACACTGCGTCGTTATCTGTGGATCTAACCATCATAGCGAATATCTCTAAAAATAAGTATTAACAAAAGAAAAATAAGTTGCGTTAAGGCCGTGACTTAAGAGAACTCGCACTAGAGTTGACGCGGGTTTAGCGAGTGCTTGCATGACCTGAAGCAATACTAGGTTTATTAAGGTCCTTGCCCCATAATTCATGAGGTAATTAAGTTGGACGGTATGCCGGGTTTTACTGATTTTCTTTGGTTTTTCTTCATTGTCTGGATATTCGTTAGTTTTATGTACCCTCAGCTGAGGTACTCGTCGCTTAGGAACGCTCGAATCTCGATAATAAGAAGTCTTGAAGAATTCTATAATTCCAAGGTCATAACATTGATTCACAGACATGAGAGAATAACCTTATTCGGCATACCTCTCTATAAGTTCATAGACATAGAGGATTCTGAGGAAATCTTACGTGCTATAAGAACCACGCCAGCAGATAAGGGCATAATGCTCATAATGCACACCCCCGGCGGTTTAATGTTGGCCGCTTCCCAGATAGCGCTAGCGCTTAAGAGACATCCCGGCAAGAAGATCGTGGTAGTGCCTCATTACGCTATGAGTGGGGGGACCCTCATAGCTTTAGCAGCTGATGAAATCTGGATGGATCCTGACGCGGTTTTAGGCCCTGTCGACCCGCAAATAAGCACTCAGACAGGTTCTCTACCAGCCCCCTCAATCATCAAGGTTGTTAAGGAGAAGGGGGTTGAGAAAGTTAGTGACGAGACATTAGTTCTCGCTGATATAGCTGAGAAAGCCCTAAACCAAACTAAGGATCTTGTGAAGAAGTTGCTCGAGAATAAACTACCTCAAGACAAGATCGAGTTAGTTATCGATAAGTTGGTGATGGGGAGGTACACGCATGACTGGCCCATAACGGCTGAGGAACTTAAAGAGTTAGGGCTTAACGTGAAAACAGAAATACCTCCGGCGATATATAAGCTGATGTCATTATACCCGCAGGAAGCCGCGAGGAGACCTGCCGTAGAGTACCTCCCGACCGTGCCGCACAGAACCCAAAAATAGTTCCCGCGTCATTCCACCTAAAAACACTTCCTAGCTCCGGAAAAGAAATATTTGGTTTTAAGCGGTTAGTCTATGACTTCCGTTTCCCTCGCTAGTTTTTCCGCAGCCTCGTACGTCAAACCACTCTCACCTAAGATCGTATACCTCTCCGTCCTTATCTTGTGAGCTATCGTTAAAGCTTCTATTACGTCAACGTCCCTAACCCCTAACTCCTTAGCCGTGGTCGGTAAACCGATCTTCTTAAGGACTTTCTTTATTTTCCTCCACTCCCTCCCGTGAAGATATGACATCATTATCGTGCCGAGCCCTACCTGCTCCCCGTGTAGGGCCGGGTAATTAGCTATGGAGTCTAGAGCGTGACTAAATAAGTGTTCGGAGCCGCTGGCAGGTCTGGAGCTCCCCGCAATACACATAGCCACTGAGGAACTTATCAAGCCTTCCACTATAACGCGCACGCCCTCTAAAGACAGCTTGGATATCATGTCAGAGTAGTTCACAACATGTTTTGCTGATAGCAGAGCTAGCTGCGCCGAGTAATCCCCGTAATACTCTCCCTTAAGCCTGTGAGCGAGTCTCCAGTCTAGAACAGCCGTAAACTTAGCTATTAGGTCGCCCGCACCAGCCTTAATCACTCTGGCCGGTGCTGAAGCTATTACGCTTAAATCCGCTATGACCGCTACGGGAGGCTTAGCCAGCACTGAGGTGATCCTGCTACCTCCCCTGAGTGAGGCGAACGGTGAGGCTATCCCGTCGTGTGAGGAGGTTGTTGGGACGCTTATGAAGGGGGTCCCGGAATTCGCGGAGAGATACTTGGCGATATCTATGGGTTTCCCCCCGCCCAAACCTATTATCAGGTCTGGCAGGAACTTGTTTAAGGCTTCGTTCAAGCCCTCCGCCTCACCTAAAGTAGGTTTAGAAACCTTGATCACTTCGTAACTCACGTTACTTGAGGACATCATCTCCTCAATAGCTTTCCCTACTAGACCCCAGACGTTGGGTCCGGTGATTATGAGGGCTTTCCTGCCTAGCCTGAGCTCCTGGATGACTTTAGGGATTTGCCATATCACGTTCTCCCCGACAACCACCTTCTTAGGTAGGTCAATCACGTGAGGTTCTCTCCTCAACCCCCGCACCTAAAGTTAAACTTATTATCGCTGTAAATATATTCCGTATGGGGAGGCCCGTAATCTACTTAAAAAGATCATAATCTAAGAAGTTTAGGTGGTGGTGTGTGAAAGTTTTGCATGGGACTACTACAGTCGGCTTGAAGTTGAGGGATTCCGTAGTCATAGCTGCGGATAAGAGAGCTAGTCAGGGCTACTTCATAGCTCATAAGAGGGTTAGGAAGATCATCAAGATAGACGATCACGTGGTGATGTCTATAGCGGGGTTGGTCGCGGACGCGCAGATACTCGCGTCGCAACTCCAGTATCTAGCGAGGAAGTTCAAGTATGAGGAGGGAGTTCAGGTACCTGTTAGAACCCTGGTCTCGTATTTAGGGCTTCTGCTCAACACTTATAAGTACTTCCCGTTCGAAGTACAGCTGATAGTCGGGGGTTACGATACGGAGCCAAGACTATACGCTGTTCAGTGGTTCGGTGACTACACGGAGGAGAACTACGCTGTGACGGGATCCGGTAGCCCCGTCGCCATAGGCTTGTTGGAGAGTAGGTACTCACCAGACCTCAGCGTTGAGGAAGCTGTTAAGCTAGCTCTAGAAGCTATCAGAGCATCGACTAGGAGAGATGTGTTTAGCGGTGAGGGAGTGGACGTAGCTGTAGTAAAGAAAGGTTCTATCGAGATAAACACTCTCGCTTTGTGGTAGGGGGTTTACTGAGTGGCTTTAATCGATAAGGTTAGGTTAAAGATTTTAGAGGAGATATATAAGAACATACCTCCAGAGGCTGGGTTGACTAAGATAGAGTTCGAGGGTCCTGAGATAGCGATATACTTGAGGGACGTGAAGAGTGTCCTAGAGAAAGAGGAGACCATCAAGTCTATAGCTAAGATCATAAAGAAGAGGGTGGTCGTCAGGGTTGATGAGTCCTCACGTAAGGATGTGGACGATGCTTTAGAAATAATACTTAATGAAGTACCTCCTGATCTAGGCTTAACTAAGGAAGACATAACTTTCGACGAGGTTTTAGGGGAGGTGATAATCAAGACAACTAACCCGACAGTCTTTTTCAAGGATAAGCGCCAGCTGTACAACAAGATATTCATGGAGACTGGCTGGAGACCTCACATACTCAGGAAACCTCCTCTCAGGTCTTTAATACTTGACTCAACGATAAAATACTTGATATCTCAGTCAGACGCTAGGAGAAAGATACTTAGGAACATAGGTGATAGGATACATAGGGACACACTGTTTAAGGATCCCTACGTGAGGATAACGGCTCTAGGAGGGTTTCAGGAGGTAGGGCGTTCCTCAATACTTCTCGAAACTCAAGAATCCAAGATCTTAGTGGATTTCGGGTATAACCCTTCAGCACCGACTTTCAAGCAATCAATGCCTAGGCTAGATGCTGTCGACGTGTCTTTAGAGGACATAGACGCTGTCGTGGTTACCCACGCGCACCTCGATCACTGCGGTCTCGTCCCCTTACTCTTCAAGTTTGGTTATGAGGGTCCCGTGTACACGACTGAAGCTACTAGGGATTTAATGATCTTACTCCAGCTAGATTTGCTAGACATTTCTAGACGTGAGGGCAGGCCCCTCCCCTTCGACCTGCAGGACGTTCATAAAGCGTTACTGCATACCATAACTTTAAAGTACGGTGAGGTCACGGACATCTCCCCTGACGTCAGACTCACTTTCTATCGTGCTGGCCACATACTAGGTTCTTCTATCGCGCACTTCCATATCGGTGTAGGCTTACATAACGTCGTATACACTAGTGATTTCAAGTACGGGAAGACTAGACTGCTTGACGAAGCGCACACGGAGTTTCCGAGGGTTGATACCCTCATAATGGAGTCTACCTACGGGAACGCCGTGCAATTACCTAGGGATGAGGCGGAAGCAAAGTTCGTGGAAGTGATTAACAAAACTCTTCAGAGGAAGGGTAAGGTGTTGATACCTACCCTCGCAGTAGGTAGAGCTCAGGAAGTGTTGGCTATTCTGGCGACAGCTATGGACGAGGGTAAAATACCTGAAACCCCGGTATACGTGGAGGGTATGATAAACGAGGTAACAGCTATTCACACCGCTTACCCCGACTTACTGTCCAGCGAGATACGTAACTTAATAAACGAGGGTAGAAACCCGTTCCTACACAAATCATTCAAGGTAGTGGAAAGCGGGAAAGCCAGGGTGGAGATAGTGGATTCTGACGAGCCAGCCATAATACTAGCTACCTCCGGAATGCTGACAGGCGGTCCGGCAGTAGAGTATTTCAAGATCATGGCTCCAGACCCTAAAAACACCATACTATTCGTTAATTACCAGGTGGAGGGCACTCTAGGACGTAAAGTTAAGGACGGAGTTAAGAACGTTAACCTAATAACTGAAAACAAGATAGAATCCATAACTATTAATATGGAGGTTGAAGCCATAGAAGGCTTCTCCGGGCACTCAGACCAGAACCAGCTACTCGCGTACTTAGAAAGCCTAACTCCTAAGCCTAAGAAGATAATATTGAATCACGGCGAGCCGGAAGCCATTAACAAGCTCTACAACCTCATAGAAGAACGTAAGAAAAAGAAGTCTTCGTTGCCAGCCACCGTAGAGGTTTACAAACCGAGAGTGCTTGACTCACTAGCTTTAGTTATTTAATGACGACTTAAACGACGTTTTATAAGATTTTAAATTAATTATAACTAGGTGATTTGAAGTGTACGCTGAGTATAGAGGAAAGTATTACCGCGTACTCCACCCTAGATTCACGATAGTATTAGGGACTCTCTGCACCAATAATAGAGTTAACTTCATGCCCGCAAGCTGGAACACCCCCATAAGCGAAGAACCCCCTACCGTCGGCGTCGTGGTAGATAAAGAAACTTTTACTAACGAATGTTTAGAGAGCTTGGGTGAAGCAACCATTAACGTTCCTAGCGATGCACAGCTACAGTTAGTTTACAACATGGGTTCGGTGTCAGGTAGAGATGTGGATAAGGTCAGCAAGTTCTCTCTCGAGCTAGTTCCAAGCACTCTCGTCAAGCCGCCTGGGTTGAAGGGCTCGATAGCGATATTAGAGAGTAAAGTATACGAGAAAATCCCGGTAGGTGAGGTGAACTTCTACGTCTTCGAGGTACTCCTAGTCAAGGTCTTGGAAGGATTTGTTGATGAGTGGAGCATCGACTTCAGCAAGACTAACGTACTGCTTCACGGAGCGGGCAGGGTCTTCCATAAAGTAACTCCAACAAAGATCTTCGCTAAGAAACCCTGAACCGCGGAATCAACTCTGCTCGTTATTGAGGTGTGGTGGACCGGCCGGGATTTGAACCCGGGGCCTCTCGGATGCCAACCGAGCGCTCTTCCAGGCTGAGCTACCGGCCCATTAATCTAGAGTTATTTAATCCTTTTAAATCTTTCCGCTCTCAAGAGAGTGCTAAGAAGTCCTTCAGGATTTCAGCGGTTGAGGACCCTTCTTCAGTGACAGTGATGAGGGTCTAAAACTAACATGAGTTTAAATATCTATGAATGCTTGTATTTTCGTTAGCGGGGAAACGCTAGTATTCTGTACCTCGTTTCTAAGTACTTCGGGTTGATGCCTAGGTCTAAGTACTTCATCCACGGCGGGTCCTCCCAGCCCTCCTTAACGTAACGTAATTCATCTATTTTTAGCTCTCTAATCAATCTTTTTAGATTACCTAGCGTTACCCCCCTGACGCCGAGCTCTACTACCAGGTTTGAGATGCTGGTATCGCCGAGGCCTATTAGAGCTTGAGCGAATAACCAGTCAGCACTATGGGTCTCGACCTCCACGTACTTACCCCTCAAGCTTTTCTGGAATAGGTGTAGGTTACTCTCTTTTTGTTTGACGTGTTGTGGCGGGAGGTATTGGAAGGGGGTCCAAGGCTTTGGGACTAGTAAGTTAACGCTTAACCTAAGGAAATTAGGCGGTATCCTCACCCCCGCTTTCAGAACTCCTTGAATTAACTCCCCGACAGCGTTAACGCTAATCTCCACGTTCTCTTTAGGGAAGCCCGTCATGAGGTATAACTTAACGTGTCTGAACCCTGCTAGAGCTGAGTGAATTAATAATTCCTTAAGACTCTCGAGATCGAAGCACTTACCTATTGGGCACGAGATTTCAGGTATTAAGATCTCTGGAGCTACGGTCAGTGTTCTCTGACCTCCGCGAGCGATTAGCTCCACACGCTTCTCGGTTAGGTAGTCGGGTCTTAGTGAGGGCACGCTAAACTCGACGCTCTCAGATACTAACTTCTCGAGTAGTGTCTCAGCGTAAGGTACGTCGAAGAACGAGAGCGAGTAAAAAATCACTCTCTTCATGGGGGTAAGCTTAAGTCCTTTAAAGATGATGTCTTCTACCCTGCTTAAAGACCTATACCTGAAGGGCGTTGATACGTGTCCTTCCAAGCAGAAAGCGCAAAACCTCCTGCAACCTCTTGAGATCTCTATTCTTAGGCCGTGACCGTACGCGGGCTCCTCATCTAGCGGGTGTGTCTGCGTGGTAGGGAAGAACACGTCATCTAAATCTATTGCTAGAGCCTTACGTTTAAGGCCTTCAGGAGGGAAAGTCATTAAATTCTCTTCTTCCCTCATCTTACTTAAGGGATTTGAGTGGCCCAGCAAATCAATTAATTTATCTAGTATGGGTTCTGCCTCACCTATAACTACTACGTCAGCTATCTTAGATAGTGGGAGCGGGTTTGAGGTAGGTGATAAACCTCCCACGATCACGACAGGTCTTGCAATCCCCCCTCTCGGGAGCATCCCTAACCCAGCTAAGATCCTGGCTATGTAGGGGTAGTCAAGCTCGAACGAGGCTGATATGAGTAGGGCGTCAAGATTCTTAGGGTTTAAGCAAGCGTCAAGCGCTTCAACGACGTCCTCCCCGCCATCGTATACGTACCTAAACGCTAGGACGTTTTCAAGACTGTTAAGATAGTAGTAAGCTAACTGCATGAAGAGGGAGCTTATGGCCGCCTCATAAGGCATGGGTGTTAAGATACCTATTTTCAGGTCTGTGGGACGGCCCTTCTTAAGCACCTTCCCTACTTCTCTCCTAGGCTTGCAAACAAACCCTACTAGCGGATACATCCCAAACCCACTACATTAAGACCTAAAGTTTTAAGCATTGTTCAGACCTACCTACTCTTCCTAGCCAGCAACTCTAAACATTTCCTCCATATCTTGTCCCCAGCGTAGTGCTCGTTCTTTATTGCTTTCCCTTTACGTACCCTCATTATCTCATCGCAACTCATTAAAGCCCTACCTATACAGAGCGGTGTCTCCTTCGACGGATTCCAGACAGCTACTAAAGCACCTCCCTGGAAGTTAGAGCATTCCCGTATTCCGGGTGACATGACGTCCGCGCCGTTTAAGAGGTGTTTGACCGCTCCTTCATCAACCACCGCGTACTGAGTGCTCTCAATCCCCGCCATCTTCACTAATACTAGAGTCGGTATCTTGAAGTCCTTGCCTACCTGAATGAACGCCGGGAGCTCGTTGAGGATTACTAGGTTGATGTCCTGCCCCACATCCTCTAACTCTACTATGTAGCCTGACTCCAACCTCCCTAAGACTGAAGCGAGTTTAGGGAACTGAGCCGTTAAATATTCCTCGAGCTCTTTAAGCTCCTTCTTCCTCAAAGGATACCTACTCATCCCTCACCCACGCTCATTAAGACACTTAGAAATATTTAAAGCCCACACTATATAGTTTTAGTGGTTAACTCAGGATGGGTGTTGAGGATGAGTGACGCGGCTCAACGATTACTGAGTGAGAATCTCGGCAAGCTAATACTAGTTAAGCTACGTGGTAATAAGTTGCTTAGGGGGGTCTTAAGAAGCTTCGACCAACACCTTAACATAGTTCTCGAAGACGCTGAGGAAATACTGGAGAACGAGTCAAGAAAGTTGGGTGTGGTCGTGGTTAGAGGGGAGAACATAATATTCATGTCACCCGTGTGATTCAGGTGATACAGCATGAAAGGAACGCCCTCCATGGGTAAGCGGAGTAAGGGGAAAACACACATAAGGTGTAGGAGGTGTGGCAGGCACTCCTACAACGTAGCTAAAGGATATTGCGCCGCATGCGGTTTCGGCGCATCAAAACGCATAAGAAGATATTCTTGGGCAAACAAGAAAGTCAATAAAGTCAGGATTAAGTAAAGACTTAATAATCGAATAAGTAAATATTATGTTAGACCCTGATTTAAAGAGGTGCATACAGGTAATATGGGGCTTAAGAAGCTAGTCTTAGACGTACTTAAGCCAATAAGAGAGCCAACCCTGGTCACGCTAGCTAAGAACCTCTCTAAAGTCAACGGGGTTAGAGAGGTATCCATAGTTGTTAGTGAGATGGATGTGGAGACAGTGACCTTAGTCGTAACTATTAACGGCGATGACATAGATTACGAGGAAGTCGAGAATACTTTGAGGGAGTTAGGTGTCGCACTCCACAGCGTGGATGAGGTAGTTTTCGAATCTGAAGTTACTGAAGAGTCTGAGGAAGTAGAGGAGGGATGAGGAGCACTAGTAGCTCGTCGTGATATTGAGGTATGGATACCGGGTTAATTCTCTTAATCGCCGCTACCCAGTGGATCGCGTTACTCCTAACTAAACACGGCATCTCAGGCATTCCCGTGTATGTCGTGTTAGGCGCTCTCTACGCTAGCTTCTCAAACACGAGGCAAGTAAGCACCTCCATACTAAGTCTAGCCCTGCTTTTCTTGTTTTTCTACGCAGGAATTAACGTTGACTTAGATTCCGTTAGGAGGAGGTTTAGAGAAGCACTCACCTTAACGTTCCTTAACGTCTCGTTAACCACCGCGTTAGTGGCTTCCTTGCTCTTGTGTTTAGGCACTGACTTAGTGGCTTCCTTAATCGTTGGTGTAGCACTAGCTAATACAGCTACCGAGATCGCTATAGTAGTACTCCGGGAATCTAAGGTTGATTTACTAACCTTGAGAAACCTAGTTATAGCGGCTTCCTTCATGGACGACTTACTTCTGGTATTTCTAGCGGCTCTAATTCAGAGCACTATCTTCGAGGTGCCGGTAACCGTGAGCGCGGGTCTCGTGTTACTTAACGCTGTTTTCCTCGCGGTACCGTTCATAATATCATCCACCACTTTCAAGTCTGTGAGCAGGATGTCTTGGGATGAGTTCGTCTTTTTCGCATCAGCGCTAATGTTTACCTTAAGTTTCACGGCACGCTCGCTAGGTGTTTCCGAGTATATGGGTGTTTACGTCGCGGGATTGAGTTTAAGCGTTCTTAGGCTGAGGAGAGACCCAACACTAAGTTACTCAACTAAGCTCTTCAATCTGTTAGAGCACATAACCACCTACATGAGGTTCTTCGTTTACC
>JAJHQR010000033.1 GCA_020833255.1 Desulfurococcaceae archaeon | reverse complement strand
CCCTTTAAGACATAGTCTTCCTCACCAGAATACCTGAACCACACATCCCTCAACTGTAGCTTGACTACCATGAGGCCCCACCAACGACTTGTATTAAGAGCTCTGCGGAAGCTATTAAGGAAACCAGTATGTCAAGTCTTGACGGCTTGAATGGCTTGAGAGAACCTAATCCTTCAGGGAGCGCGCTAAGACTCCTCGCTTCCATGGCTAGGATGGTTCTCCTACCCCTCTCACAACTCCTGATTATGAGATCCCCTACCACGGTAGCGTATGTTGGCAAGTCTTTCAAGCCTGCCTTCCTGAATAACCTGGCCTCCCTACTCAAGAGTATTCTAGAGGTGTCACGAAGTAGGACCGCGATCATCTTAACGTACGTCGTAAGAATTAACGTGGCGTCAGGTAGCTTAAGCCTCCTCATAAACTCACCCAGCCCCTCCCAGCCCGTGACGACCGTCATAACTAGTAAGAAACTAGTCGCTCCCACAGCTCTAAGCACGTAGAAGAAGTAGAGACTTACGTGCCCGTCGATTAAGAAAGGGGTTAGAGCTACTAAGGAAAAAATGAACACGTATATTAGAGCTGACGTAAGTTTCCTTAAGTGATTTCTCGTGTTGCCCGCGCTAGCTAGTACCGCGATCGAGGTAGCTAGCGTGAGCATCACTACGCATACGCTTGACGTGAACGAGGTTAAGACTATGATGATGAATGACATCACTGTGAAGACAGGTGAGGCTCTCGCCGAGCCACGTAAATCTATCACTTCAAGAATATCGGATGCAGAGTCAAGGAACTTCCTAGCTATCGCTGAACTCAATTTTCCGTCGCCCTAGAGCCGCCTTGATTACGTAGCCCGTGAACACTATTACTAACACCCCTAAAGCACCGCAGATTATGTAGCCTAGCCACTCAGGTAGTCCGGGCACTGTGTAGTCTTTGAGAGGCGTCCACGTAAACTCAGACTCGTTTAGTTTTAGTTCCTCAGCAACGATGTCTAGAGGTTCGTGGTACCCTAACTCCTCAGCCAATATGACGCCGAAGATAGGGCTTAGTAGTAGGAGCGTGGCTAGGGTGATGAGTGTTTTCCGTGTGAGCATCAAGACCACCACGCGGTCTTAGGGGATTTCACGGTAAGGTAACTTACTACGCCGCTAGTTATTAAGCCCTCCACAAGACCTAGAACCGCGTGCCACGAGGACATCACGTATACCGGTAGTGTGGAATTCCATGAAGCGCCTAATTCGAGGCCGCACGCGAGCCCGGCCAACGTAATGCTTAGCCATCCGGCGAGGAAACTGCTTAACCACACCTTCTTAACGATTCTTTGAGTGACTCTAAAGACTGTGTAGCCGACTAAGACGCCCACTATACCCATGTTCAGTATGTTAGCTCCTATAGCTGTTAACCCGCCGTCGTGGAAAATGAGGCACTGGATTAAGAGTACTAGAGTCATGGATAAGACCCCTAACCAAGGACCTACTAAGATTCCGGCTAGCGCGCCGCCTACTAGGTGTAGGCTAGTGCCTCCCGGGATAGGCCAGGCAATCATCTGCGCGACGAAGATTCCCGCACTTAATGCTGTGAATAAGGGTATCTTCTCGTTTAGGGTTTCCTTCTCTAGGGAGGCTTTACGAGACGCGATCAGTAAAGTACCTAAGGTTATGAGTAGCGTGGTTCCGGCAACTGCTGGCGTGAGGTATCCGTCAGGTATGTGCACGTCAGTGCACCATATGATATAATTTGTGCACCTATATAAGCTTTTCTATTACTTTAATTTAAAGGTTTCTAGTTTAAGTGTTAATGTGGGGTTGAGGGTAGGTGTTTGTTCACACTGCAGACCTGCATATAGGCGCGTTTAGTAGCTTCCCTCTCTCAGGCGCTCCCGTTAAGGCGTTCCTAGACATAGCTGAGTATGTGAGGGAGTCAGGTATTAAGTACTTGGTGATCTCAGGCGATTTGTTTGAGAGACCTAAGCTCGAGAATTACTCCTTACTGAGGACGGTCGTGAAAGAATTGAGGAGGTTGAGGGATAGCGGGGTTCACGTGATCGGTGTTTCAGGGAGTCACGATATCTCCGTTAAGGAGAGCGACTTCGTTCACGTCTTAAGGGACGCTGGGTTAATACACTTAACTAAGTATGAGGAGGTTTCCGGGGGGCTCTTGCTAGAGCCTTTAGAGTTAGGTGATTACGTCTTCTACGGCGTGCCAGGGTTTAAGAGGGGTATGGAAGCTAGGTTACTGGCTGATGGCAGGGTTCGGTTTAAGAACATAGACGAGGTTGGGAAGCCCGTCATAGTGTTGGCTCACACAAGCGTTAAGTTCTACGGTTACGACCCGAGCGACTTCGAGAGCAGGTATGGGAAGATCTTCATCACCGGTGATGAGTGGTTGAGGAACTTACCGGATAAGGTGGTTTACGTTGCTTTAGGACATATACACTACCCACTCCCACTATCTCATGAGTTTAGGTTGAGGGCTGCGTACGCGGGTGCTCCGGTAGGTAGGGACAAGAACGACCTACGCGAGACTCACGAGCTTAAGAGGAAGGGGTTTAAGAGGAGGTTCTTAGTTGTTGAGCCCGGGGATGGATTACCTAGGGTGAGGAGCGTGTGGAGCGACTTCGGCGTTGAGGTAGTGAGTGAGAGGATTTCCTTTACTAACTTGAGCGAGGTTTTAAACTACGTTAAGAGGCTGGCTAAGGACACGCAGGGCGATTTCAAGGTATTACTCATCAACTTAACCAACGTGGACCCGGAGAAGCTAGGGAAGATCCTGTATGAGACGGACGTTTTAAAGAATGATTTAAGGAGTAAGAACGTGACACTAATACTGAATACGGAGCTCAAGACTAGGGGAGGGGCTGTGGAGGTTGAGGTAAGGCCTGGCGAGGACGTCATAGAAACTATAGAGAGGTCTGTGGCCGAGAACCTAGCTAAGAAGTTAGGGCCTTCAGCAACCCCTGATAAGGTTTTGGATCTCATAAACATCCTGAGCAGGAAGAAACCTGAGGGTAGTAGTGAGGACGAATTCTACGAGGAGATGTTTAAGGAGTTGATGAAGGTGTTGGAGGAGGTGTTCGGTGAGTCAGGGGAGGCTAGTTGACATACTTAACGAGGTAATCAACGACCTCAAGCAAGACTACCTAAGCTCGAAGAACGACGAGTTAGTGAGGGTTAGAGACCAGGTACTCAAATCATATTATGAAGTACGCGAAATGAGTTCCCAGAACGAGTCTTTAGCTGTAGGCTTCGTGGACGCCGGGTTCCCCGGGTTCCGCCGATACAGAACCGATATTTCCTTCATAATACCTATGAAGGTCGGCGCTTTACTGAGGGGGGTTGACGGCAGGTTAATGACCGTGAAGGAAGTTTTAGGCAAGTCCTCCGTAGAGGACTTGATCCTGTATTCTAGTAGGAAGCCTTCCGGCGAGGAGTACGAGTTCAGGGTTAAGATTAGGTCGGTAGGTAACGGTTCACTGCTTTTCGAGAGGCCCGGCGACGACGTCATCGCGTCGCAAGAGATAAACAGGTTTGTGAGGGAGTTTGTGAGACCCTCCCTCAAGAAGGAACCGGCTTTCTTCGCTAGATTCACTAAATACGTTGAGGGGTTGATAGAGCTGGCTTACGCTGTCAAGCTGTTGCGTGAGGTTAGGGAAGCCGGGTTTAACGCTAGGTACGTGGTCTTAGACGGCACGCTGGTGAAGTGGTTCGCTATTGAGAGAGTCGGTAGCGGACGCGTGGACGGCTTAAACATAGTTTCGGCTCTCACGGGCATTGATGTAGAGGCTGTTAAGAGCCTCCTCTGGGACATCGTAGGTCTTTCCAAAACGACTAAGTTTACTACCATAGCACGTAGTTACAGACTCTTTCAAGAGTTTAAGAAGGGTTCTAAAGGGCTTTACACAACCCCTAACGTCAAGAGCGGTGAGGCTTTGTGCGAGACCCTCTCAAAACAGTTATCAACACCTAAGAAAAAGGGTTTGGTGGAGGAGGTTGTGAGAGTGATTAACAGGGTTGTTTACGACAGGAACGGCGTCTACGTCGCTAGGTTCCCGCTAACCCCTGACTCTAGAAACGTGTTCGTTCTGGATCTACACATACCTGAACCCATTCTTTCAGTAGGTGATGACGTTAGATTCAACGTTGATGTAGCTACTCGTGTGAGGGAGGTTTTAAGCGGGGTGGTTAACGAGCTTTTCAGAATTAGGTCTAAGCTCACGGGGGAGCCGCCCTACGGCTACATGGAGGTGGATAGGGTTGTCAGGTTTAGTAAGGAGGAGGATAAAGTGTTTGAGGGTGCCTTAATAAGCTTGGTGCGTAGCTCTCTGGAAGACGAGTTGGCTGACGTCTTAGTTCAGGTTTTTTCACCAACAACTCGTATGAGGTATGGGTATAGGTGATTGGGTTGGCGACGCGTGTCGGACTCACGTACGCGTGGCGTGACGAGATAACGTACGTGGTCGTAGCCGACGAGAATTATAGGCCGGGTGTAGGCGACATACTCTACGTTAAGGTAGGGTCTGGCTACGTGTTACTTCAGGTAAGCGGGTTTGAGGGGGAGATCCCTATAGCCACCACCTCATTCCTCGCTAGGGAGGGAGCCTCCCAATACTCTTACGGCGTTGAGAAAGCTATGTTAGCTAAGACGAAACCGCTCTTCGAGATAAGGGAGGTGAGGTCCGGCAACGAGGTTAAGAAGGTGGTTATGAGGCCTAGCCAGCCTCCACCACTCGACGTCCCCGTCTACCTCCTCAAGGGAGGAGACGACGAATCGGAATCCATCATGAGCTTACTAAGCAGCAAGATACCTAGGAGTGAGGAGGGCGCCGTCCCCGTAGCGTGGCTTAGGGCAGGGATAGCTTCAGTTAAGGAACTCATGCCTGAGAAATACTTTAGAAACGCTTGCTTGAGGTTAAGCCTCCACGACATGATACCTAAGCACGTCCTCATATCCGGTCAGACAGGCTCCGGCAAGACAACGGGTGTTATGGGCATAATAACTCAGTGGAGTAGGTTTGGTGATGAACCTATTTCTTGGGTGGTAGCTGATAGGCACGGAGAGTATTCTAAGAGGGATTTCCTGGAGATCTTGAGTATGGCGTTGAATTTAAACGAGCGGTTAAGGGATTCTTACAGAATATACGTATACGCTCTCAAAACCAACGCTGAAAGAGTTGAGTCGGTGAGGGAGGGGCGTGTATTACGTCGTGAGGGAGGCTTCGACGCCGCGAGCGTGAACGTGTACGACGTAATCAACGTCGCGGAACTCTTAACGAGAGACGTTAGCGAGTTGTTAGAGGTTACTTCAATACTCGCTACCTTAATCAAGAACGCGTCGGAGACCCGGATCACGCAACGCGGTGAGTCAAGCACTCCTCAGAAACCTCTTCAAGACAGGGAGGACAGGATTAGCGAGTCGTGTGTCAAGATTTTCGTTGATGATAGCGACGAGCCTACGGGGAATCTCCTAGCACTCATACCCCTCATAACCAGCAACTTGGTGAGGCATGAGGGGGTTGGGGAACGTGAGAAAGCAGGTGTTTACAAGTTACTCGTTAACGCAGGGATTTACGTTAATAGGTTGAGGGATCTCAGAAGGATAATCTTATCAATTTTTGGGTGGCGTGAGAAGCTGGAGAATATAGTGTTGGACGGTGGTAGGAGGAAGGTTAGCGTGAGCGTGATTGATGACAGCAACTCCGTCTTTAAGGTCTCACCAATACTTAAGAATCCGTTAGAGTTGATAACCTTGCTTAAAGCTATAGTTAGCTCTGCTAAGGAGATGTCGGGTAATGTCGGCTCCTATCCGTGGCTTAGTGTTAAGGGCGGCGAGCTCTCTGCCCTCACCCCATCCTCGTTAGATCTTGGTGAGGTCGTGCGTAGCTTGGATGAGGGCGCTTTACTGATTCTCGACGTTTCTAAGCTACCCTTATCTCTCGGTGATATGGTGGTTATCAGTGTTTTGAGGAGGGTTTTTGAGGAGAGGATGCGTTCCGGTGTTGAAGGGGTTGGGGTGAAGCCCGTCGTAGCCGTGGTTTCTGAGGAAGCACCCCTCTACCTCAGTCCCGAGAAGGTTTTAAGCCCCTACAACGTCTTCGCTAGGCTAGCTAGGGAGGGGAGGAAATTCAGGATCGGCTTGGTGGCTCTATCGCAGATAGCGACTATGATTGAGAAGCAGATACTAGCTAACTTCAATACTTTAATAGCTTTGAGAACTAAGCACAGAGCCGACATAGCTTACTTGAGCGACATAGGTGTTCCGGCCGAGGCTTTACCGAGTCTTAGTGATAGGGAGGGGTATATCTACACGCCTGACTTAAGCGTTAGTGAGCCCATACCTGTCTACGTGCCGGCGTATTTTGATTACGGTGGTGAGATAAGGGAGGAGTATAGTAAGCTGATTAAGTCGAGGGAGGGCTTAAGTAGTGGGGATAGCGCGGTCTTGAGAGCTGTTTTCGGCGGGGTGGGTGAGGACGAGGATTCTGGGGGTTAAGTTAAAGAATATAAGGAGTTACGTCGATAGGACAATAGTCTTCCCCCCGTCCGGGACTACGGTTATTTACGGTGATAACGGGACCGGGAAGACTTCCATACTACTCGGCATTAACTACGCGTTATTCGGTTTGCCGAGGGGTCAGAAGGGGAGCGACCCGTTCATAGGGTTTGTGAGCCCCTACAAAGACGATTTGCTGAGGGCTGGCGCGTCCTCAGCGATGGTTAAGGTCCTCGTAAGACATAAGGATAAGCTAATACTGATTGAGAGAAGGCTTAACGGGGATAGGGGAGGGAAGATAACGATACTTAGCCTTGCTGACGGGACGACAAGGGTTGAGTCAAGCAGTAGCTACTCCTCGGAAGACCTCACCGAGAAAATACTTGAGGTGCTTGGCTTGAGGGAGGATCCGAGGAAGGGTAGGAACACATACATATTCAGTAACGTCATGTACGTTCCCCAATTCAACATACATCAAACCCTAGCTCTCGACGATAAGCAGAGGAGGGAGTTGGTTGATAAGGTTTTGGGGTTAGAGAAGTATATGATTATGTTGAACAACATCGAGAAAATCGCTAAGGGCAAGAACTCGGTAATCGGTAGCGAGCTCCACAACCTCAATAAAATGATTGAAGATCGTAGGAAGACCCTGGAGAAGATTAACGTGAGTGAGGTGAGGGCTAAGCTAAGTGAGTTGAGGGGTAGGCGTGAAGAGCTAGAGAAGGTGCTGAGTGAATTACGTAAGCTCCGTGACTCGCTAGAAGCTGAGAAGGAGGGGCTGAGTGTTGAGTCAAATAAGTTGAGTGTTAGGATGGGTGAGTTAAAGAACAAGATTAAAGTGATTAACGAGAAGGAGAAGGAGTTGCTGAGTAAGCGGGAGAAACTCAGTAAAATCCTCTTAGAGGCGGGCTTAAGTGGTGTGGAGGATGTCGACAAGCTCGTTAGCGAGCTCCAGACACGTAAGTCGGGTTTGGAGGGTGAGCGTTCTAACATAGTTAAGAAGCTTGAGGAATTGGATGAGGCGTTGAGGAGGATTGAGGTTGATGAAAGGAATGTTTTAGGGCGCGTGCTCAAGCTGGAGGCGGAGGCGGAGAACCTGAAGAGCAGGGTTAGGGAGGCTTGGAATGAAGTTCTGGAGATGAGGAACGTCGTGTCTCAGGGTGTGTGCCCGCTGTGTAGGCAGTCGATCACTCACGAGCACGGCGAGGAGTTGGTTAGGGGGAAGATTAGCGAGGTGCGTGAGGTAGCTATGAAGATAGTGCCTTTGATTAAGGAGCTCTGGTCCGGGAAGTCTCTTCTGCTCAGGCTCTACATAGAGAAAGAGGAGGTTAAGGCGGCGAGGAATGAGTTGAGTAAGCGGCTTGAAGAGGTCTTGAGGGAGCTTAGGGAGGTGGACGTCGCCATCTCCAAGATAAGCCAGGTTAAGGAACTCCAAGACGAGATCTCCAGGTTAGAGCAGGAGGTCTCGGAGAAGCCTAAGGTCTTGGAGGAGCTCAGGGTTTGTGAGGAGGAGTACGGCAAGCTTAGTAGGAGGGTTGAGGAGTTGAGGGCTAAGTTGGGCAAGATTAAGGAGGAGGAAGTCGCTCGCAGTAAGGAGTTAGGTGAGGTATCCGAGCAAATAAACAATCTGGAGAAGAGGTTGGAGGAGTATAGTGAGTTGAGTGAGGAGTTAAGGAAGCTTGAGTTGAGGGCTTCCTTCCTGACCAAGATCAGTGATTACCTACTCAACCATGTTTATAAGGGCGTCGAGACTATTGAGAGTGCTGTGCGCGGCATAGCACACGAGAGGTTTAACGAGTATTTCCAGGAATACTTTATCAAGCTTCTCGAGGATCAAGAACTGATTGAGGCTTCAGTAAGTGACTTCAAGCCCTCCGTAAGGGTCAGGGTTGGCGCGTTCAGTGAACGCGAGATTTCCCAGCCTAGCGGCGCTCAATTAACTGCTTTAGGGCTTGCGTATAGGCTGGCTTTGAATAGGGTGGTGAGGGACTTGAATAAGGAGTTGAGGGATTCCGTCTTAATATTGGATGAGCCCACGCTAGGCTTCAGCCCTGAGAGGGTTGAGAAGTTGAGGGAGTTGATAGAGTCTATAGGGAGTAACCTGGGTAGGGCTCAGGTACTACTCGTGACCCACGACGAGAGACTGCTTGAAGTAGGTGATTGCAGGATAAGGCTCTCCATAGATCGCTCAAAAAATGAGACGATAGTTGATTACGAGGAATGCGTGGTGGAGGAGGAGAACGCGGACTTCCAGAGCTATAAGAGCTTCATCGAGGGCGTGATCTCGAAGCACTGACTCCCCTCACGTAATTCACTCGTTAGAAGCTTCGCTCTTTAGGGCGGGGAGCCGTTGTGAAACTGTTTCAGCTTTCATATAGGTTTATATGACTTGATGCTACTCTTTTGCTATTATTATTACGTGAACTCTTTTGCTGTGCAACGGCTTTACATCTTCTTGGTATTCTGCTAGTGGATAAAGTACTACAGCGTTCTTTCTAAACTTTATCACGGAGCACTCAGCATATATGAATCTAGCCAATTAGCTGTCACCAACACTGAATACTGACAAAACATTTATAAGCTTTGAAAACAAAGATACAATACTGGTGGGTTTCCCTGTGAGGGGTGAAGAGCCTGCGGAGGCTTTCCCCGAGGGCAACGACCCAAGATGTGGGGTCTCTGGGGTGACCCCGAAAGCCCCCAAGCCCGATGAAAACCCGAGCGGGATGCAGGGGAACAAAAATGAGGCAATGACCACAGAGAGCTGAACCCCTCAGTGCTTGGGGATGTGGTTAAAGCTTATAATGATCTCGGCATATGTAATATGTTAATGAATTAAGCGTGATTCACGTTATCTGGGTTGGTGATGTGGGTGTCGTTAACGGGTCTTTACGTGGGGAGGGTTGATAGCTTAAGGGTTTTGTTTGATGAG
Source organism: Desulfurococcaceae archaeon (assembly GCA_020833255.1). GTDB lineage: Archaea > Thermoproteota > Thermoprotei_A > Sulfolobales > NBVN01 > Zestomicrobium. The sequence goes on along the minus strand of JAJHQR010000033.1, from coordinate 6,902 downwards.
TTGAGGAGGTCTGGGTATTTCGTCGTAGGGTATAGGGTGGTTGACGGTGTGTTGAGGTTAGGTGAGTTAAGTTCTTTTGATGAGCTCGCGCAGGGTGTGGAGGATGTTCAAGGCCCTGGCAGGTACTCTTTGATTAGCGGTAGTTTCTATAGGCACGGGCCTGACTCACCTAAGAAATTTCTTTACCCGCCCTACCTAACCCTCTTTAAGGTCTCTAGTGGGTGGGATGTGGTTGTTCCGGTGCGTGAGGTGCGTAGGCTCGCGTTTTTTGGTTTGAAGCCTTGTGACTTAGCTTCTATAAAGGTGCTTGACAGGGTTCTCTTAGGGGTTGACGACTACTACGAGAGTCTTAGGAAGAACATGGTCTTGATAGTGGAGAACTGCACCACCCCGGGCAACACGTGTTTCTGTAGCACGATGAATACCGGGCCTAGAGCTAGGGACTCCTTCGACTTAGCGTATACTAGGCTGGGTGATAAGTTGGTGTTGGAGGCTGGGAGCGTGTTAGGTCTGAAACTCCTCAACGTGCTTGAGGTAGAGCCTATTGATGACGCCACTTACGAGAGGTTTGAGGCCACGATGCGTAACGCCAGCGAGAAAGCTAGAGCAGGGTTTGAGCTTAACGGGCTGCCTGAGGAGCTTGAGTTACGTATTGAGTCTAAGGTCTACGAGAAAGTCACTGAGAAATGCCTTGGTTGCGCGAACTGTAACATGGTTTGCCCTACGTGCTTCTGTTTCGACGTGCTGGACGTCCCGTTAATTGACGGGTCCGCGGAGAGGGTTAGGGTTTGGGACGGTTGCTTAAACTTTACTTACGGGCAGGTAGCTGGAGGGCATTTCAGGCCTGATTTATGGGCTAGGTACAGGCATTTTGTCCTACACAAATTCGCTTACTGGGTGAAGCAATTCGGCACTTTCGGGTGTGTGGGGTGCGGGAGATGCATTACTTGGTGCCCTACAGGCATAGACTTGAGGGAGACCGTGAGGAGTGTTTTAAGAGGTGGTAAGAGTGGGTAAGTATATGACGGCGTTAACACCCTTAAAAGCCACGATAACTCGTGTGAGGACTGAGTCTTGGAACGTTAGGACTTACTACGTGAGGTTGCCTGAGGGCGTTGAGTTACCTAAGCCAGGCCAGTTTAACATGCTCTACGTTCACGGGGTTGGCGAGGTCCCGATCTCCGTCAGCGACTTAGACGTGGAGTCAAGGGTTGTGGCACACACCGTAAGATTCGTGGGCTCCGTTACCAAGACCTTCGAGTTGCTTAAGGAGGGTGACGTGATAGGCTTCAGAGGGCCTTACGGGATCGGGTGGCCTATGGACGTCGTGACCGGCAAGAACATAGTCTTGGTAGCCGGGGGGATCGGCTTACCTCCCTTAAGACCTGTGATAAGGGAGGTAGCTAAGAATAGGGGCATGTACGGTAAGTTAATCATCCTCTACGGTGCTAGAACCCCTGAAGACCTAATGTTTAGTTATGAGTACGGTGACTATGAGTCAATCCCTAACACGGAGTTCTACGTGACTGTGGATAGACCTAGTGATGGTTGGAGAGGTAATGTCGGGGTCGTGACCAACCTAATAAAGCACGTGGACGTGAACCCCAGCGATTCCTACGCTTTCGTATGCGGTCCCGAGATAATGATGAGGTTTGCCGTTCAGGAATTACTTAAGAAGGGGTTTAAGACAAACAAGATCTTCCTCTCACTCGAGAGGAGGATGAAGTGTGGTGTCGGCTTATGCGGTCATTGCCAGATGGGCCCGTATTTTGTTTGTAAGCACGGCCCGGTATTCCCTCTCTGGTTCATAAGTAGGTATTTCTGGGTTGATCAGATATGAGGAAGCTGAAGGTAGCTGTCTACAAGTTCTCCAGCTGTGACGGCTGCCAGCTACAGTTCCTTAATTTAGAGGACGAGTTACTGCAGTTGAGTGACTTAATAGAGTTCGCGTTATTCTACGAGGCTAGGAGGTTTGTTGGTTCAGGACCTTATGACGTGGCGTTCGTGGAGGGCTCTATCTCAACACCTCATGAAGTCGAGCTCATTAAGAAGGTTAGGGAGGAGTCTAAGGTCTTGGTAGCTATAGGTGCTTGCGCTACCTCTGGCGGGATTCAGGCCCTGCGTAACTGGGCTGACGCGGAGGAGTATAAACGATACGTTTACCCGAGACCTGAGTGGGTGGAGGTGCTTAGGTATGCTGAGCCGCCCTCAAAATACGTTAAGGTTGATTACGAGATACGCGGTTGCCCGGTCAGTAAGGATCAGCTACTCTCATTCGTTCTGCAATTACTTAAGGGTAAGACACCCCCCACACTACCCGTTGACTCCGTTTGCGTGGAGTGTAAGAGAAGGGGGAATGTCTGCGTTTTGGTTGCTAAGGGGATTCCGTGTTTAGGGCCTGTCACCATGGGTGGTTGCGGCGCGCTGTGCCCGTCTTACGGTAGGGGTTGCTACGGTTGTTACGGCCCCATGATAGATCCTAAGCCGGACGCTCTGAACGCTCGCTTTAAGGAACTGAATATTAAGCCTAAGGAGATACAGCTTCTTTTCAAGCAATTCACTAATTGGTCTAAGGAGTTTAGGAAGGTGGTTGAGGAGTATGAGTAAGGTCATTAAGGTAGATTACTTGGCTAGGGTTGAGGGGGAGGGTAACTTATTCGTTGAGTTAAGTGATGGCAGGGTCTCAAGGGTTGAGGTAGGTATTTTCGAGGCCCCGAGATTCTTCGAGGCGTTCTTGAGGGGGAGGAAGTATTATGAGGTGCCTGACATAACCGCCAGGATTTGCGGTATCTGCCCCATAGCTTACATAATGAGTTCTAGTAGGGCGTTAGAGAAGATTTTAGGTGCTGAAGTGCCTGAGGAGGTGAGGAAGCTTAGGAGGATAGTTTACCTCGGTGAGTGGATTGAGAGTCACGTACTCCACATCCTCATGCTGCACGCGCCTGACTTCCTAGGTTACGAGTCTGTTTTGAGTATGGCTAGGGATTACCCAGATATAGTTAGGAAGGGTATGAAGCTTAAGGGGTGGGGTAATCAGGTAATTAGTGTTGTGGGCGGCCGCTCGGTCCACCCAGTCTCCTGCAGGGTCGGAGGATTCCACAGAATCATCCGCAGGGATGAGTTACTCCCCCTGCTTAAGGGGTTGGGTCAGGCGAGGGATTACGCGAGGGAGTTGCTTGAGTGGGTGCTTAAGCTGCCTATGCCTGACTTAAAGAGGGATGTGGAGCTCGTGTCGCTTAGGGGTGTTGGTGAGTACCCAATACTTGAGGGTAGGGTGGTCTCTAATAAGGGGCTTAACGTGCCTGAAGACGTGTTCGAGAATATTCTTGTCGTGGAGCAGGCGAAGTACTCGACGTCTCTTAGGTACGCGCTTAAGGATAGGGGTCACTACGTCGTGGGCCCGCTAGCCAGATACAACAACAATTACGATCTTCTAGACCCGGAGGTTAGGGGTGTTGTAGAGTCTTACGGTTACGGAGCACCCCTACACAACAGCTTTCAATCAATAATAGCTAGAGCTGCTGAAGTATACCACGCAGTCTTAGAATTAGAGGAGTTAATCAGTAATTATAGGGAGCCTCAACAACCATACGTGGAAGGGGTTGTGAGGAGAGGTGTCGGCGCGGCGATAACGGAAGCTCCTAGAGGCATGCTCTATCACAGATACGAGATAAACGAGAGAGGATACGTAATCAACGCCAACATAATACCGCCAACCTCGCAAAACCTAGCAAGCATAGAGGAAGACCTCCTAGCATTAAGCGATAAGCTAGCGACACTAAACCTAGAGGAAGCTCAGTGGCTAGCAGAACAAACAATCAGGAACTACGACCCATGCATCTCGTGCGCAACACACTTCCTGAAAATAAGATACGTGACCCATCCTAAGCCGTGATGAACTAAGCTAAGTACTCGCTCACGCTCCATATCGATGAGTCGCTAAAACACCAAAGTAGAACAGACTACATCCCGTTCAACAAATAACTTTTTTAAACCTCAACTCACTCGTTAGAAGCTTCGCTCTTTAGGGCGGGGAGGTGTTTTATTATCCATTATATCAAAATGCTCATAGACGAGTCTAGCAGGCGGTGAGCCGTCAGTAGTAGAAACACTGCTTAAATGTGGAGCCGTTACTACAGATTTGGCTGTCGCAAATGAGGGGGTATGGCGGGTCTAAGATACTGTTAGGGTCTCTCCTCCTGTTTTACGCTGTGGTGTATTTTCACAGAGTTATGACGGGGGTTATGAAAGTTGAGATAGATAGCATAGCCGAGCTTTATAAAGTTGATGCAAACGTGTTGCTCGCTCTCTTATCATCGACTTACTACTACGCTTACACGGTAGCGCAGCTATTCGTGGGTGTGTTACTAGATACCTATGGTGTTAAGAAGATCGGTGCCTTATCCTCCGCAATACTAAGCGTGGGAGCCCTCCTCATGTTGTTAATGAGTCCTGCGACGTTGATTATTGGCAGGATTCTCATAGGTTTTTCAGCGTCGGCAGCCTTCCTCTCATATCAGAGGATATCGTCCCTGAATTACGACAAGGTTTTCCAAGCAAGACTTACCTCATACGCCTTAGTGGTCGGGAACCTGAGTGCGTTGCTGGCGACGTACCCATTGAGAGTAACGCTAAACGTTGTTGGACTGAGGACTACGTTGGCTTCGCTAGCGGTGCTTACGTTCGTCATCGCCGCGATCATATTCGCCGTGTCTAATGATATGGGTTCTAGCGGAGGTTCCGGCAGGGTGATAGGCACTGTTAGGCACCTCAAGGGATTGGTTAGGGACCCGCACATATGGGGTGTTAGCATCGGTGTTACAGGTGTTTACGGCGCCGTATTATCTTTTCAATCCGCTTGGGGGCAGAAACTCATGAGCGACGTGTTCGGCTTGGGTGCTGACGTATCTAGCCAGTACTTGATGGTGCTGGCGCTTGTGTTCGCGTTAACGTGCCCGGTTACCGGGTTCTTGAGTGATAAGGTCTTAAGGCGTAGGAAGCCGTTACTACAGATCGCGACATTGGTGTCAACTGCTTCGTGGGCATTAATGCTGCACTCATCACTTACAAGTAATGAACCACTACTAATTACATCAATAATTGCTCTAGGTTTAGCGTCAAGCCTACACATCGTGGCACCCTCCATGGCTAAAGAAGGTTATAACACAGGGTATTCAGCAACTGCCGTAGCTTTCTTTAACGTAGTACTATTCTCGTGGGCGGCCGTACTTCAAACAGTAGCCCCCCTAATTGGTTCAATCCCCTCCATAGAAATGCATCTAGCGATATCCCTCATCGCAGTATTCACAGTTTGGATACTAACACGTGAGACTCTGGATTGAGGAGCCCCATCCCCAGAAGACGACTCTAGTCCAGCGATCTAGAGTTCTCAATATTGCTTCAACCCTCCTAACTACCCTCATGTACAACTGGAGCAACGAATCATCCACCCTAGAAGCTCTCGTTACGTCTCAAACAGTCCTGCTTAGGAGGGATATTCCCTTAATGATTTCACCTCTGAGTCAACCCAGTGAATTTACTTAATGTGTGTTTAGTGGGCCCGCGGGGACTCGAACCCCGGACCTCCGCCTCGTAAGGGCGGCGTCCTAACCAGGCTAGACGACGGGCCCCAGATTTATTAAGGCCTTCAGTTTTTAAATCTTTCATTATCTTCTTGATCGTCTCGCGCTGCCCTACGTACTCGTATTTCTTCCTCCCCTTACCGACGTAGGTAACTTTGTAGAAGTAATGCCTGCCCTTAACCTTCATGGCCGTGAAGAACGGCTTAACACTCAAAATTATAACTCTTCTCTTTTAAATCTTCAGTTTTGCTTGTTTGGGGTTCTTGGTTATTCGTGTACGATTGCATGATGCGGTTCATGAGTCTTAATTTATAATTTCGTTCTCACGAGATTTTCGTGGTTGGCTGTATGCGCGGGGGTTTCGGGGTTTTGCTGGTTGCGTCAGCAGCTGTCTTGTGGGGGACTACGGGGGTTGCTGTCGCTTTTTCAAGGAGTTCCGGACTTACGTATCTTCAAGTAGCGCACGCGATGTTGCTTGTTAGCTCGTGTTTCCTGCTACTCGTGTTGAGGGATGGGGTGAGGAGGCTTAACCCATACCTATTCCTCTACGGCTTCTTAGTGATAGCTTCTTTCAGGATACTCTACGTTATCTCGATATCGGTTAATGGGGTGGGTCTCACGTCAGCACTCATATACGTGGCTCCCTTAATAGTTGTCCTCTACGAGTCTTTGCGTAGTGGCGAGCCCCCGAACATTACCGAGTTAACGCTCTCATTACTGGCTTTCTCAGGCGCTTACGTAGCTACGAACCCTGAACTCTCCATAACCTCCTCGTCCGGTTTCTTAATAGGTTTGGTTTTAGCGCTCACGTACTCCGCCACCCTAACAATACCTAGAGAACTCTACGCGAGAGGATTTAGCAGAAACGAGATCGTGGTCCAGTCAACACTCTCAGCAGCCATAACCCTGACTATCGTGGTGTTCTTCACTGACGGGCTAGCCGTAAACGTTAACTCAATACCCTACGTAACCTACGGCGGCGTAGCCTGCATGGGGGTCGCGGTAATCCTCTTCTACGAAGGAATGAAAACAACGAACCCCGTATACGCAGGACTAGTAACCACTCTAGAACCGGCAGTATCCCTAATCCTCTCAAGAACGATACTCGGCGAACAACTAAAACCCATCCAATACGTGGGAGCGTCGATAATAATAGCAGTAGCTATAGTGACGCTAATAAGACAGAGAGGAACGACCCAAAAGAACCTAGCCCGGAACCTTAGAAATTTAGTGGGCCCGCGGGGACTCGAACCCCGGACCTCCGCCGTGTGAGGGCGGCGTCCTAACCAGGCTAGACGACGGGCCCCCAAACTAAAAACA
>JAJHQR010000050.1 GCA_020833255.1 Desulfurococcaceae archaeon | reverse complement strand
ATTTGAGTGGCTACAGTAGTACTCTCCAACGTACTCCTGCGCGATTTTAATGAGCTTCCTAACGCTGTCACCCTTCTAAGTGGTTGATACGGAGATGGGGGTGATTACTACTTTTGTAGGGAGAGTGCATATGTTGGAAACATTAAGGCTATTTACGCTGTCTACGAGGAGTTCAGGAAGAGAGGGATAGCGCCGGGGGCGGGATTTGAACCCGCGCGGGGATTCCCCCACCGGCTTAGCAGGCCGGCGCCCTACCAGGCTAGGCGACCCCGGCTCTATTATTTCTTTTTATTCGAGGGTTAAAAGTGTTTTGTGTTTATTACTTGCTTATGTTTTAGTGTGTTGTGTTCTGCTTTGATTTTTATTGCTTTTTGCGGGCATAGTGGTTCGCATGCTTTGCAGTATATGCATTTCTCTGCGTCGTATGTGAGCTTGCCTCCCTCTATTTTGTAGACTCTTGTTGGGCAGTATTTCACGCATTCCCCGCATAGGTTGCACGCAGATCCTATCACTATCCTTACTTTCAATCCTCACTACCTGATAGTAGCTTCTTGAGCTTCTCAGCTTCTTTCAGCCTTTCTTGCAGTACCGCGGCTAGTTTTTGCGGGTCTACTGCCGCCACGCCCTTATCACTTATCACGTACGGTACCCACACGGGGTTTGTGGGCACCCCCCTCATCTTCCTGACTAAGAGTTCTTTAACGGGTACTCCGTACTCCATGAGTGACGGGTTGATCCTAGCTTCTATAACCCCGTCAACCAAGTATTCCAGGTAGTTAACTATTTCCTGGAAGGTCTCCGTGGTAGTGTGTATTGTCGCGATGACTATGTTCCCTAAACCCTTACCTACGACAGCTCTGAAACTCTTTATGAAGTCTAGGAATTGAGAGACCTCGAACTTCAGTATTAACTCGTTTAGTGAGTCTATTAAGACCATCGTGGAACCTCTGGTAGGGCTTGAAGCGTCGCTCACGGCGTAAACCAGGGAATTAAGATCCTTAACCTCCAACTCCCTGACGACCCCGCTGACGGCCTTCTTAAAGGGCCCTAACCTAAAACTAAAGCAATCAATTATCTTGAACCTGCCCTCACTCACGTACCTACTAACATCCCACCCGAAGTAATTGTAGAGCGCGAGCAGAGCGTCAGGGGAGTCGTCGAAAGCTACGTAAACCACCGCGTTCTTAGGCTCCCTCAGGAAATTCCACGAGAGATTAGCTAACATGACGGACTTACCGACACCTCCAGGACCTAAGAGCAGCGTTAACGACCCGTAAGGTATTCCGGAAGGTAACGCGATACTCAAAGGATCTATCCCGGTCGAGAAGGTCTTACTCACCGAACACACCGTTTACAATATCTAAGACAAACTATTAAAACTTAACTCACACACATACATAGGTGGAGTAATTGATTAAGGCCGTTAAGCTGGAGGAGGGAAGCATACTACCCAACGCTGTGGAGGAGACAATACTTAAGGAAGGGCTTAAGGGAGGCTTCATAATCGGGATAGGAGGGCTTAAGAAAGCCGAGATAGGCTACTTCAACCCAGTAACCTCAACATACGTAACAGAATTCATAGACTCCGGCGAGGAAGGAATGATCGAGATAGTCTCACTAGTAGGTAATTACTTACTGAGGAGCGACGGCACGGTCTTCACCCACATCCACGTAACGCTGAGTCGTAGAGACATAGGCGTTAAGGGAGGGCATCTAATCAAAGGGGTTGCGAGACCGCACGTAGAGCTATTCCTAGTTGAGGTGGGTGAGGAGCTTAAGAAAGTGTTTAGGCATAGGGACGTGCGTTGAGCGTTAAGAGAGTGTGTGTCGTCGGCGGCGGGCTGGCGGGGCTCACCACCGCATACCACCTCCTAAGGAGTGGGGAGGATCTGAGGATATCGGTGCTCGAGTCTAGCAGCAGGGTCGGGGGACTACTCAAGAGCGAATTCGTTGATAAGTACTTATTCGACGTCGGCGGCTCCCACATAATGTTCAGCAAGAACTCCGAGAAACTCAACGAAATGCTCTCCCTCCTCAGAGGCAATTACGTGAGGCACTACAGGAATAGTAAGGTGTATTATAGAGGGACCTACGTTAAGTACCCGTTCGAGAACGGCTTACACGACCTACCACCAGAAGAAAGATTTGAGTGTGTTTGGGGAGTTGTTGAGGCCTACATCAAGAGAGTCAAGAATGAGTTGAGTGAGCCGAGAAACTTCCTCGAGTGGCTACCCTACGTGTTCGGTGACGGCATAGCTAGCAAGTACTTAATACCATATAACGAGAAGATATGGAAGACAAACCTAAGCGAGATAACTCTCGAGTGGGTTGAGGGCAGGGTACCCACACCGCCAATCAAAGAGATATTGATGAGCGCTGTCGGACTCAACGTCGAGGGCTACACACACCAACTAATCTTTTATTACCCGTCCTCAGGAGGCATTGAAGCGCTCGTAAACGGGCTACTCAACGAGCTACTAGGTAGTAAGAGAGTTGAGATACGCACCAATCAAGTAGTTGAGGGGGTGAGGGCGTCGGGTAGGGGAGGACTCACAGTAGAAACTAAGGACTCGTGTTTTGAGTGTGAGGCAGTGGTTTACACAGCCCCCTTAAAAAGATCGAGCGACGTGTTCAAGGAGGTTTTAGGTGGGTTGAGTAGAGAGTTAGAGAAGCTTAGGTCCGTACCGATAGCTGTCGTAGGTTTAGGGGTTAGGGGTGAGGCAAGACCCTACCACTGGATATACCTACCGGACAAGAAGTACCTACCACACAGGGTAGCGATACTGAGTAATTTCTCAAGAAATAACGCGCCGGAAGGCGGGGTCTCCATAATAGCTGAGATATCGTTCAGGAACGAGGACGAGTTAAGATCCGTGCCTGACAGCGAATTAGTTAGGAAGTCTTACGAAGACTTACTAGAGATAGGTTTGGTGAAGAACCCTGAACTCGAGGTGAGCGGGGTGTGGCGCTGGAGGGACGCTTACATAATATACGACAAGAACAGGTCGGAGATAGTTAGGAGGGTGGGTGACGAGTTAAGGAGATTAGGGATCTTCATAAACGGGAGATTCGGTACTTGGGAGTACCTGAACATGGACGCGGTTTACGTAAAATCAGAAAAAATCGCTGAGGAGGTAGTGAGGTATGTTCGGTCCCGGCCATGAGTTATCCTAGCTTATCGTTATCAGAGAGTAGGGGTTCTCAACATACTCCCTGATCTTTTTCAAGAAGACCGCGGCTTGAGCCCCGTCAGTCACCCTATGATCGAACGTGAGGCTTAAAACAAGGTATTTCCTCGTGGCGATCCCTTTAGGAGGTTCGGCAACCACCTTCTCGTATATCCTCCCAACACCTAATATAGCTACGTGACCTGGATAAATTACCGGCGTGAATACGTCGACGTCGTACATCCCAAGATTAGAGATCGCTATGGTTGAGCCAGTCACTTCTTCCAGGCTTAACGTGCCTTCCCGAGCTTTCCTAGCTAGTTCCTCCAGCTCTGCAGATATCTGGGTTACTGACTTATTATCAGCGTTCTTTATGACTGGGACGATCAACCCTCCTTCAAGAGCTACGGCCACCCCCACGTTGATGTCTTTATAAATCCTTAGCTTGTTTTCTTCTAAGCTTGCGTTAAATTCCCTATGCTCCCTCAGAGCGTTAGCCAAAGCTTTCACAAGGAAAGCAGTTATAGACGGTCTCTTGTCTTTAGGTAATGAGTTCCTCAACTCCTCCAGCTTATCCACGTTGACCTCCATAGTTATGGTCGTTAAAACCATCTCCCTAGCTGATTTAAGGAGGTTCTCAGCTATCCTGAGCCTCATAGGACTTAAAGGCCTCTCCTCAAGCACTGCGAGACCTGCCTCAACAACCTTAGGTGGGGCGGTCTTAACCTTCTCTACGTAAGCTTTAACGTCTTCCTGAGATATTATTTCCTTGTCTGGGAAGTGCCTCCACACATCATCTAAGCTAACCCCTAATTCCTCAGCCAGTTTCCTTGCTGCCGGGGTTGCCCTCACCTTACCCGCCGGCTTGACCTGAGCGACTTCAGGAACCCGGACCCCCTCGATTTTCTCCTCGACTACTGCCGGGGCTGGGGCCACAGGACCTCCTGAGATAATCTTCCTCAACTCTTCCTCGTTCTCAGCTATCAGAGCTATTACCTCGTTTACCTTAGCCTTACTACCCTCCTCGTAGAGTATCTTAGCTAAGAAACCTGAAGCCGGCGCTTTAACGTCACCAACCAATTTCTCAGTCTCTATAGTCGCTATGATTTCATCAACCTCAACACGGTCACCCACCTTCTTCAACCACTCAACTATCCTGCCCTCAACCATCGTCAGACCTAGCTTAGGCATCTTTACCTCGATAACCATATAAACCTACCTCCTGAAGAGTGTGAGAACAGACCTCACTATCTTTTCTTTACTAGGCAGGATCTCCTTCTCAAGCGGTGGGCTGAAGGGTATCGGCGCGTGACCCGTGTTTATTCTCACGGGTCTGGAATCTAAGTAGCCGAAAGCCTCTTCCTCAACAGTCGCTATGACTTCAGATGAGATACCGCAGGGTCCCCACCCCTCGTCAACCACCACCAACTTCATGGTCTTCTCAACAGACTCTCTCAATGTCTTACGGTCTAGCGGGTAGAGTGTTCTTAAATCGATTACTTCAGCGTCGATACCGTACCTCTCCTTAAGTTCCTTAGCCGCCTCCAAGGATTCATGCAGCATGTAAGAATACGTCACTATAGTCACGTCATTCCCCTCCTTCTTAACACTTGCTTTACCGAGCGGTATCACGTACTCCTCCTCCGGTACCGGCCCGCTCATCCTGTAGAGCTTCTTATGCTCTAAGAATACGACCGGGTTTCCGTCACGTATTGATGCTAGAAAGAGTCCTTTAGCGTCGTAGGGGGTTGCCGGAGCAACCACCTTTAAGCCAGGGTGGTTGACAAACATTGACGCGTTCGTTGACGAGTGTTGAGCCGCAGCCGAGATCCCGGCGCCTATCGCCGCACGCACTAGAATAGGTATCCTGAACTGACCCCCGCTCATGTACCTCAGCTTCGCCGCGTGATTGAATATGGCGTTCATCGCTAAGTAGAGAAAGTCAGCGAAACGATGCTCTACAACCACCCTAAGCCCGGCCATCGCAGCACCCACAGCCATTAAAGTGAAGCCGTCTTCCGAGATAGGCGTGTCTATGACGCGCACGTCAGCACCGTACTTAGCTGCTAGACCCTTAGTAACCCCCCACACACCAGCAGCCACTACGTCTTCGCCTAAAACTATCACGTCATCATAACGCGACATCTCGTAATCTAGTGCCTCCCTAACAGCCTCCACGTACGTTATTACTCTACTCCCTGGCGGGGGCTCCTTATACGTTAACTTACTTTCGCTGTAGGTATACTCCAGCGCTGTATCGGGTTTGGGGTATGGGCTGTTTCGAGCAAACTCCACGGCTTCAAGAACTTCTTTCTCTACCTTAGACCTTATCTCGCTATCCATCACTTCGTTCAGGAACCCATTACTGATCAAGTAATTACGGAACTTCACTATCGGGTCTCTCTCCCTTAAGAACTCATCAACCTCATCCTTAGGTCTGTAGTGCTGTGGATCGCCCTCGAAATGCCCCCTCACCCTGAGAGTGAGGGCTTCAAGTAATGCAGGCCCCCTACCGCCCCTTATCTCTTTAACGAGTTTCTCGGCAGTCTCATAGACTTCTAGAACGTTAGTCCCGTCTACCGTGACACCCTCGATATTATATGCTGAAGCTCTCTTAGAAACTCTATCCACGGATAAAGACTTCTTGACAGGCACGGTCGCCGCGTACATGTTATTCTCACACACGAATAATACCGGAAGCTTCCATATTGAAGCCATATTAAGTGTTTCGTGGAAGACCCCTGTATTAGACGCGCCATCACCGAAGAAAGCAGCTACCACGTTGTCTTTACCCCTATACTTCACAGCTAGAGCAACTCCGGCAGCTAACCCTATCCCGCTACCGACTATCCCGTTAGCTCCCATAACCCCTATACCCACGTCTACGGCGTGCATAGAGCCTCCCCTACCCTTATTAAGTCCTGTCTCCTTCCCGTACAGCTCGGCCATCAACTTCTTCAAGTCAACCCCCTTAGCTATCAGGTGTCCGTGACCTCTGTGTGTGCTGGTGATGTAGTCGTCTCTTCTCAGCGCGTGAATAACCCCAGTAGCGATAGCTTCCTCACCTATGTATAAGTGAACGAAGCCGGGAATCTCACCACCATAAAACAGCTTAGCTACAGTCTCCTCAAACCTCCTGATTCTCAGCATGGTTTCGTAAAGACTTAATAACTTGCCTTGATCTAAACCCTCCACGTAACACACCGAGAAGTATGCAATACCGCACGTAAAAGATTTAAAGTCTTAAAAGACATATATTGCGGCCGATCATATGAGGAAAATATATGATTTAACAGCACCCATCTGCCTAGAGAACGATGAGGTCAGGATACCTAAACCTAAATCAGCTGAAATAAGCTTAGAACTCATAGGGCATGACCTACTCTTAAGTGGTACGAAGCTCTTCAAATACTTAAGTAACAGCATTAAGTTCGAGGTACACCTAGGTACGCACATAGACTTACCGACAACGTTCGCTTACCAGTCAGTAGATCCTTTCAAAATACCGGTAGATTTCTTTATTAGAGAAGCGCACGTAATTCACGTGGAGAGAGACTACTCGAAGAAATCCCTAACACTTGATGAGGTTAAGGATAAGATAGATCTTAAGGAATTCACGGAATTACCTAGGGAGAGGAGACCCGCCCTACTATTCAAGACAGGAATGTCGAGATATTGGTGCTACGACAACCAGAAATACATGAATTTCCCGGGCTTATCGAAGAGTTTGATAGAGTTCATAGCCTACGAGCTTGAGCCGCCGTTCATAGGTATTGACGCGATATCTATAGATAGAACCATAGAACACCGCTCACTCAGTCTATACACAAACATAGACGAGGAATTCATAAACCTTCTGAGAATGCAGGAATACACGGCCCTACTAGGTCATGACATACTGCTGAGGAAGAACATCTACATATTAGAGAATCTAGACATGAGGGAAATACCCTCAAACGTTAGTAGAGGACTCTTAATAGCGCTCCCGCTATTTAGGTTTACGTCACTCACGGAGAAATCCGTGATGATCACGGCACTCCCATGCAGAGCTATTTTCATACCTGAACCTAAGGATAGCTTTAACGAAATCATTAAGAAGCTAAGAACTTTAGAGAAGGAACTCTCAGGAATTATTGAGTAGGTGCTCTCAATGACTAACTTAAAGCTAGTTAGTAAGCGAAGTAAGCGCTTATTCACCTACTTTAAAGCGTTAGGTAACCCGATCAGGTTCTTGATAATCTACGAGATGCTGGACGGCAGACCCTACACGAAAAACGAGATAGTGGATTATGTGAGTGTCTTAACCGAAGTTCCTAAAACCACGGTAGACAGGCATTTCAGGACATTACTAAAGTACGGAATAGTGAGAACCGCCGGTAAGTCTGCCAGAGATGGTGAGAAAGGTAGGAAACCACTACTATACGTGCTCTCAGTAGATTCTCTAGCTTTCTACGCGAATCTCTTCACATACCTACTCGAAGGAGTTACCGACAAACGCGCGAAGCTGATTGAGAAAAGCTTAGATGACGTCAAAGCCCTCCTGAACATGGTTGATGACGTTAAGCTGAAGCTCTATCTAGCTAGTCATGACGTAGGTGACGAAATAATCTCTAACCTATCTAAAGCCCTTGATTCATGCGTCCCCGTATTCTCCCTAGTTAGAGAAGCCGTAAGACCGAGAACCTTCGTAGCAGATTGCGAGAACGCGCTAGAACTACTTAACAAGATCTCCGCGAATCAAGTAATACTAAGGAAAATCTCCACTGATAAGATGAGGGAGTTGCTGTACGTTGCACACATAGAGTCAAACACCCCTCCCGAAAAACTAGGCCCCCTACTAGGGATCGTGTATGAGGCTAAACTAGCAGAACACCACGAT
>JAJHQR010000046.1 GCA_020833255.1 Desulfurococcaceae archaeon | reverse complement strand
GAAAATCTCCACTGATAAGATGAGGGAGTTGCTGTACGTTGCACACATAGAGTCAAACACCCCTCCCGAAAAACTAGGCCCCCTACTAGGGATCGTGTATGAGGCTAAACTAGCAGAACACCACGATCTATGGGATATGGTGGGGACCGCACGCCACAACGACCCGGCCACCATCTTGAAGACGTTGACAGACAATGTTAAGTGTACGGAAGCGGAAGCCTCGTACGTGATTAGCTTAGCCAACAACATAATCAGGTATCTCTCAAGCAGCATCACAAACCAAGATCTAATCCGCTTGATACTGACTCTCTAGCATCATTTGTCCATAGATGCTCGTTTTCGTTGTTTTATATTTTACTCGTCGCGTCCAGAAGCTTTCCCCTCGCCCGCCGTTCATCGGCGGCACGGCCGCCTCCGGGACGAGTTCATAGGGCATCGGGGTGAACGGCACGCACCCCCTCTGAAGACGCCCCACCTAGTCGGGTATCGTCTTCCCCACCCACGCCAACAACGAAAACCAAGCTTGTAAACACGATCTCCAACTATCAACTACAAAAACAACAGCCCTAACGTTAAATGGTTGTGAAAAGCTGTGAGAAGTTACTGAAGAATCTTATTCAAGACCTCTAGAATATCCTCGATAGTTACGCCACTGAATTCCAGCTCTTTCTTCCTTAGCAACTCAGCGACCGCCGTTACTACTGCGTCTTTCCTTAATTTCATGTTAGAGAGTTCTTGAAGGAGTTCCTCGAATTTTTCCGCCGGGTCTACGAAGAAGTCTCCTGAAATCATGACTTTCTCTACTAAGTCGCCGTGGATTTTGACGCACGCCTTAACTATCTTTCCTCCAGCACGTTTCTTCTCATCACATAAGATTAACGCATCACTCAAGACTTAACACCTCAATAAATCTCTCTTGGTGTTTTGAGGGTCTTGCAATCGCTTTCAACGCTTCATATTCCTCATCGCTGATGAGGTCTCTCACCTCATCAACGTACTTAAGATTCCACTCAAGCGTAGCGTACTTCCCTTTATACATGTTGAGCGCTTTCCTTAACTCAGTGTTGTCGGGCGCGCCCCACTCAACCTCAAGACCTAACCTCCTGCTCAGGGCTTCTGAGATAGCCTTATAAAGCTCTTCAGGGCTCACGGTCCTCCCAAGCACCTCGTTGACTGTGGTGACTCTCTTAACCCTGCTTTGAGTAAACTTCTTGTCGGAAAGCTTCTCCCTAGAGATTTTAAGAACCCTCCAAAGAATGGATATGTCGCTTGAGACTAACATAGCTCCGTGAACGAATACCCTGTCATGCGTTCTGCACGCGGCCATACCGGAAATTTTCAGCCCGTCAACCTCTATGTCGTTTAATGGGCGGTAGTAAGCTTTACTAACCCCTAAGCTACCTAAAGCCTCCACAACAGCTGAGGCGACGACGCTAAATGATTCCTCAATGCTGAGTTTATGATTCGGTAACGTTAACGCGTAATTCACGTTACCTAAGTCGTGGTAAACGGCGCCACCGCCAGTGAACCTCCTTACCAGCTTGATACCGAGGTCCCTAGCCTCAAGAGAGTTTATTTCTAGAGGGGGTGACTGAAACCTCCCTATAACCACCACCTTATCATTACGCCAGAAACGAAGTGTGGGTAGTTTAGACTCAAGATAAAGAACTTCCTCGAAAGCTAAGTTAAAGAACTGATTCTCAGGCCACTCAGCAACAAGCACTCTTAAAATACCTGAACCGCTCACGGAACCCCCCACCTAATCTTGAGGATTTCATTTTTAAGGATTTCAGTACGTGATAGACTTAAAATATTTTGATTGCTGGATCCTGACGAGGAATACCTATTTTAAGTTATTATCTTTAAAACGTCTAATATTATGGAGTGGGTATGAGGTTAAGGTTCTACCTTATTGACGTGAGTTACGAGGTCGAGAATAACATACCCGTGATAATGCTCTGGGGTCTTAACGAGAATTCCGAGCCTATACTCATCAAAGACTCTTCTTTTAGACCCTACTTCTACGCGGTCTTAAGGGAAGGCGTTGACGTGGAGAGTGTTGTGAGGAGGGTTAAAGCTTTGAGCAAGCCTAGATCCCCTATAATAGATGTGAGCGAGGTTGTCAGGAAGTATTACGGCAGGCCTGTTAAGGCCCTCAAAATAACTACAGTGATTCCTGAAGCGGTGCGTGAGTATAGGGAGGAAGTCGCTAAGATAGAGGGGATCACGGAGTTTCTCGAGGCTGATATCAGGTTTTCCATGCGTTACATACTAGATAAGGACGTCCCCCCATGTAGTTGGTATGAAGCCGAGGTTGAGGAAATACCGTCGGGTAGTTACAGGGTGAGGAACGCCTACGTCTTGAGGGGGGAGCTGCGGAGGCTAGATGAGTCTAAGCCTCCTAGACTTAAGGTACTCGCGTTCGACATAGAGGTCTACAGCCCTCTAGGCTCCCTAATGCCGGAGAGGAACCCGGTGATAATCATAGCCGTAGCTAACGACGAGGGCGAGGTTAAGGTAATGACTAAGGAAGACGGGGGTAGTGACGCGTCGTTGATTGAGGAATTCGTTAAGTACGTTAACGAGTACGACCCGGACGTGATAGTAGGGTATAACTCCAACATGTTTGACTGGCAGTACCTCCTCCAGAGGTCTCAGATACTTAAGGTAAGGCTAGACGTCGGGAGGGTTAAGGGAGGGATCCCGCGTCAATCAGCATACGGCCACATATCGGTTCCGGGAAGGCTACACGTAGACTTATACAACTTCGCTGAGGAGATACCTGAAGTCAAGATAAAGTCTCTTGACGAGGTCGCCGACTATCTAGGGGTGATGAAGAAGTCTGAGAGGGTTTTAATACCGTGGTATGAGATACCTACGTACTGGGATAACAAAGAATTAAGGGATGTCTTGATTAAGTACGCGAGAGACGACGTCGTCTCAACACTGCTACTAGCTAAGGAATTCCTCCCGTTCGCGATCCAACTATCTAACCTGACCGGACTCCCCCTAGATCAGGTCGGGGCTGCTTCCGTAGGTTACAGGCTTGAGTGGTACTTGATGCGTGAGGCAGTTAAGTACGGGGAACTCATACCTAACAGGGTTGAGAGACCTTACGAGCCTTATAAAGGCGCGATAGTGCTTGAGCCTGTTAAGGGGGTTCATGAAGGGGTGGTGGTGCTGGACTTCACGTCCATGTATCCAAACCTAATGATTAAGTATAACGTGAGTCCGGACACCTTCGTCACGGGGGAATGCGATGAGACTCAGTGCTACCTAATCGAGGAGCTAGGTTATAAGTTTCTTAAGGAGCCGCCAGGCTTCTACAAGAACGTCCTCACAACACTACTTAAGCTAAGGAGTGAGATAAGGTCCTTAATGAAGAAGCTAGATCCTGAAAGCCCTGAGTATAGGGTCCTAGACGAGAGGCAGAGAGCTCTTAAGATCCTCGCTAACGCTTCCTACGGGTACATGGGCTGGGTTGGGGCTAGATGGTATTTTAAGGAGGGTGCTGAGAGCATAACAGCCTTAGGGAGGAAAACAATATCTAGAGCTATCGACTTGGCTAGGAAGATGGGCTTAAGAGTAGTGTACGGCGACACGGACTCCCTATTCGTTAGCTACGTGAAAGACTTAGTGAACGAGTTCATTAATAAAGTATACGATGAGTTAGGTCTTGAGATTAAGGTGGATAAGATATATAAGAGAGTGTTCTTCACGGAAGCTAAGAAGAGGTATGTAGGGTTAACGGAGGACGGCAAGATAGACATAGTGGGTTTTGAAGCCGTGAGGGGTGACTGGACCGACATAGCTAAGGACGTTCAAGAAGAGGTAGCTAAGATCGTCTTAACTACCAAGAACGTTAACGAAGCGGTAAACTATGTCAGGAAGGTGATAGAGGAACTGAGAGCTAACAAGATAAGCTTAGAGAAATTAATTATATGGAAGACCCTCACCAAGAAAGCCGAGGAGTATGAGGTGGAGGCACCGCACGTCGCCGCGGCTAAGAGGCTGGAGAAGCTGGGGATAAAGGTGGATGTGGGTAATAAGATTGGTTACGTGATAGTTAAGGGGTCGGGTAGCGTGTCTTCCAGAGCGAGACCCTACATAGAAGCCAAACCTCAAGATATTGACGTCGAGTACTACGTGGCCCACCAGATAATACCTGCAGCACTAAGAATACTGTCATATTTTGGCGTCACGGAGAAGCAATTAACAGCTCCTAGAGGAAAAACGCTCGCGGATTTCCTTGGTAAGAGATAGCGTCCTTACTGGAGGAGCTCGTCGAAAGTTAAGATAACTAGGTCTGCAGGCTTCTTCGTTATAGTCGCTACCCTGAAACACAGTATGAACTTTATGTTTTTGACTGCGGCCGCGTCAATAAGTCTGGGCGTGGCTATGCCGTCCATAACCACCGCGTAAACAGGCTTCTCAGTGCCTAATATGTAGTCAACCAAGTCTTTCACAGGTATTCTGTCCAGCTCGTTCCAGTTCTCGTCGTACACGATGGCCTCTAACGTGCCCTTCAAGCTGTTTATCGCTTCGAGAACTTTATTAGGTATCATGTAGGTCTCCAAGACCTCAACGGTCTTAGGAACGGCCTCGGTTTCAGGGACTTGAATACTGGTCGCCTCAACAGCTTCCGTCTCAGCAGCCGCTGTTTTGGCTTGCACTGCCTCAGCCGTTAACGACTGCAGGAATGTCTGTAACGGTACCATGTTCTTTAAGGCTTTCTGGATTTCCTTACCCGTGAGTTCCTCAACCTCACGCCCGCTAGGTGCTCTAGCCACCGCGTCCACTCTGATCACGTTAGCTAAGTTCTTAGCTATCATAGCGCCTACGCGATCCCCGTCAACAAACACTATAACCTTCTTCTTGTTTTTAGCTAGGTCTACGAGACTCTTCGGTACCTCACCCTTAGCCCCCTCAATAGCTATCACGTTTTTATAACCGTATTTGAGAAGGTTTATTACGTCCGCTCTACCCTCAACTATTATGAGGGTGTCTGAAGTCTCTACTTCAGGCCCTGCCGGCAGTTTCTCAGGTCCGTACTCAATGATCTCACCTATTTTTACGGCCTCACTAACCTCTGCTAGAACCTCTTTGATGTCTATAGTCCTTTCCTGCATTATGTCTCTCAATATTTCCTTAGCTCTCTCCACTATCTTCTTAAGCTTTTCCTGCCTTAAGTCAACTATCTCCACCACCTTAATCTTAGTTGCGTAAGGACCCACCCTATCAACAGTCTCTATTAAGGCAGCTATCAAAGCTGTCTCAACCTTATCCAGGTTTGAAGGTATTATTACCTCCCCGACGGTCTTGCCGTTAGATTGCTTAACCTCGACAGTTATCCTGCCTATCCTCCCCTTATCTTGGAGCTCCCTCAAATCATACTCAGGGCTGAACAAACCCTCCGTCTGACCGAAGATAGCGCCAATGATGTCGGGCTTCTCCACAGCCCCCGCAACCTCTATCCTCGCCCTAATTACGTATTTCACTACAGCACCACCTAACTTAAGCATCACTAATATAAACTAGTTTAAACCGATAATAAGCGTGTTTAGCGAGCTGAGCTCCAGCGAATTACCGCCTTGAGGGTTTTCATGCACTGTATTTAATAATTGAGAAAGAATTCTTTAAGGGATTTGAGTAGGGTGCTTTAAGTGAGTGAGGAATTCTTAGATGAGAGAGCGAGAACCCATGTAGTGAGTTTCTGCAGGGAGAGATGCTCGGAGTACTCCTTCAAAACTAGAGAGGAATTCAGGGAGTGCGTTGACTCATGCGTTAAAGAAATCCTTAGCAAGAGAAAACCCTCCTGAAAGCGGTAAGAGGTAGTTAGATCGCTGCGTGCTACTCAAAGAAGCCGCCCTTACATCGTGCTCGGGGAGCGTTGCTTTCAGCTTTCACGGCGTTAATATTTAATAAGGTTCATACACACAACAATTAGTGAGTGGTTTGAGCCCGCTACAGTGTGAGATAGCCGCGAAGGAGTTGATGCCCGCGCTTAGGGCAGCTCTAGCCATAACTATGGTGAGGGAATATGGGTTAAGCGTTTATAGAACAGCGAAGTTACTCAACATAGCCCCGGCCGCGGTCTCTAACTACTTAGCTGAGAGGAGATCTAACAAGAAGTTAGTCAGGAAGCTCCTGGAGGATAAGGAGTACGCGGCATACGTGAAGGAGTATTCGATTAAGATAATCAGGAATGAGGTCAAGGTTGATGAGGTAATGTGCTTTTTCTGTAAACTCCTTTATGGGTAGGGAATTAAGGTTTTAAGCGGGGACTTCATCGACTGCGTCAGACGTGGTTCTATTTTAAACCACTTAGCTATATCTTAAGGGGGTGTTGCGTGAAGGCGGCGATCATAGCTGGCGGATTAGCTAAGAGGTTAAGACCCTTAACAGAGGAGATCCCTAAATCCCTTGTTGAGGTTGCCGGGAAACCCATTATTGAGTGGCAGCTTGAATGGCTTAAGGCTAACAACATAAACACTGTGGTCATCTTAGCTGGTTACAGGTATGAGAAACTCATCGAGTTCCTCGGATCCGGCAGGAAATTCGGTGTTAGCGTGACGTACGTCGTGGAAGACACGCCTCTAGGTACTGGGGGCGCGATCAAGAACGCCGAACCATACCTAAGCAATGAGGTATTCGTTGCTTTAAACGGGGACGTACTAACGGATATCCCAATAATCAAGTTAGTTAAGGTTTTGGAAGAACGCCATAGTGCGGTAGCCTCGATAGCTCTAGTTCCTCTGAGGTCACCTTACGGTGTGGTGAGGATATCTGGTGATGGGAGGATCGAGAGCTTCGTGGAGAAACCGAGCATAGAGGATTACTTAATAAACGCTGGGGTATACGTTATGAGGAGCGAGATTTTCAGGTACTTGCCTGACGTAGGTGATATAGAGAAAACAGCGTTTCCTCAGCTAGCTAGGGAGGGCAGGCTTTACGGGATCAAGTTCGTGAATAATTACTGGAGATCGATCGATACGGTAAAGGATGTGGAGGAGGTAACTAACGACATAAAATCCGGGAGACTTAAGTTTTAAGGAACGTGATGGCGGGGTGAAAACCTTGGATGAGGAGCCGCACCTACTCCTGGAAGTGCTTGAGTTAAGCGACGTTAACTCCCTCCTTCAAGTTATCGAGAAGCATAAGGACTTAGACGGGGTTTACCTAGGCGGGTACGTTGAGGGGGTTGATGAGAGATTCATGAAACTGATTTCAGGTCTTTCTGCCTTGAGGACTCAAGCAAGCGTGGTTTTCAAAGTCAAGGATAGAGATGTTTTAGAAGGGTTAGATCGTGTGGCTGAGAAAATAACTAACGTTGAGTTCGTAGCTGTCTTAAGCGATCTCAGCATCTTAGGGTCTGTTAAGCTTGAGAAGCTGAGCGTGGGGTTTGAGGTCCTTAACCCATACCCTAACATCAGCAAGCTCCGAGAGCTAGGTGTGAAGTACTTGGTGATCCCCATGGCTTTACTGAGGAGTAGAATAGCTAAGGAAGCTGAAGCGAAGAACGTCAGGATAATAACAACAAACGTTAACTCCCCTGAAAACTACATAAAATCAAGGAGCTTCAAAGTCTACGCGGTAGTCTCGGAGAAGCCTTCTATAAAGAGGGAAGCCGAGAGTCTAGGGATTTAAGAGGTTAAACCACGAGCACTCATGAAGAGATATTGCGGTTCAGATACCCACGAAGATCTTCATCTCCTCGGCGGGCATGACTTTCATCATTCAATTATATCTTTTAACGAGTAATTATAAGTTGTTATCACTGTTCGTCGAAGATCACGTGCTTGATTAACCCCTGACCAGCGGTGCTACCAGCAGTAAGCTAACGAAAACCTCTATCAGGGCTGCTAGTATGAGTATTAAGATTATTATAGGTATCTTACGTATTACGTCCTTAAACGTTTCCCTGACTTTAGCCGGGTTTCTCCGCGAGTTAGTTAGTATCGTTATGCCTAGGTGTGTTCCTAGTACGGCCGAGTAAATTAGCGCCGGGATTTCTAAGACCCCGTGAGGGAGTATGAGGAGGACCCCCCTCATCACGTCTTCTTGTGCTGAGAGGACTAATCCCACTACAAACCCGTTGACTGACATAACGCCTGCAGGACCTATTAAAGAAACACCGAAAACTATGTTCAGTAACGCTACCCTCATGTTGTTAGCGAATATAGTTAAACTTAGTAAGAGCAAGGACCTCATATCCGAGGTGTTGTAGTACTCTGTTAACGGGCTGAACTGCTCCTTAAGAATTTCCCTGACTATAGGACCTAGTTGTTGCGACGCGTAAAACCCTGCCACAACCGAGGCTAGGAAAAGTGCGGAGATTATTAACCATATAATCAGCTTAACCATCCCTCACACCTAGATTAAGATTCTCTTAAGAAGGTTTAAATTCCTCACACTTTAAGCTAATTATAAGAAAGTCAGAGAGTTGTATTGGGGAGGGAACTGACTGAGGTAGTTAGTGAGGGTGTTGCCGGATTCGACGCGAGGCAATACTTAAGAGATTACGTGATAGAGTGGTTTAAGAGTAGGTTCGAGGAGTTCACACCACCTCAGCTAATGGCCATA
>JAJHQR010000032.1 GCA_020833255.1 Desulfurococcaceae archaeon | reverse complement strand
AATTTTATCGTAGTTGATATTATGGCTGGAGCTTCGCTCTTAGGAGGGCGGGGAGGGAGTTAGTTGAGTAGGTATAGGTTGTTAGTGTCCGTAGGTTTCTCAGTGCTTTTTTCTCTGGCTTTAGTTTACGTTTCGCTTGAGGTCATCAGGATAGTTAATAGTTGGATGCTTGGCTTCGTTCCCGACTGCGTGCTCTTATCGGATTTTCCCAGATGTCAGGAGCTAGAGTCTGGTTTAAGAATATTTGGTTACGCGGGGTTAGCGGCTATTGTTGTTGTGGTGGGCGTCGGATTCTTGCTCAATAAGACTAAGCTGTCTTTGCTAGGGTCTCTAGCTCTCTACCTACCGACGATAGGGTACTTCGCTTTCACCATGTTCTTCTTAGCCGGTGTCGGTGTGTTAAGACTGTTATGGCTTCCGTTCATAGATTCGGAAATCTTCTTTAGACTAGGCTTAATTACTTACGTCCCTGTTTGGGTGATTAACTCCGTGATCACGTGGATCGCTAGGTTGGTGATGCCTGAATTAAGCGGGGATTTCTCCGTCCCAGTGAGTTTCGCGTTCATGGTGGTTGGGCTAGCAATCTTCTTCTTAGGTGTGATGACGTGGGTGAGCGACAAGCTAGGGCACAGGGCTTTGAGTACTAGGGGGGTGTATAGGCTCTCAAGACATCCCCAATACTTGGGATTCATAATATGGAGTTACGGCCTCCTATCCCTAGCCAGCGTGGTTGAGGGGGGTAGGGGGTGGTCCCCGCCAGCGCCAGGGTTGCCCTGGCTGATAGCTGTCTCAATAGTTCTTGGCGTGGCGCTGATTGAGGAGATTGAGTTGAGGAGGAGGTTAGGTGTTGAGTATCTTCGCTACGCAGAGCAAACCCCGTTCATCATGTTAGTACCTAAAGTCTTGAGTAACGTGATTACCTACCCTGTGAGAATCCTTATAGGTAAGGAAATGCCTGAATCGCGCGCGGAGGTGGCGGTCGTGATGTTTTTCTATTTATTAATTGCTGTGATTACCTCGTACATTGTCTCATACCTCGTTATTTGAGTAGATAGTTTTTAATCGGTTTTCAGGAATTCATGTGGTGTGTGGATGAATCTAGAAAAGATCGCGAATCTAAAATATGTTGTTAGGAGTGGGTGGGTGATAAGAGGGGTTCCGAACTCTGTTGCTGAGACGGTGGCTGCCCACACTTTCGAGGTAATGTTGATTAGTATGTACTTAGCTGACGGGCTGAGGAGAGGGTGTGCCGATGTTGATGTCGAGAAGGTCTTGAAGATGAGCTTACTGCACGACGTGCCTGAGGTAATGGTAGGGGATGTTGTGAAGCTAGTTAAGGCGAGAGCACCAGAACTCTTCACTAAGATTGAGTTGGAGGTGGCGCAACAACTAAACTTAAGTAGCTACGTAGACTTGCTTGACGACCTGAGTAAGGGTCTTACCCTCGAAGCAAGAATAGTGAAGCTCTCGGATGTGCTAGCAACGTATCTTCAAGGGATACGCTACCTCAAGACAGGTTACGAGGACGTGGAGGAGATAGTGTTAAACTCTAAAACAACCATAGAAGAAATGATTAATTCTTGGTTACCTGAGGGTTGTAAGCCCTTGCTAAAAAACATGTTAAGTAATATAGACGTTACCTTATAGTCGTTTAATACGAAAACTCCGCTAGAGAATTAATGAATAACTCATCTACTTCATCCACCTTATCTTTCCAGCCAACCCTATCATAGAACCTCCTAATAACCTTCAGAGAATCAATTACCTTACTCTTATTCCTCAACTCGACCACCACAACAATTGTCTAAAAGGGGTTTTTATATCTTGTCGTAATAGTAATGAGCTAAAACACGACGCTAATCTCGATGTCAAACTCTAAAATCTTCACGAACTCATTAAGAGCGTTCGCTACTCGCTGTGTTTTGTGGTCGTATGGCGGGTGGTTTATCATGAAGGTTACAAGATTCTTTGAGAGTATTCACAGCTATTCACGAATCATCACAAACTCATTACTAGACTTCCCGGCTTCGCTATGGTTGAGTTAAGCACGTGAGGACTTGAATGTTGAAAAGTATAATCAACTTTTTAACTATTGTTAGCCGGATTTTCTCGTTATTCTTCGTATTTCTTTATTAGAGAAGAGATTAGTTTATGATGTTCTTCCTCGTTCTTAGCGAGAGATTCAGCTAGTTCTTTCAGCACGGGGTATGGTAGTTCTTGAGCGAGCTTCTTGTAGTAATCGATCATCTCACTCTCTATTAGTAAGTGATCTTTAAGAAGCCTCACTATAACTGCTTTCTCCCTAGCAGACGGTTTCAATTCCTCTATTTCTTTCATTACCTCGCTCTCTCTTTTGAGAGCTTCTTCATATGCTTTAAGCATACCCTTAACTATCTCTCTATGGATTAGAGTCTCTATAGCTATCTTCTTAATTACGTTCTCGAGATCCCGTACCTCCACCCCCTGAAGTCTGAGTATTCGGATAGCGTGTAGGTAGGAACTTGCCGCATTTTCCTCAATCTCTTGACTTTTCTTAATTAGTTCGTGTGACACTTTAAAACCACCAAAGGATTATTGCGTAAAAAGTTAATAAATATGCATGGAGTTGATCGGGTTCTTAACCGCCGGGAGCTCCGTGAAATGTTGCTTCCTTCCAGATTAAATCCCATAAATCGCTCTCCGTGAAAGCTTCTCTCCGCACGATCATCTCAAGGACTTTCTTAAGTAGTGCGTGGTGGTATAGCTCGTCTCTCAAGAGCGTCTCTAGGAAGAACTTGATAGCCTTATTATCAACTCCCTTCTCCAGCGTCTCCTTCAAGTACCTAATCATTTCTTCTTCAGTTCTTATATGGTATTCGATCTCCCCCGCAATCCTATCTAGCTCGACCTCACCTATTAAAGGTCTTTCACCTTTAAGTAACTCAGTCATCGCATCATATATCATTGAGTGCTTAAGAGAATCCTGAGCTACCGCAACCATAACTACCCTAACTACAGGGTTCTTAACGTCTTTAGCGGATTCAGCTAATTTCCTAGAATACTCTTTCTCAAGTTTACTCATCT
Source organism: Desulfurococcaceae archaeon (assembly GCA_020833255.1). Lineage (GTDB taxonomy): Archaea > Thermoproteota > Thermoprotei_A > Sulfolobales > NBVN01 > Zestomicrobium. The sequence goes on along the minus strand of JAJHQR010000032.1, from coordinate 13,719 downwards.
TCTCAAATGACGCATTACTCATACGTTCCCCCGTAAACTATATGCTCAGGAAACATTATAAGCAATCGTTTCTCGGTAACTAGTTCGTATTTAATTTACTCTTCAATGAATCTTGTTAGGGGACATTAAATGAGTTCAGGGTTTGGTGGGGTGCGCGCAAAGGGGGTATTTAATGAGGGTAGGCTGTACAATTCGGTTATAGTGAGACCCCCGATCAAGGAACTCGTTAAGTGTGTGTCAACACATCCTTTAAGAAATACCGTCGATTACGGGTTAGCGATTAAGCAACATGAGAACTACGTGAGGATTCTTCGAGAGGAAGGTATTACGGTTTATGAGTTGCCGCTACTTGAAGGTTTCCCGGACTCAGTCTTCATTCAAGATACCGCCGTCGTGAGGTCTGCTGTCAAGCGTGCCTTAATTTCCAGGTTTGGCGAACCTAGTAGGAGGGGGGAGGAATTAAGTGTTCGTGACTTTTTGAGTAGGATGGGTTTCGAGATAGTGGACGTTAAGGAGCCGGCTACTTTAGAGGGTGGGGATGTTCTAGTTACTGATGTAGGCGTAGTATTCGTCGGGGTTACCAGCAGAACAAACGCGTACGGGGTTGAGGCTTTAAGAGATTTCTTCAAGGGCTTCAGGGTTGTCGGGGTACCCGCTACTAAGGTGTTCCACCTACTCTCAGCCGTTAATTACGTCGGTAACAAGACTCTAGTGATAGTGCCTGAGCTCGTTGACCCCTCATACTTTAGCGGCTTCAGGCTCGTCCGCGTGCCTTTAGAGGAGGCTTACGCAGCTAACATGCTATACCTGGGCGATAACAAAGTGCTCGTCCCTGAGGGACATCCTAAGACTGTCGAGATTATGAGGAGGGAGGGTTATAAAGTTATTGAAGCAGAGATTTCCGAGTTCAGGAAATGTGATGGGGGTGTGACGTGCTTAAGCCTCCCGCTATACGAGGTCTAGGACAACCTTAAAGTTTTTAAACCATTGCCACGTATAACTAGTTGATGTAAATGTAATCAGGTGTTAGTGCATGAATAGAAAAATCTTCAAGTTGGCTATAGTTCTACTAGTAATAGTGATTGCTTTAATCGCTTTTGTGCCGCCTCAAGCAGATTTCATGCCTGAGGAGAAGAGGTTCCCATACGTTACATTCCCGTTATTACCTCCGTTGCTCGCGATAGCTTTAGCTATGGCTACGGGCGAGATCATCCCGGCCTTATTCGCTGGCGTGTGGGTAGGTGCTTTAATGATTGCCGGGTATAACCCGGTAGGCGGTACTATACAGCTAATTGACTGGTACATAGAGAATGCAACAGATTCCTGGAATGCCGCGATACTCCTCTACGACTTCGTTCTAGGGGCTTTCATGGGCCTCCTCTACACTTCAGGAGCTGTTCACTCAGCCGCACGAGCAATCTCCTCGAGAATCAGGAGTGCTAGAGGCGCGAGCACGGCAGCGTCCCTCCTAGGCGTCGCAGTATTCTTCGACGACTACGGGAACACGGTCATAGTCGGCAACTCTATGAGGCCTGTAAGCGATAAACTCAGGGTTAGCAGGGAACTCCTGAGCTACATAGTCGACTCTACCGCCGCCCCCGTTGCCGGTATAGCCCTCGTGTCCTCCTGGATCGGATATGAGGTCGGTCTAATAAGAGACTCTATAGTGACTCTGAGTGAGGAGGCTAAAGCCGGGCTGATAAGCGTTGCTCCTGAATATGAAGCGTACTATATGTGGTTGAACGCCGTTCCCTACCACTTCTACTCAATCCTGGCCATAATAATGGTGTTCCTGGTAGTCCTCACCAGGAGGCACTACGGGCCAATGCTTCAGGCTGAGTGGAGAGCGGTGAGGGAGGGGAAGGTGGTAAGGGATGGCGCAACACCTCTACTACCCACCGAGGAGGTCCTGGGCGCGGAACCAACCTCTAAAAAACAGGCTTCAGGATGGCTTTTCGCGATAGCCATGATAGTCTTGGTTTTAGTCACATTATTAGGTTTGTGGGCTACCGGCGCCGAAGAACTCAGTAGGTTCTGGGAGACTCCCTTCACGGACGCTTTAATGAATGCTGACACGGCTAAAGCACTCTTCTGGGCCGGCATGGCGACATACTTTGTCACGTTTGCTTGGGTATTACTAGGTCGGTTAATGAGTTTTAGTGAGGTAATGAAGCAGACTGTCAGAGGCATGTACTTGATGGTCCTACCCAACACTATCTTGCTCCACGCGTGGTGTATTAAGTCAGCGACTGACGCGGTAGGTACGGCCGAATACGTGATTCACGGAGCGGTGGTAGCCGGACTCTCCGTGTTTCTGGTCCCGCTGATAATATACTTAGCCTCAATGTTCATATCGTTCACTACAGGCACTAGCTGGGGGACCTTCGGGGTCATGATGCCTATAGCCGTGCCTATGGCTTGGAAGCTAGCTCTCATACAATACCCGGACAACTTAGGCATCGCGTATTTAATGGCTTTCGCCTCCATAGGTGCCGTTTTCGGGGGCGGTATCTTCGGGGACCATTGCTCACCAATAAGTGACACAACCATCATGTCATCCATGTTCTCCGCGTCAGATCACATAGACCACGTCTCAACACAACTACCTTACGCGCTTACCGCAGGATTCGTGGGCATTATACTCTACGCTTTATTAGCGGCGGGAATCACGAGCCCATTAGTACTACTCCCTGCCGGGATAATATTACTGGTAGTGCTCCACAGAGTGCTGAATATTATCTACTCTAGAAGAGTTAAGCTACCGCCAGTAGTGCCTAACTACCCATGAATCAATCACTAAAATATTTTTTACTTAAATTAAAAACGTTTTTACTTCTCAAGAATTATTTGCCCTAGCTCCTCGTAGGTATTCGCGTTGAATATCTTTATGAGGTTTGAGGATATGGTGTATAGTTCGTTACCTACGTAAGCTACCCTTAAGCAGTACTCGTGAGGCAGTATTGCCTCAACCTTCAACTCGTTGTTGCCGTATCTCACCACTAGAGCTCCGTTAGATACGTAGCTTGCTGAGTAGCTTGTGATAGGGATCATGACCAGCTCTTTTTCAGGGTATATCGTTACTGCGTGGTGGTCTTGAAGTGCTTGAGACCAAGCGGAATACACAAGAACTTTCGCGATCTCGCTCATGTTGGTTGGGTCCGTGACGTTGAATAAGGATATTTTGAGAGACCTGTCCTCAAGACCGATGCCCAGCAACTTATTACCTGGTAAGGGGTGTAGGTACTCGCTGAAACCAGGTATTTTGAGGAAGCCTAATACTCGAGGATTCTCAGGGTCTGAAACGTCTATAGCGAATAAAGGATCTACCTGCCTAAACGTGACTAGGAAGAAGACGTTTCCTACTAGCCTAGCCGAATATATTCTCTCCCCGCGTGCGAGACCCCTCAAAGAACCTACTACGCTGAGGTCGGTTAAGTTCGTTATGAAAACGTTGTTACTTACCTCCCCGGTGAATGACACGTATATTATGAGCCTGGGCCTAATATACCAGTAAGGGGCTTGATCCCAGCTACCAACTACCGGAAAACTCTTGGTTACGCATGCGTCAGCCGAACACTCCTGAATGACCACCTCATTAGATCTCTTAGTGGTTGTCTCATATATCTGGTAGGGGGCGGGCACGAAAGACACCGCTATAGAGTAGTTGTTGTCCGTCGTAGCGGTTATGAAGTAGTTACCTGTTTCCTCCATAGCGAACTGGTCGAGTAGGTGTCCTGAGACGTTGAACGAGCCCCTCAAACTTATCGTGAGTCCTTCCACGGAAAACACGTAGAACGTGGTTAAGTCGTGTTTAGGCTCCTTGTTGACCTCGTTAACTACTTTAGTAATCAGCTCCTTACGGCTTTCCTCACTCATGTTTAGGAGGTAGTCCTCGATCTTCTCGCGTGCAGCGTCTAATTGCACTGCATCTATCAAACCACTTATCTTGCTCGCTACGTCCCCAGGTAGGTAGTTAGTGAATGTTCTTAACGTCAGCACGTACGCGTCTAGATAGCTAAACCCGGCTCCGCGAGCTATGTAGAGGTTGTTGAGTGACATGTATAGCCAGCTACCGCCGCCCGTCATGAAGGTGTACGTCGTGTAGTTTAGTTCGTCGAGATCTAGCGCTAGCATCATCGTGTATGCTTCGGGGATCACGTCCACGACCACGAGGGTTTCCAGGGGTGCGGGCTTCTCGTTAACTAGGGGTATTATGGACTCGCTGACGGGCGTGTTAGTTACTACGTACAGGTAGTTCCCTGAGAGCCTGGAACTCAGCATGCTGCCGGTTACCGTGATCTTGTTTATTAGGGATGGGTTGCTGGCGTTACTGACGTCGAACACGTAGGTGTTCACGTTAGGTATTCCGGACGGTACTACGAAGCACCTGCACTCTGTTTCCGGGACTATCGGGTGCTTCACGTATGTTTCCGTAATAACCACTAGTCTATTCTTGTAGAGGAACAAGCCTCGCACGTACTCATCCAGCACGAGCACGCTTGAAACAGTCTTTCCGGGTACGCTCACGATAAACACTTTACTACCTGAAGCAACCACTATTATTCCGTCGCTCACCTTAACTATGTCCGGTTCGTCAATACCCTCAACCTGAACGTTGGTCTTGGAGGTCGCGGTTGTTTGTGATGACTCTCTCAAGCCGGACGCGAGCGGTATGGTTGCTAAGGGCGTGACCACGGTCTCAAGAAGAAATCCCTGCGGTCCGTAGTAGGTTAGCTGATTAACTAATGTTCTCAAGTTGGTTACGGATCTCAAGAACTGGGATAATTCCTCGTAACTACTGAATTTCTTTAAGCCTTCTAGACTGATTAAGGAGGTATTCACTTGCTGCCCGCTGTAAGGATTACTCAACTGGTAGGTTGGTGTGATTGGCTTGTAAGACTCGCCGTAAATGTTGCTCACTATGAAGGGTAGTGATGCGCCCGCGATTAAGGACGCTATAGCTAGTAAAGCTAAGACTTCCCGCTTCATTACATCACCTCACTTAATCCCTTAGTTTAAGGAATAGATAACTCTATGGTTTGAACTCCGGTGTTCAGGGGTTGGAACAATCGGTTATTCTTAAGTGTAGGCGATACAGTATATTTAGTGGTAGCTGGTGATTGCTCAAGCAGAGGATTTGAGTAGGGCAGCTCTCAAGATATACGTCTACCTCCTCGAGTCTAAAGACCCTAAGGGCGTTAGGGATATTGCTAGAGCGCTGAACATGCCTGTGAGTAGCGTGCACTACCACCTCAAGCGATTAGAGGATTTAGAGATTGTTGGTAGGAGGGGTGACGGCTACGTAGTCACCAAGACCGTGCACTTCGAGGGTTACGTCCTCTTAGGGAGGAAACTCATACCGAGACTACTGATATACTCGCTGTTTTTCTTGGGTGTTAGCTTAAGTCAAACATACATTGTCTTAATCAACAGAACAGTGACCTCAGATAAGCTACTACTACTGATCCTGTGTTTAGTAGCCTTCACCCTCTTCCTTCTAGAAGGCCTGAACATGAGGCTTAAACTCAAAAGCTTATGATGAACCGGAAAACTCTTTAAGCAACCCTCTACCTATGCTTCCTACTCCTCAAGTAGAGGAGGCTGACGGCTAAGAGGATCGCTGCTAGAGCTGCTATAACTGCCGTGGTCAGGACAACGTTTCTAGTTCCGGGTTGCTGCGTTACGGTGGTCTGTGTGGTTGGTTGGAGCAGTACTAGCGTGACCTCTACCACACCGGCATCCTCATATTCTAGCAGTAACGTTTCATCACTCATGCTTATCGCCGGGTTCCCGGAATACGTTAGTAGTAGGAGTTCCTCCGGCACGTGTATGACGCACTTTCCCTGAGGTCTTAACGTAAACTTAAGAACTACTCCATCAATTATCTCGGAGTTGTTGACGACGTACACGAGCTTAACCCACTCAACACTACTCATCACGTTAATGACTGCCTCATCACCCACTAAATCAACGGGTAGTGACGCGCCGTCAGAGTCTACAGCGTAGAGGGTTGAAGCGTCGTAACCCGGTTCCAGAGGGACCTCCAAGACCTGGCTTGAGACGTTAGAGAAAACCAACTCAACCAATACTGAACCGTCAGCGTTTAGGTAGTAGTTAATCACGCTAGGCCGTAATGTGGCGTAACCGCTCATTGACGCGAGGTTAGTTGATAATAAGAAGAGGAGGAGGCCTGAAAGAACGCTTAGTTTAAGGTGTGGGTTCATTCACGCTTCACCGATTAAAGCATGCGAGCGTGTTCTTTTTAAGCAATACTTCAAGTAACGCAATCTACGAAAGAAATAAAAACGTTTCAGTAGGTAATTAAGTAGGGTGCCTCAGTTAAGGGTTTATGTTCCGGCATGTTCTTGCGTGGGTGGGTGTTATGGGTTGGAGGAAATATAATTACTGGCCTAAAACATTCATCCCAAACCAGAGACTCCTTCACGGAGGTTCTGAATGGGTTTTCAGAGGTTGTTACTGGAGGTGGCTAGCTCCTAGAATACCTGAGTTCTCGAGCAGGGAGGAGGAGGTCAGGTTTCTTGAGGAGCTCTTGTCTTTTCTCCGTCAACGCGTGAAGAAGATAGAGGAAAGGATTAACGAGTTGAGGGGTTCGGAAGGGTAGGAACGTGTTGCAACAGTGTTTCACAGTATTGCTAATATTAAATACCGTAGAGATCTCTAGTGAGGTGAGAATAAGTGAAGATCGGTTGGAGTAAGCTCGCGGCACTCGCTCTGTTGCTAGCGATCGGGGCCTCAGTAATCCCGATCACGACGGTAGCGGCAGTAGTTACAGCTCAAACCACTCAGCCAGTCGAGGAGACTCGCAGAGGTCCTGAACACGCTGTAGAGGTCTTAATATCTAGGGTTGAATTATTGATTAGCAGGATTGAAAGCTTTAGTCAAGCCTACAACATAACCCTAGACGAGAACATGACCTCACTCATTAATGAAGCTAAGAATCTCTTGAACGAGGCTAAGGGACTCAAAGATACTAACCTGACTGAAGCTTTGAGTAAGGTACTTCAGGCAGCTAGGTTAGTGACCCCCGTATACGTCTACGTAATCCAAAAACTACCCCCGACGGTTAAGGACGACTTCGCCGTTAGGAGGACTGAAGCGCAGTTCCGCGTGAGGGAGAGGGTCGTACTATCCCTGAACGCCACCGTGAAATGGTTGGTTGAGAGAGGGGTAGAGGTCCCTGAATGGGTGTTAAGCAACATATCTAAGGCACTTGAGTTAATTGATGAAGGGAGGCAGGCACTCGCTGAAGGCAACGTTACTAAAGCTAAGGAAATCCTTAAGGAGGTTGACGACATAATCAAGGAAGTCACTAAAGCTCTTAAGACAGAGTTGAGGGTTAAGTGGGTTAAGGCCGTATGCGCTGAGAGATCATTGATTGCTCTGGTAGCTCAGGTTAACGCGTTAATCCACATAGTTAACGAATCAGCAGAGTCTATAGAAGCAGGGGATTACGAGAACGCTACAGAACACCTCAACGCAGCGTCTAAGAAAGCTGAATTCATAATAAGCGTGGTAACTTCTCTAGAGGCGTACGTGAGTAATGAGTCAACCTACTACCAAATCCTCAACTTAAGCAAGCAGATCGCTATAATATTGAATAGCAGCATCGAGGACGCTAAGACAGCCCTAAAGAATGGAGACCCAGACACAGCGCTCACAATACTCTCAAACGCCTTGAATGAGGTACAGCCACTCTTCGATCAATTAAAGAATCTAGCCAAGTGGAAATACAGTGAGTTAGAGGAAGCTAAGCAGTTAATTCTGAGAGTCAGGGAGCGTGTCAGGGAACGCGTAAGTAAACTAATTAAGATCTACGTAGCGACGGAAGCCAAACTCTCTTGGCGGGTAACAATGCTCGAGCAATCACTAAACGCTTTAAACTTATTACATGCTAGCGGGAGAATATCGTGTCAAACCTACTTAAACCTGCTGAAAGCGATGAAGTCATTCATAGAGGAATTACTGAACGCGATTCCTCAAAACATGTACATGATTAGAGCTAGGCTCAACAACCTATTAAACGACATCAACACATACATAAACAACACAACGTGCTAATTTTTTAATTAAAATAAAACTCAAACCAAGTCTTTCTAATTTTAGCGATCCATTATTTATAAACTGAAAACCTTGCCGTTCACGGCGGGGATGACGGGGAGCTATACGTTGAGATTAGGTCTTGAAGCGCGACTCGCTTCAAGAATCAGAAGATGTAGTTCATGAACTCCTTTAGCAATTCTCTTTCAGGTTCTTTCTTCTCCTCGCTTAGTGGTGGTCTTAGGACTGGTTCTATGGGCGCTCCTACAGACGCGAGAGCTGCCTTGATCGCGGCTATAGTTGAGGTCCCTGACTCTATCAGCTTGGAAAGCTTGAGGAGCTTCATGTAGAGACTATAAGACTTAGCTATGTCTCCTGAAAGCCAGGCGTCGTAGATACTCCTGTGAAGCTTGGGAGCTAAGTTAGATAACGCCACGACCCCTCCGTCACCCCCGATCATCAAGTTAATCAGGAAGTACTGATCCAGCCCTGAAAACACTGAAAAGTCTTTCCTGACTTCCTTAACCTCCCACACTACTTGCTTGAGGTAGATGAGGCTGTCGTGAGTTATCTTAATCCCCGCTATATTACTATACTCGCGAGCCAACTCCTTAACAGTCTGCACAGGTAGTGAGACCCCCGTTAAAGCCGGGAAATGATATATGAAGAGAGGCATGTCCAAGGACTCAGCTATCTTACCGTAGTGTTTTTTAAGCTCCTCCGGCGTTGGTTTGAAGAAGTAGGGTGTTATGATTATGCCCCCGTCAACCCCCACATCTCTAGCAAACTTACCGAGCTCTAACACCTCAAGCGTGGTGTTACCGCCTATACCCGGCAAAACCTTAGTCCTCCCATTAACAAGCTCGACCACCCTCTCTATCAACTTCTTCTTCTCATCTAACGATAGACTGACTGACTCACCGGTAGTCGAGTTAGGGAAAACCCCGTCAACCCCGCCCCTAACTAAGTGGTTAATTAACCACTCAACCCCTACGAAATCTATCTCGTAGTTCTTATTGAAAGGAGTTATCATAGGGGTTATTATGCCTCTGAACATAACCTAGGCCACCCTATAATTATGCTTAAAGCAAGTATTTATAAGTAAAGACCCTGTTTAAAGGGCTGGATATCTCGCCGTGATAGACTGGCTTCAGATCAACTAGTTTTGAGAATTTCTTCTAGATCTCTCAGTTTCTCTAAGGTTTCCTTACTGACGTTCAGGTCTATCTTGAGGGGGGTTATCGTGACACAGCCTTCCTCAAATAAGCTCACGTCGCTCCCGGGCTCCGCAACGCTTCTTATTCCGGCTAGCCAGTAGTAATCCCTGCCCCTAGGATCAACACCCTTCTTATACGATGCCTCCCACCTAATCTTAGTAGCTTTAGCCACGTGAATACAGTTCCTGTACCTAACTGGGATATTAACCGATAAGACGTCTACGTCGTTAGGTAGTTTCCGGCTAATAACGTACTCAGCTATCTTCCTAGCTATCGACACGCACGTCTTCTTGAAAGATTCTTGCTCGAAGTCGTCGAAACTCTCTACGTCTGATGAGAAAGCTATTGCGGGTATACCCATGAGAGCGGCCTCAATAGCTATAGCCACCGTACCGCTGTAGAATATGTGTTGAAGCGATAAGTTATCACCTACGTTAACGCCAGATAAGACTAGGTCGGGCCTAAACTTAAGTATCTCAACAACTAAGTGTAGCGTATCTATGGGTGTCCCGTCAGTCACGTAGACGTGCCAGTTAAGCCATCTCTTCCTAACGAATCTGAGCGGTCTGTTGAAGGTTATCTCCCGCCCAGTAGCTGACCTAGGGAACTCCGTGGAAGCTATGACTACCTCACCTAAGTCCTTAACAGACTCCGCGAGAAGGTAGAGGCCTGGACTTAAATACCCGTCATCATTCGATATTAGTATCCTCACTCACATCCCTAAGCATGTAGGGGGTACGGAATTAAAAACGTGTTCCACTTCTACGGGAAGTAACTACGTGAGTGTTTAAATTAAATTGCTTTCGTAAACCTAAATTATTAGAGGTTAGAGAGCCGTTGAGGGTAGTATTCCCGGTCAACGAATTTAGAGGTCTTCAATCATTAATAGAGGGGGAGTTTAAGAGCGCGCGTTACTTAGTGCTCGTCGAGTTACTTGAAGACGGGGACGTGGGCGAGTTGAGTTACGTTGAGGTAGGGGGTTACGAGTCCCCTGCGTCGTTGGTGAGGAGGAAGAATGGCGGTGTAGTGATCTGCGACTCCGTCGACGATTTTAGTAGGGCGTACCTGCTGGTTCTCGGCGTTGAGGTTATTCAAGGTTTTAGAGGCACTGTTAAGGAAGGACTTGAGAAATACTTGAGAGGTGAGTTAACGCCTCCCTACCCTAAAACACTTCGGGATGACGGTGTTTAGGAAGTGGATTGGAGGGGTCACCTAGGCTTTAACCTCTTCGTTATGTCCGCCTTATTCTATATGATGGGGTTATCTGGGGTGGAAGCTAACAGGATCTTAATCATGTCCTCCGTTCTTTCTTCGTTACCGGACATAGATTTAAGACTTGAGCTACCTCACAGGAAAATAACGCATAATATCTTCTTCGGCATAATCGTGTCTTTAGCGGCGGGTTACTTAGCTAGCTACCTAGGTTTTAGCTTCAGGGTAGTTGCTTTCTCGTTTATAATAGCTTTCACGACACACTTACTGTGCGATCTACTAACTAAGATGCCTTTCAGACCTCTATACCCGCTCATCAAGAAACCTGTGGCTTTAAGGTTTTTCAGGTCTAGCAGTAACGTGGTGAACACTTTCTTCTTAATACTAGGTATTATCGCGTACTACGTGTACGTCACTAAGTACGGTTTCCTCATATAGTTTTCTAATGAATCGAAAATTTATTTACTTGAGACTGAGGATATTTTTGGTGTGGTTTAGTTGTTGAGAGATATAGCTTTAAGAGCTTTGAGAATGGCTGAGGCCTCAGGCGCTTCATACGCTGAGGTAAGAACTCAGCTGTTTTCTTATGAGTTGATTACTGTGGATAACTTGGTTTTAAGGGAATTCTCGAAGACTTACAGGGTTGGGTTGGGTGTTAGGGTTCTCTACAACGGGTGTTATGGGTTCTCATCCACCAATGATTTAAGTGATGATAGTGTTAGGGAGGCTGTTTCCAGAGCTATCGTCGCTGCCCGGGTTTCTAAAAAGACTGAGTCTTTAGGTGTGAGAGAACCTAGTAGGGGTAGGTATGTGTCTTCTTGGAAGATTAGACCAGAAGACGTGTCTGACGAGGCTAAAACAGAGTTAATGATTAGAGCTAATAAGGCAGGGCTAAGCGTTGACGGAATAAAGTCTTCTGTGAGCAGGCTAGGCATCCAGCATGATTGGAGATACGTGGTGAGTTCTGACGGTGCTGATCTTGAGTACGAGTCGTACTTGGTCGGGGTAGCGCAACTTAGCGTGGCTGTTGAGTCAGGCTCTATGGAGAGAGTCTCTAACCAAGAATCCTCCGTGTCAGGCTGGGAATTCGTTGAGGGGAGGGATTGGGAGGAATTCACGCAAAGTGTTAGCAAGCTCGCTAAGGAAGCTGTTAAAGCCCCGTTACCGCCCGCGGGGAAAACGCGCGTGATCGCGGATCCCGAGATGGTTGGGTTAATACTCCACGAAGCTTTCGGTCACGCGACAGAGGGCGATCTAGTAGCTTCAGGTACCTCAATACTCAAGAATAGGTTGGGTGAGGAGATAGCCTCACAGCTAGTTACGATAGTTGATGACGGGGTTGTTGAGGGAGGTTATTACGTTCCTTTCGATGATGAGGGCAGTCTTAAGAAGAAGACTATAGTGGTGGAGAGAGGGGTGCTTAAATCTTTCTTGACTAACAGGGAGAGCGCGGCACGACTCAACCTACCAGTCTCAGGTAATGGGAGAGCTCAAGACTTCACCCACATGCCTATAGTAAGGCAAACAAACTTCTACATGATGCCGGGCGATTGGGGGCTTGAGGAAATGATTAAGGAGGTCAGGGAAGGGCTCTACCTAGTCGGTAAAGGAAGTAGTGGGGGTCAAGTAGATACTGGTGCGGGCACTTTCACCTTCTCAGCAGGTCCTTCAAGACTCATAAGGAACGGCGAGTTAGGCGGGCTTGTCAGGGGGGTTGTCGTATCAGGCTCCATACTCGAGACCCTGAGGGGTGTGGAGGCGGTGGGCAAGGACCTGAGAATAACTACGTCTGCCTTCGGAGGTTGCGGTAAGGATTCGCAGATGGTGAGGGTGGGTGATGGGGGGCCACACATAATGGTTAAGGAGTTGATAGTTGGTGGTGGCTGAGCATGGACTTAGAGAAGATAGTTAAGAGAGCTATCGAGTTAGGTGCTTCGGAAGTCGACGTATATCTAACCAAGACTTCCGAGACTTTACTGACTTTATCGGACGTCATAGAAGCGTCTAAGTACACCAAGCTCTTTTCACTAGGTATAAGAGTGGTCGTTAATAAGTCCGTGGCCGTCGTCGGCACTCAGGATCTGAGTCGCGAGGGTGTTGAGAAATCCTTGAAGTCCGCTATATCTATCGCTAAGGTTAGCCCCCCGGATCCTAACTGGGTTAGCATGAATAAGAGAATCACGGAAACTAGGGTGGGCAATCTGTTCGACGAAGATACCGCTTACGCCACCCCTGAAGACTTGAAGCAGGTAGCTGCGGATCTTCTCGACTCGGTTAGTGAGGGGTGCAGGAACGCTAAGCCGGTTAGGGGGGCTGTAACGGCTAGGTCTATCGAGATTGACTACGTGAGTTGTTACGGAGGTCCTCTAACCAGGGCTGAGACGGTTTCAGGCCTTCACGTTTATGCTCGGGTTGATGAGGGAGGCAAGACCGGGACCTTCAGCGAGCACGATATTCAGAGAAGTTATAAGAAATTGAGGGCTAGGGATGTTGGTTACGAGGCAGGTAGTAGAGCGAGGGAATTCCTTGAGGCGGAGGTACTCCCTAACGGGGTGTACGAGCTGATCCTGCTTAACCGCGTGACCGCTTCAATACTGTCAGTCATGATAACCCCCGCGATCTCCGCTTTAAACGTTCAGCAAGGTAGATCCCCCCTCAGCGGGAGGGTTGGGGATGAGATACTCTCCCAGGACGTGAGCGTAGTCGATTTGGGGACGTCACCTGAGGCATTAGGTTCTAAACCTTTCGATGACGAAGGACATCCGACGAAAGATACCGTGATTTTCGAAAGAGGGGTTCTTAAGACGTACCTCTACGATACCTATACCGCGCTAAAGGAGGGAAGGGAATCCACGGGCAACGCTTCAAGGACTTTCTCATCCGCTCCAACGCCTCAACCACACCACCTACGCTTAATGCCCGGTAAGGCGCGCCTGGACGAGTTAATCAGTGAGGTCAGGGAGGGCGTGTTAGTAATGGATACTATAGGTGAGTGGCTCTCAAACCCTGTAAGCGGGCACTTAAACGCTACTATAACACACGCCTACTTAATTCGTGAAGGGGAGTTAGTTAAGCCCGTTAAGGGTGCTGTAATCACCTCGAATATCTACGAGCTACTTAAACACCGTGTTGAGGCGATAGGAAGGGATTTGAGGATTGAGTACGGGGTTTCGGCACCCTCCCTAAAATTCGGGAAGGTTAGGATAGCCGGTACGTGAGGGGTTCAGCTCTC
>JAJHQR010000068.1 GCA_020833255.1 Desulfurococcaceae archaeon | reverse complement strand
GGTGGTAATACGTAGAACCTTATTTTCCCGTCTAAGTAATCTCTGATGATTAGCTTAGCTGACTCGGTGATTAAAGGTTCTTTATCGCTTTTGTAGACCCAGCCTCTCTTGAGGGCGAGCTCCCTTAATATGTTTTCGGGTTCCGAGCTGCTGATCTCGTAGGTTTCCGCGAATGCTTTAGGGTTGTGTGCGGTTATTCTCTTTATAAGGCTTACGGCCGTGGCGACAGGGTTCTTTATGTTGTCTATCGGGTTCATCCTGACGGCGATCTCCACCTCATCGCCCTCCACGGGTATTATGCCTGGGGTGTCAAGCAAGTATATCCCGCTACCCACGTTGAATAACTGCGCTTTCTTCGTGTAACCTGGTGTTCCGGGGTATGGTGACGTTCTGGTAGCGTGTCTGCCGGCCCAGGTATTAATGAGTGTTGACTTACCCACCTTAGGAATACCGAAAACCCCGACCACCAACGGTTTCTTGTCAGCGAGTTTCCTGACGATCTTCCTTAACTTGAGGGTGCCTAACCTCTTCTGAGCGGATATGAGCACCGCTCTAACCCCCTCAACCTCCTTGAAGTACCTGACCCAAGCACGAGCCGTAGCTCGAGGGACTAGATCCGCTTTATTCAGAACTACCACATACTTAACCCCTAATTCCTCGCAAAGCTTCTCAAACCTCCTACTCCTAGTCGTTAAGGGGTCCCTAGCATCGACTACCTCTAAAGCAACGTCAACAGTCTCTAAGAGCTCCCTAACGAGTCTCCAGTTAGCTAGCAACATCTTTACTAGACCTTAACAAAGAATAACTACGGAATTAATAAGTTAATTCTCGGGACGAAATATTTTATTAACTTAAAAACCAACGTACTTTTCTCGAGAAACCCCGCATACAGGGCATTTCTCCGGTGCTTCAGGTCCTACGTGGGTGTGCCCGCACACGGGGCAGATCCACACCTTACCCTCTATCGGGAGATCCTCCCCCTTATCAACGTGTTCTTTAGCTTTCCTGTAGAGTTCTGCGTGTATTTTCTCGGCTTCCAGAGCCCACCTAAAGGTTTGTTCTGCCTGCTTATCTTTATGGAATTCGGCGACCGCTACGTAAGCAGGGTACATCTCCCTCACTTCAAATTCCTCACCCATTATAGCTAGAGCGAGATTCTGGGAGGTGTTGCCGAGACCTATCGGCGCGCCACCGCAAGCTTTCTGATCGGACATTACTGAAGACATTCTCCTTAAGTGGTTTCGCGCGTGCACTTGCTCGGCGAAAGCTATGGCTCTGAATAACCTGGCCACGTTCTTGAATCCCTCCCTCTCAGCCACCTCCTCAAACGCTCTATACCTGGATTGAGCCATTGATTCTCCTGCGTACGCTGATAGCAGGGCTTCCTTAACCATAGGTCTTAGCTCACTCATTAAAATTCGCCTCACTCGATAATTAAGTTAAAAGGTTAATAAGCATTATGTTTGCGGGGAATTAGCTTATCTAACCTATGCGTTGATTCTCTTAACGAATTCTT
Organism: Desulfurococcaceae archaeon; assembly: GCA_020833255.1. Lineage (GTDB taxonomy): Archaea > Thermoproteota > Thermoprotei_A > Sulfolobales > NBVN01 > Zestomicrobium. The sequence continues at coordinate 2,220 of JAJHQR010000068.1, read as the reverse complement.
TATACTTAGCTATGTGTTTGGTTTCTTTAGGGTCTAGACCTCGTTTCTCCGCCGTTATCACCGAGGCTATGCCGACTACTTGAGACCACCTTATCACTTCCTCTACGTAAGCGTTGCTTAACTCGTACGTAGTGACTTCCAGGCCCGCACCCAACAAAGTCTCCTTAAGGAATTCTAGGGTGGTGTTGCCTACCTCCTTGAAGATCACCACGCTGAAGGGCCCGAACCACGCCTCCCAGCCAACGACGTCGTTGTGGAATCCTTCAGGGTATACCTCAGTCTTAGCAGGTGTTTTAGCGTTTTCGTTGAACTCGTCCTTAGCTCTGAGTGCTAGGGGGTAGTACTTCGTTGAAGACATGAATACAGGTATTTTACCCGTTAACTTCTCAGCTAGCTCACGACCCAGCCTTAAAACGTCCTCACGCTTAAGAAACTCTATTACTTGCTCTTCCAGCGGAGTCCCTAAATCAATCCCGAGACTCTTAAGTATCTTGAGGGTTGCTAGCAAGAGTGCCGGGAACGAGGACCTGGGGGTCCTGTTAGGGGGTACCCTGATGTACGGGAGCTTCCTCTCCTCAGCGAGCTCAATCATTTTACCGCCTGAAGCAACCACAGCTGCCTGAGCCCCCCTACGGATCACTTCGTTAAGACACGTGAGCGTCTCAATAGTTTCGCCCGAGTAGCTCACAGCTACTGCCAACCAGCCCCTACCAACCCATCTCGGGACTCGGAAGTCCTTAACCAACACCACAGGTATCTCAAGCTTTTCCGAGGATAGTGAGTAGATTACGTCGCCGACTATCCCTGAACCACCCATACCCGTTATCAAAATTCCTTCAACCACATCCCGCAGAGACCTAGCGTTCGCCGGGTCCGTCCTCCCTACTTCCTCGATTAATAGGGTCCAGTCCAGGTATTCTCGCAGGAATTGATTAGCTACCACTCGAGCACACCTCAATCAATTCTGAGTATGAAAAAGGCCTTACACTTTAAAAACATTTCTTGTTCTTAAGACATTCGTTGGTGGAGTATATATGGGTTCGAGCTTCAAGGAGTTTGAGAAGTCTTGGAAGGGGAAGGAGAAGAGCGTGGGCGATCACATCAAGGACCTGTTCGTCAGGGAGAAACCCCTGAGATACAGACTCGCCATGGCTAACTACAAGCTGAACTCGATGACTAGGAGGCTTGAGGTCTACTTAGACAGACTTAAGGCTAGGGATAAGGAACTCTTCGAGAAGGTTGTTGACGCTCTAATATCTAAGGACCAGACCAGGGCTGTGATGTACGCTAACGAGGTTGCTGAGTTAAGGAAGGTTGCTAAGAGCCTCTTCCTGGTTCAGGTCGCTCTAGAACAGATAGGCTTGAGGATCGAGTCTATAAGAGAGATAGGTGAGGTAGCGGCTTACTTAGGACCTGTCGTAGGAGTGGTTAAGGACGTTAGGGAAGCTATAAAGAACACCCTGCCTGAGATAGGTATAGAGCTGGGCGAGATACAGGACATCCTGCAGGAAACCGTCATGGAAGCTGGCGAGATGATAGGTGTTGGCGGCGTAGGCATATACTCAACACCTGACGCGAGGAAGATACTTGAGGAAGCTAAGGTGGTCGCGGAGCAGAGGATGAAGGAATCCTTCCCAGCACTACCCTCAATACCCACCCTCACGCAAGAACAAGCGAAGAGCACGACAGAATCCGGTTGAGTCTTCACCCCTACCACGGAAAAACAGTTTTTCACTGAATTAGGGAAGTAGCCTGAGGTTTTTACTCGTTCAATAACTTGCCGTTAGCTATTCTCACAACCCTGTTCACGCCATGTTTAGTGATGTCCGGGTCGTTCGTGGCTATGAGGATGGATCTCCCCTCCCCCCTAAGCTTTTTAAGGAGTTCTATCACCTCGTCCTTGGTTTCGGGTGTTAGGTAGGCGGTCGGCTCATCTAGGAGCAGTATTTCAGGCTCGTACACCAGGACTGAAGCTAGGGCTACCTTAACTTTCTCCCCACCGCTCAGTCTGTAGGGTAGCTTGCTTAGTAGGTACTCTATCCCGAGTTCGCGGGCTATTTCAGTAACGCGGGTCCTCACCTCATCCTCGCAAATCTTGAGTTGTCTTAAAGCGAAGGCTATCTCATCGTATACTGTGGCGTTAAAGAACTGATCGTCCGGGTCTTGGAAAGTCACGCCTATCTTCCTCCTAGCTAGCGGTAGCTGCTCGTATATAGGCTT
>JAJHQR010000031.1 GCA_020833255.1 Desulfurococcaceae archaeon | reverse complement strand
TGTCTCTGTGTTGGAGTCTTATTTTCTGGCCCTGACTCTTCAGGGCGGTACCGTGGTTTCTGCGGCAGTGTTTTTCAGGAGGGTTCTTCTCCGGCTGTTTCGTCAGGATAGCTTGCTTGAGTTTCTCGTTGTGTCTACCGTGGTGACGGGGGTCTTAGGCGTCCCTATATACGTCGTCGTCCAGGTGTTTTTGAGAGGGCTTGAGTTCTCGGTAGCTACGTTATTGATTGGCTTGCTTTTGTTGTTCCAGTATTTCGTGAGGAGAGGGGGGAGGGGAGGGTTCAAGACTGCTGAGAACGTTAGCTTGGTGGATTCCGTCTTGTTTGGTGTGGCGCAGTCTCTGGCCGTGTTGCCTGGGGTGAGCAGGTCCGGCGCCACGATCGCGGCGCTGGTTTTCATGGGTTATGGGCTGGAGGACGCTATGAAGTTGAGTTTCCTGGCTTCCATCCCGGCTAATCTCGGCGGGGCCTTGCTAGCGTTTTCTACCTCCAACGTCTCGGTCACGGAACCCTTTAGTGGTTTGATGCTGGCTTTCGCGGTCTCGGCCGTGGTCGGTCTCTTAACGATTAAGTACTTAATAAGTTTCTCGTTGAAGCACTCGCAGGAGCTGATCTTGCTGATGTCCTTGATAACTATAGCTGCGGGTTTGTCATGGCTTGTCTTAGGGAGGCTACGCTAGAAATAACTTAAGCTTTCTCGACGCCGTTATTACTGGAGTGAGGTCGTTGGCTTGCGAGGGTGTGAGAATAAGGAAGATGACGAGGGTTTTGTCAGGGGTTGCTACCGTAGCGGTGATGGCTAAGCCCTATAAGTGCCCTCACGGTAGGTGTGTTTACTGCCCCGGCGGTCTCGAGTACGGCACTCCTCAATCATATATTGGGGATGAGCCTGCCTTAATGAGGGCTAGGAGGGTTGATTACGACCCTTACCTTCAGGTCCACGTTAGGTTGAGGCAGTACAGGGACTACATTGGTTGGTACCCTTCTAAGGTTGAGTTAATCGTTATGGGCGGTACTTTCCTCGCCTACCCTCAAGACTATCAGGAGGCCTTCATCACGGAGGTTTATAGAGCTATGAATGATTTCCCGGAGACTCTCCCGCGGGCCGGAACTACGTTGGAGGCTGAGCAAGAAAGGAATGAGAGAGCTTCGGTTAGGTGTGTTGGCTTGACTATAGAGACCCGGCCTGATTGGGGGTTGGAGAAACACGCTGATATGATGCTCAGGTACGGGGCTACTAAGGTAGAGTTAGGTGTTCAGAGCGTGTACGATGACGTGTTAACGCTCGTTAAGAGAGGTCATAGCGTGGCCGACGTCATCAAGTCTACCAGGGTCTTGAAGGACGCGGGGTTTAAGGTAGCTTACCACGTAATGCCGGGACTCCCGGGGAGTGATTTAGGGAGGGATGTCGAGGTTATTAAGACCATATTCGAGAACCCTGACTTCAGGCCGGATTACCTCAAAATATACCCAACGCTAGTCATTGAGGGTACCGAGCTCTACGAGATGTGGAGGAGGGGGGAGTACAGAGCCTTAAGTGATGAGGACGCTGTAAAACTTATTTCCGAGATGTATAGGTATATCCCTAAGTACGTCAGGGTCCAGAGGGTTCAGAGGGATGTGCCGGCTCAGATAATAGTTGACGGCCCCCGGAAAAGCAATCTGAGGGAGTTGGTTGAGGAGGAGTGCTTGAGGAGGGGGATAAAGATATGTGAGATTAGGTGGAGGGAAGCTGGTAGAGCCATGGTTAAGAGGGGGATCACCCCCAGACTCGAGGCCCTGCAGATCTGCAGGATGAGGTATGAAGCTAGTGGTGGTGTGGAGGAATTCCTCTCCATCGAGGATCCTCAGAACGACGTCTTGGTAGGGATGCTTAGGTTGAGGATTCCGTCGCAACACGCGCACAGACCTGAGGTCGCTGGCGGTGGGAAAGCCTTGATTCGCGAGCTACACGTGTACGGGGTTCCCGTCGCTCCGGGGGAGGAACCCTCCAGTAGCTTGGAGTGGCAGCACAGAGGCTTCGGTAGGAAACTCCTTTCCGAGGCGGAGAGGATAGCTGCGGAGGAGTATGACGCTAAGGAAATACTCGTCTTGTCAGGTGTTGGTGTACGCGATTATTACAGATCCCTAGGCTATAGGAAACCGCCCGGCTCGCCGTACATGCATAAGAGTCTTAAGTCTTGATCGCTAGGCAGTAGTAATTCTTGTTTAGAGGTTTCCTGACCTCCCCGGGTACGTAAACCCCTTTCTCAACCACTCTGAAGCCGGCGGTCTCTAATTCCTTAACTAACTCTTTGACGCTGTAGAGGTGGTAGGTCCTGCAAGCAACCCTGGAACACCTAGTTATATCCCAGAAACTCTCTTTTCTTCGCAGGACGTAGGAGAGCGAGTCCTTCAAGACCTCGAGGACTAGCGGTTTCTGCCACCTAGCCCACACAACCACTAGTAGCAGACCTCCACCCCTCAAAACCCTCCGGCACTCACGCAGCGTTCTTAAGCGGTCTGCACGCGGCACCACGTGGTGTAGGGAAGCTATTAAGAGTAGTGAGTCAACGGAGTCTGACCTCATAGGGAGTTCCCTCATATCAGCTAGCACCGGGTATAGCCTGTGTGAGAGGTTCTCCGGGGTTTCTTTAAGAGCTCTGTGGATCATCTCGGCGGAGACGTCTATTAAGACCCCTCTGAGTGCTTCGTTGAGGGTGGCTAGGTGTCTGGAGTGCTGTCCAGGGCCTGAACCTAGGTCGGCGAACCAGGTCGTCTCACCGCTCAAGACCTTACTCACTATCTCCCACGGCCTCCTCCTGTAGGACTCGGCTATTAAGTCGTACTCCATTAAGTGGTGTTCCCCCGGGAAACTACCTACGACCTTCTTCTTAAGCTCGTTAGAATATATTAACGGGTAACCACATTGTTTAGTGGCATGATGAGAAGAGGGTCTAGTGAGTTGAGATGAGCGGTGCCGGAAATGCTGAGTTAACGCGTCTGCTTCGGATAGACCCGACCTACCTGATAGTCTTCCTCCTATTATTTGCGGGTTTCTTCACGTTGATTAACTTGATGTCAGCTATGTTAGGGTTTCAGGAGAGCGCTTTGCAGAGGTTTTTCACAGTGCTTAACGCTACTTCCTTCGCTACGTTAGTGGTCGTCGCGATCCTGTACACGGTTCAGCAAAACGAGAACACGGCTAAGATACTGCTAATTAGCTGCGGTGTTTTCGTGGTGTCTTTCTATAGCTACGTTTACATCAAGGCGTTCAGCAGGGGCTTGACGATAGTGCCTTACCCGCTATTAATAGAGCTCAGAAGCGTTAAGGGCTCGGCCTACGTCGTGGATTTACCGCAGATAATCGTCATCGCGTTGCTCGCGCGCTACGTTTATAAGAAGCTTAGGAAGCCTGCGGCTGAAAGCCGGTCGCTCGAGGAGGGGGTTGGGTAGCCGGGTCCCGCGACGCCGGGCTTGGTGTGGTGGGTTGGGGCCGGCTAACCCGGGTGGTTGCGTGCTGCAAACACTTATAAGCTCTTGTTTTTTATTTGTTTTGGCGCCGCGGTAGTATAGCCCGGTCAAGTATGCGGGCCTCTCGAGCCGCGTTAAGCGTGGAAAGCCCGTGACCCGGGTTCAAATCCCGGCCGCGGCACTATTCTCGCTTCCTACGCCTCAAAGTGAACGTGTGCCCCCTCACGTCAGCTAATTCAGCGTTCAGTTTCCTAGCTGTCTCGGTAGCTATCTCGTTTACGTCGGCTTCCCTCAACGCTGCTTTAAGTACCTTGACCTTCACCACCCCTTCTTTCTCTAGGTGTCTGCGTATCTCGCTTATGACTCCCTCGCTCAACCCGCTCTTCCCCACCCTCACCTTAGCCGGCTCTCTCAAGACTTTCTTCACTTCTTTTTCCTGCAAGGTTTCCTCATCACCCAACCACATTGTAAGCATGTCAGAGTTATTATAACTTGCTTCCTATTACTCCTTATCCTCACCCTAGCCGTCAAGCCCGGTATTAAAGGTATTAAGCAGTTATCGCACACGTACCTCCTGTAAGCTAAAGGCTTCCTCGCCCTGGCTTTACGGAGGAGTTTGAGCCCTGTCTCTATTTCCTTCCTCGCTACCTCCACTAATCCTTGCTTAAGCATCTTGACTGAGGTGTCGTAAAGTATCTTAGCTCTCTGTATAGCCAAGTCCTTGATTAAGGAGCTTCTCCTCAACGAAACCACCGATATCTCATGTCTTTTGTTTTCCTCGACATCATTTTATGTTTTGCGAATCCTTATTAACTTGATTTCACTATGTCTTAACGGTGGTATGTTGGAGTTAAGGGAGTTTAGTTCTAAGATTTCGGACTTGATTACGTCGGCTTCTAAGAGCGTTGTCACGGTCTTCACGCTTGTTCCCAGCATAGACATATTCTTCAGGTATAGGGAGGTTAGGGGTGCTGGGTCGGGGTTCTTCGTGAAGCCCGGCTTAATAGTCACTAACGCTCACGTGGTCATGAACGCTAAGGAGGTCGTGGTTTTAATTCCTAGGTATGGGAAGGAGAGGGCTAAGGTACTTGTCGTCGACCCGTACAGGGACCTGGCTTTACTCAGGGTTGGTTTGAGGGATACTGAGCCCCTGCCTTTAGGTGATTCAGACAAGCTTAAGGTAGGTGATTTAGTCTTCGCGATCGGCTCGCCCCTAGGCCTGCCCGGCCCCTCAGTCTCTATGGGTGTTGTGAGCGCTTTAGGGAGGACTATAGCGGGGGAGAACATCGTGTTGGAGGACCTGGTTCAGACTGACGCGGCGATAAACCCTGGCAACAGTGGCGGTCCTTTAATAAACGTCGACGGCGAGGCCGTCGGGGTCGCTACCGCTATAATACCTTACGCTCAAGGGATAGGCTTCGCGATACCGATAAACACCGTTAAGAGGTTTATCCAGATGATCGAGGAATTCGGCGCGGTTGTTAGGGCTTGGCTAGGTGTTTACGTAACCCCGTTAACGGAGGAGGCCGTCAAGCTCTACGAACTACCGGTCAGCGAGGGCGTCGTGATAGTTAACATCGTTCCCGGATCCCCGGCGGACAAGCACGGGCTAGCGATAGGTGACATAATAGTTGAGGCTAATAACAAGCCTGTGAGGAAGGTGAGTGATTTGAGGGCTGCGGTGGAGGAGAGCATAGGTTCTGAGTGCGTTAATCTCAAGATCTTCAGAGGACATAAGATGTTAAGTAAGTGCGTGCCCCCCGTCGTGGAGAGGGTTTACTGACTCCCTGTTAACCGTTTCGGGAGCGTTCCCGCGGACGTGTGAAAGCTTTAAATAATCCTGAGAGAATTTTATTATTGGGCCGCCGTAGCTCAGCCCGGGAGAGCACCCGGCTGAAGGCTTCTCGGAGACCGGGGTGTCCGGGGTTCAAATCCCCGCGGCGGCATAAAACTCATAGGATTATCTTGAGTAGCTCCTCGCACGCGTGGATAATTATTGAAGCTACTGCCCAAGTATCTAGCGGTTTGTGGTATATGGAGTACGTGCTCACCGCGTTGGCGATTACCTCGCTGGAGAATTCCCCGTGCGGGAAGCCCCCTATGGCTACCGGCAACCCCTTCTCCAGAGCCTCCCTGCAGACGTTCTTAGGGCTTGTGATCACCCCCTTCTCGTCCAGTAGTATCAGGCCTGGAACGCCTAGCTTCCTGAGCAGGCTTGTCACTGTCGAGGGGTATAGCTTGAGGAGGGGTTTTCTAGCTCCCGGAGGTACCGAGCCCTCCTTAAATAGCTGCTCCATCAACCCGACGAACCTGTTGTAGTTTCTCGGCACGCGTGTCTTGGGGTCTACCTCTATGACGTAATCCCCGTAAGTATGTATGAAGATCTGGAGCTTGCCCTCCATGTTCAGCGGCGAGGACAGCATCTCAAGCAGTGTTACGTGCACTATGTCGGGCCTGCCTCTCTTCGAGGAGTCCGGGAGGTCCTTCATCGCGTGGTAGTGTACCGACTTATCTAGGAGTATCTCGGTAGGTTTCTTATTCCTGAGTCTAGCGCTCTTAACTACCGCGGAGTGGTCGCAGATCTCTCTCGGAACTAACTCTAGTGAGGCCTCAGCGATCACTACCTTAACTAAACTCATTAGCTTGCCCGGAATTAACTAAGCGTGGATCGCTTAAATAGGTGTGTCAGAGGTCTAGCACCGTGCTCACGTACCAGCAATCGCCTTCCTTAACTATCTTCATCAGCGAGTAGGTGACTGCCTTAACCTCGTTCCTGACCTCATGTTTTTCCGGGTTGACCTCCTCCCCGCAGGCCTCGCCAAGGAACCTGAGGGGTTTGCTCAGTTCTGACGGGTCCCTCACCCTCCTATCGAACGCGATCTTGAATTGCGTGAAAGCTAGTCTCTCGACGTTGTATATTATCAGCAGGTCCTCTAACCACCTGTAGAGCGCGTTATACGCGTCTATGCCGCTATCAACCACTAGCTTCCGCGTCCTGCACTCGACTTTAGAGGTGTTCAGCATCGTCTCGAAGAGTGCCTTACCCGCGTACTCGAAAGCTTCCTCGAGAGTCTTACCTGAAGCCTCGAAATACGCGTCCGCCGTGTGCTCCAGGAACTTATAGCCACCGCAGGAGGTTCCCCCCACACCACACCCCCCACCTATGAAGACTCCGCCGATAATAAGGGTGTGTGGTGTTTGGTGGCGGCGTTGCTTAAGATTTATATTGCGGGTCTGTCTTCTATTATTTGGCGGCGGTCGTCTAGCCTGGTCTAGGACGCCGGCCTTCCAAGGCATCCGTAGAACGCCGGAGATCCCGGGTTCGAATCCCGGCCGCCGCACCAGGTCCCGGGTTCCTCGAGCTTCTTTCAGGTATGGTAAAGCTTAATAAAACCTAACACTTAATTTGTTAGGAGGTGGAGTGCTAGCGTGGTGAACGTTAAGGAAGTGCCTGCGAGCATGTTTATTGAGGAGTTAGCTAAGTATTTGAAGGAGAACGTGAAGTCTGTGAAGCCTCCTGAGTGGGCTTTGTTCGTTAAGACAGGCCCTCATAAGGAGAGGGTGCCTGACAACGCTGATTGGTGGTATTTGAGGGCTGCCAGTGTTTTGAGGAAGCTCTACGTGAGCGGGGAGCCTGTCGGTGTGGGTACTCTCAGGAATGTTTACGGCGGGCTTAAGAGGAGGGGGTCTGCACCGCCTCACTTCAGGAGGAGCGGGAGCTCCATAATCAGGCACGTGCTCCACCAGCTTGAGGCTGCCGGGCTCGTCGTGAAGGTTGGTAGGAGGGGGAGGGCCTTATCCCCTTCCGGGAAGTCTTTGATGGATTCCGTAGCTAGCGAGGTCTTCAAGAAGTTGGTTGAGTCTAGGCCTGAATTAAGTAAGTATGGGTGATTGCTTGTGGGTGAGGAGTACTACGACGCGGAGTTAGAGGAGATTAAGAGGAGGCAGATGGAGGCTTTACTCAGGAAGCAGGAGGAGGCTAGGAGGAGGGAGGAGGAAGCCGCTAGGGAGGCTCAGAGGCAGGAGATACTGCGTAGGGTAATGACTCCCGAGGCTAGGGCTAGGCTAGCTAACGTGAAGTTGGTTAAGCCTGAGCTGGCTAGGGCTGTCGAGGACTACATAATAAACTTGGCTCTCTCAGGGCAGTTGAAGGAACTCATCGACGAGGAGGTGTTGAAGGAGATTCTTTACACCGTGGACGTGAGGACTAGGCGTGAGTATAAGATAACGTTTAAGGAGAAGAGGTGATTGTGGTGGCTAGAGCTAAGCACGTGGCTAGGAAGCTACGTTTAGCTAGTGAGGCTAAGAGTAACCGCGCGATACCTGTGTGGGTAGTCGTGAAGACTTTGAGGAAGGTTGCGTGGAGGCCTAGGTTAAGGCATTGGAGGAGGAGTAAGTTGAAGAACGTGTGAGGTGTGTGGGTTGGTTGAGGGATCTATATACGTGTTGAATCTTAACAGGCTTAAGTGGACTGGCTTGGCTAGAAGGAATTTCAGGGCTTTAAGGTATGTCCGCGAGTTCGTTAAGAGGCATACTAAGGCTGAGAAGGTAATTCTAGACGCTTCAATCAACGAATTCATCCTCTCAAGGAGTTCCGAGAACCTGCCCGCGAGGATCGCTATCTGCGTGACTAAGATAGACGATGAGGGTAAGGTCGTTAAGGCCTCGCTAGCTGTTCAGGTAGTTGAGCGGGGAGCTACCGGGGAGAGTAAGTAGTTCACGAGGTTGTTTCATGCCTTTAGAGAAGCTCAGGGTTTTCGGCAACCCTAACATAGGGGTCTACATATTCACCAACAATAACGTGACGTTGGTTCCGGAGGGTGTTGAGGATAGTGTTAAGAAGGTTTTGAGGGAGGTTTTAGGCACGGACGTCGTGGAGGCTAGGGTGGCTGACTCAACTTTGTTGGGGGTGTTCGTGGCGGGCAACGATAAGGTTGTGTTGCTGCCGAAGACCGCTAGGGAGGAGGAGCTGGATAGGTTGAGGAGTGCGGGGGTCCCGGCCAAGATAGTTCAAACGACCTTCACAGCGTTAGGTAACGTCATACTAGCCAATAATAAGTTCGCTTTGCTTCACCCCGAGCTAAGCGATAGTGAGGCTGAGTTGATAAGGAGTGAGTTAGGCGTTCCCTCCGTTAGGAAGGGTGCTCTAGCTAGGATACCTACGGTCGGCTCGCTAGGAGTCCTCAACGACTTCAGCGGGGTTTTCCACCCGGATTTAAGTAGTGCGGAGTTGAAGTATGTTGAGTCTTTGTTTGGTGTGAGGGTCGGTACTGCCACCGTGAACTTCGGCGTCGGGTTCGTTAAGGTGGGTTTGGTAGCTAATAATAACGGGGCTGTGGTGGGCGAGCTTACTACAGGTCCTGAGATAATGAGGATTATGGAGATCCTCAACTTCTCCAAGGCTTAGTGTTCTTAAGGCCCCGAACTTCTTCGGGATCGTTTTTATAAGCTTCATCAGTATTAATGTATGGTGTGTGCTGTGGGTAGTGAGGTCAAGACTTTCAGGGTTGAGGGTGTCGCGCTCTTCAGTCCTGACAGGGTTAGGTTTTGGCAGAAGTTCTCTTTGGAGGTTAGGGCTCTTACTAGGGAGGAGGCTTTAGAGAAGGTTTATTCTTTGATGGGTAGTAAGCATAAGCTGAAGAGGGAGCACATAAAGATACTTAACGTTGTCGAGATAAGTCCTGAGGAGGCTAGGAAGAAGGTCGTTAGGGAGTTAGCCAGGCTTGAGGGTTGGTTTAGTTGAGTTCGGATAAGGGTTCTGAGAAGCGGGTCGTGAGTTTCGAGGCTCTCCTAGCTCAGATGAGTGAGTTGAGGAAGTATATTGACGCGTTGCAGAACCAGCTTAACCAGGTTCAGGAGGAGTTGAACGAGATTAGGTCTAGCATCAACGCCTTAACGGAGTTTAAGGGTGAGGGCGTTACCGAGTTCTTAGCTCCTGCTGATAGGAGGGGTTACGTCTTGATTAAGGCCTCGCCCCACCACGTTGACAGGGTCATAACGCACGTTGGTTTAGAGTATTACGCTGAGCTATCCCTAGATAAAGCTTTCGATGTTTTGTCTAGTAGGGAGAAGGAGTATAAGGACATAGCTGAGGAGCTTCAGAAGGAGTTGGTTAAGGCCCTTAACCATTACGAGAAGTTGGAGAACCTGGTTAACTCTATTCTCGCTCAGGCTCAGCAGGCCAGGGCCCAGCAAGTTAAGAGCACCGGTTCTTGATTGAGTGGTTGAAGTGTTTCGTAAGATTAAGGACGCTCTAGCAAGCTTCGTTAGCTCTCTGGGCGAGACCGTAAGCAAGAAGGAGTTGAGTGAGGAGGAGTTTAACGAGTTATTCGAGGAGTTTCGGTGGCGTTTGCTGGAGGGTGACGTGGCTTACGAGGCTGTCGAGATCCTCCGTTCTAGGCTGGCTAGTAGGTTGGTCGGGGCTAAGGTTCCTCGATTAGGTGATTCTAGGGGGTATGTCTTAGACGTTGTTAGAGCGACGCTTAAGGAATTGCTTGACGGAAGCGTCTTCGGCAGGGACTTAAGCACCCTGATTAAGGAGTCTCAGAAACCCTACGTCATCGTGTTCTTAGGCGTTAACGGGGTCGGTAAGACGACCACCATAGCTAAGGTGGCGCGTAAGCTACTGCGTGACGGGTTGAAGCCCTTGGTTGTCGCGGCCGACACTTTCAGAGCCGGCGCTTTAGAGCAGCTGGAGATACACGCGGGCAGGGTCGGGGTCCCGATAATTAAGGGTAGGTATGGCGCCGACCCCGCCGCCGTAGCTAAGGACGGGGTCATGCACGCCGTCAAGAACAAGTATGACGTCGTCTTGGTTGATACTGCGGGGCGGATGCACACGGACAGGGACTTGATGGAGGAGCTCAGGAAGGTTGTGAGGGTTGTGAGGCCTAACCTGAAGGTCTTGGTTCTGGATGCTTTGGTAGGGAACGACGCTGTTTCCCAGGCTAGGTGGTTTGATGAGGCGGTAGGTGTTGACGCGGTCATACTGACTAAGGTTGACGCAGACGTTAAGGGTGGGTCGGCTTTAAGCATCATACTCACTTTAGGGAAGAAGATACTTTACGTCGGTGTTGGCCAGGGCTACGACGACTTACTTGAGTTTAACCCTGACTTAATACTTAATAATCTTCTCAGCATTAACACTTAGATAGGTGGTGGCATGAGGTTAGAGGAGATAGTGGCTATGTGGAGGAAGATAATAGCTATCTCGGAGAAGCCTGAGAGCGACGAGTATAGGACCTTACTCAAGATAACTTTGGGCGGTATGTTGTTGGTGGGTCTCGTGGGCTTCGTCGTGCACTTAATACTTTCCTACGTTCAGGGTTATTTGTGAGGGGTGTTCGGGTTGGGTGAGGAGGGTGTTGCTCAGAGCGGTAAGCAACGCAAGTACGTCATACTGAGGACTACCGCCGGCCAGGAACTCAACGTTGCTTTAATGCTTGAGTCCCTGATTAGGAATACGGGGACTAAGGGTATTTACTCGATAATAATACCTCCCAGGGTTAAGGGCTACATAATAATCGAGACTGAAGGGCATCACATAGTTCATAAGGTTGCTAAGGACATAAAGCACGTGAAGGGGCAGGCCATGGGTTCCCTGTCGGAGGACGAGGTTGAGAGGTTGATTAAGGTTGCCTCACCTCTCGAGGAGTTCCGTCCAGGCGATATCGTGGAGGTTGTTTCAGGACCTTTTAAAGGCTTAAAGGCTCAGATTATAAGTGTTAACGTGAGTAAGAGGACGGTCACGTTGAACATATTGGAGGCCTCTTTCAAGATGGAGGTCACGTTGCCCGCGGATGATGTGAAGCCTGTTAAGAGGTGAGTGTGGTGGTGTGGCGTACTGTTAGGCTGAAGGTTAAGGGCGGGTCGGCTTCCCCGCAACCGCCTGTAGGGCCTGCCATAGCTCAGTTCGGCTTAGACGTTAACGAGGTGGTTAACAAGATAAACGATTTGACTAAGCACCTCAAGGACTTCGAGGTCACAGTGTTGCTTCACGTGGACACCGATACCAGGAATTACAGGGTTGAGGTTAGGTCGCCGTCTTCCTCATCCCTTCTCTTGAAGATGGCGGGTGCTTCCGGGCCTTCAGGCGATCCAGCTCATAAGAAGGTAGGTAACCTAAGTATTGAGGACGTGATTAAGGTTGCTCTCATGAAGAAGAACGAGATGAATTCCAGGAGTTTGAAGGCTGCTGTGAAGTGCTTGGTTTCCACCGCCTCGACGATAGGCTTGAGCGTCGATAACAAGAGCGCTAAGGAGGTCGTTAAGCTGATTGACGAGGGCTTCTACGACCCCGTTTTTCTTAAGTATGAGGGTGAGTGGGGGAGTAGGTGATTCGCTATGGTGAGTGAGGATAGGTTGGCTGAGGCTCTTAAGCTCGCTCTGGAGTTGGGTAAGGGCCGTAGGTTCAAGCAGTCAGTGGAGTTAGTCGTTGTTTTTAAGGGTGCTGACCCGAAGAGTTCCGAGGTTAAGTTCAGGGATTTCGTTCAGCTTCCTAGGGGTTCTGGGAAGGAGACTAAGGTTTTGGTCATAGCCTCAGGCAATCTCCAGCTCCAGGCTAGGGAGGCCGGGGTCGACGTGCTAACCCCTGAGGAGTTGAAGAGCCTTAGCAAGCGTGACGCTAAGAAGTTGAGTAGGAGGTACGACGTCTTCTTGGTTCAGCCGGATTTGATGACTCAGGTCGGGAGGGTTTTAGGCCCTGCCCTAGGTCCTAGAGGTAAGTTCCCCATACCTATCCCAGCCGGAGCTAACCTGAAGGCTCTGGTCGCTAGGTACGCTAACTCCACCAGGCTGAGGAATAAGGAGCAGGCGTGGGTTGGTTGCAGGATAGGTAGTGAGGACATGCCTTTAGAGCATCTCGTCGAGAACGCTGTGGCCGTGCTCAACTTCATTAAGTCTAAGTATGCTAAGCCTTTGGAGACCACAGCTAAGATATACTTCAAGACCACCATGGGTCCGGCTGTCGAGGTGAGTACGTGATGAAGGGGTCTACGAGGAATAAGTTGGTTAGGCTTGTTCAGAGCCTCCAGGTCGGTGGGGAGGGACGTGCGGGGGTTGTGAGGAAGTCTATCGTCGAGAAGGAGAAGGTTGTTGACGAGGTTAAGAGGTTGCTGACCACGTATAAGGTCTTAGGGGTTGTGAGTCTTGAGGGTGTTTCCGCTAGGGAGCTCGCTGAGATTAAGAAGAGTCTTAGCGAGTACGGTGTTGTGAGGGTTCTTAAGAACACTATCGTCACGAGAGCTTTGAGGGAGTTGGGGGTTCCCTCACTCGACGAGTTCCTTAAGTATCTTACCGGCTCTAACCTATTCATATTCACCAACCTTAACGCGTTCGCTCTCGCTAGCTTGGTTGATAAGGTCGTTGTCTTAAGGTATGTTAAGCCCGGGGAGAAGGCGCCTGCCGACATATACGTTCCGGAAGGCCCTACGGGGATTCCTCCAGGCCCTATGATGTCTGTTTTCGGTAAGCTGAAGATTAAGACGATGGTTAGGGAGGGCGTTATATGGATAGCTAAGGAGTCTAAGGTTGCTTCAGCGGGTGACGTGGTTTCCCCGGAGCTCGCTTCACTGCTGAGGAAGCTGGAGATTAAGGCTTTCCCGGTGAAGCTCTCCGTGAAGGCTGTGCTGGATGAGGGGATCGTCATACCTGCTGAGAAGCTGAGGCTAGACGTCGATAGCTTCAGGAAGGATCTCCTAGCCGCTGCCCAAGCCTCAAGGACCTTAGCTGTTGAGGTCGCTCTGCCTTTGCCCGAGGTCATTAACGAGGTGATTGCCAGGGCTTACGTTAGGGCCCTCAACCTAGCTTGCGAGGCGGGTTACTTAACTCCTGAGAGTTCCCGCATGATCTTGGCGAGGGCTTTCGCTAGAGCTCAGGCACTAGCCGCTGCGTTAATGATGAAGAACCCGGAGCTCAACATACCGGTCGTTTCACAGCCTGCGGCGGTTGCTCAACCGGTTCAGCAACCTAAGCAGCCTGAGGGGGGCGGGAAGCCTTCCGAGGAAGCTGAGGAAGAGAAGGAAGTTAGTGAGGAGGAGATTGCTGAGGGGATTTCCTCACTCTTCGGTTAGTTTTTGACGGGTTCCCGGTCAGCAAGACTTTATTACCTTGAACCCCGTATTTCATTCTTAGGTAGGTGGTCTTTGCTTGGGTGTTGGGGGGTCGAGTATTTACAGGGTTAGGTCCTTTGAGAAGGAGGGTTACCTGAGGTTGAGGTGCGGTGTTTGCGGCGCTTATTTCTGGTCTAGGGTTCCCAGAGATAACTGTAATGACGCTCCATGCGCTGATTACACGTTCTTTAACTTGAGGATCGGTTCAGGTCCTCTGAGCGTTAGAGAGGTCCGTGACAGGTTCCTCCGGTTTTTTGAGGAGCGTGGTCATAAGGTTGTTAAGCCTTACCCTGTCGTGGCTAGGTGGAGGGACGATCTATACCTCACCATAGCTTCCATCGTGGTTTTCCAGCCTCACGTGACTTCCGGCCTCGTCCCGCCGCCGGCTAATCCTTTAGTGATTGCTCAGCCTAGTATCAGGCTTGAGGACATCGATAGTGTTGGCTATACTTTCGGGAGGCACTTAACTAACTTCATCATGGGGGGTCACCACGCCTTCAACTACCCTGACAAGTACGTGTACTTCACTCACGAGACCGTGGAGTATGCTAGGGAGTTCTTCACGAGGGTTATAGGAGTCCCCGAGGACGAGCTTGTTTTTAAGGAGTCTTGGTGGGAGGGCGGGGGTAACGCCGGCCCGTGCTTCGAGGTGGCTGTGGGCGGGTTGGAGGTCGCTACCCTCGTCTTCATGATGTATGAGTCCATGCCTGACGGGACTTACAGGGAGATACCTCTCAAGATCGTTGATACTGGGTACGGGATTGAGAGGATTGCTTGGCTTACTCAGAAGACCCCTACGGCTTTCCACGCTATCTACGGTGGTTTGCTGAGTGATTACCATAGGTTGCTGGGTGTTGAGGAGCCTCCTGAGGACGTGTTGAGGGTGAGTGTTAAGTACGTTGGTAGGCTGAACCCGAAGGATGAGGCGCTCTACGCTAGGTTGAAGAGGGAGGTCTCGGCTGAGTTGGGGTTGGGTGTTGAGGAGTTGGGGTCTATCCTCGATAGGGTGATTAAGGTGTACGCGCTGCTTGACCACGTTAAGACGGCTTCCTTGATGCTCTCCGACGGGGTTGTCCCGTCTAATAGTGGTGAGGGTTATTTAGCTAGGCTTGTTCTGAGGAGGATTTTCAGGTTGTTGACTCAGCTAGGTTTTGATTTGGGTGAGGCTTACGTACTGTTCGATAAGCAGATTAGGTTCTGGGGCGATATGTACGAGCAGTTGAGGGGTAGGGAGGGTTACGTCGAGGATGTTTTGAGGCATGAGGTCGGTAAGTATCTTGAGGTGTTGGGTAGGGCTCCTTCGCTCGTCAGGAAGTATTTGAGGAGGGGGGCTAGCGGTCTCAGCTTGGATGAGTTGATTGAGCTGTACGACAGTCACGGGGTTCCTCCCGAGGTTGTTGCCGAGGTTGGTAGGAGGGAGGGTGTTGAGGTCGTGGTTCCCGGGGACTTCTATAATAGGTTGGCCGCCAAGCATTCGAGAGCTCCTGCCCGCAAGGTTGAGGAGAGGGTTAAGGTCCCTGCTGAGGTGGTTGAGGCTGTGAGGGGTTTGAGCCCTACTAGGCAGTTGTTCCATGAGGACCCCTACTTGAGGGAGTTTACGTCACGCGTTGTCAAGGTTGTGGGGGAGTACGTTGTTTTGGAGGAGACTGCTTTCTATCCTGAGGGTGGTGGTCAGGAGGCTGATACGGGGTACTTATTCTTCGGCGGCAGTGCTTACAGGGTCGTCGATACTCAGAAGGTTGGTGGGGTGATCCTCCACAGGGTTGAGGGCCCTCTCCCGGCCGAGGCTGCCGGGTCTGTCGTCAGGGGTGTTATTGATTGGGAGAGGAGGTATAAGTTGATGAGGCATCATACGGCTACCCACGTGATACTAGGGGTTGCTAGGAAGGTTCTCGGTCCTCACGTGTGGCAGGCGGGTGCTGAGAAGTCTGAGAGCGGGGCTAGGCTGGACATAACTCATTATAAGCCGCTCAGCGATGAGGAGGTGAGGGCTATTGAGGACTTAGCTAATAAGGTCGTTCTTGAGGGTAGGGAGGTCAGGACTTACTTCATGCCTAAGTATGAGGCTGAGGAGAGGTACGGGTTCGTGCTTTATGAGGGCGGCGTTGTTTTGGAGCCCGTGATCAGGGTTGTGGAGATCGAGGGTCTTGACGCTGAGGCTTGCTTCGGCACGCACTTAAGGAATACTAGGGAGGTGGGTGCTCTGAAGATCGTGAGGACTGAGAAGATTGCTGACGGGGTTGTCAGGCTTGAGTACGTCGCGGGTACTCAGGTGAGTGAGTACGCTAGGTTGTTGGAGGGTAAGATAAGGGTTGCTGAGGGCTTGCTGGGGGGTGACCTGACTTTAAGGCTTCAGTCACTGATTAAGGAGGTTCAGGACTTGAGGTCCAGGGTCTCGGCTCTCAGGAAGTACTACGTTAAGGAGTTGGTTAAGCTTATTGAGTCTTCCGTTGAGCGTGTTGGTGGTTTGAGAGTCTCCGTCATCTACTTAGACGTGGTGGATAGTGATGCTTTGAGGGATGTTTTGAAGGAGATGAGTGAGAGGTATGAGGACCTGGTCTTGGTTGTCTTAACGCCTAGGGGTGGTGGAGGGCTTGACGTGGAGGTCTCCGAAGGTTCGAGAGCTTCGGAAGCTGTGCCCGCGAGCAGGTTGTTGAGCGGTCTCGCATCGCTTGTCGGCGGCCGCGGTGGTGGTGGTGCTCGGCACGCGACGGGTTATCTAGCCGTCGGTGACGTGGGTAGGGTTAGGGAGTTGGTTCTTAAGCTTGTTGGCGGGTCTTGATGTAGGGTGTTCTCAGGTCTCGTTAGGTTGGAGGTTGTTGAGGCTTCCAGGGATTACAGGTATTTGCTGGATAGGGGTTATAGGCAGAAGGTTGTTCTAGACTTGATTACTTCTAGGTATGGGTTGAGTAGTGTTGAGAGGTCTTTACTCCTCAGGTGTGTTCACAGTTCTCGCGACGCTGGATTGATTAAGGGTAAGATCGTGGGCTTCGTGGCCGGCCACCACCTAATCGTAGACGGGTATAACGTCCTCTTAACGATCCACTCGGTTTTGGAGGGCATGAACGTCTTCTTATGTGATGACGGGTTCGTCAGGGATTTGAGGAAGTCTTACAGGAAGGGTGTGGAGTTAAGGCTTCTCGCGGAGGCTGCGGGGCTCCTCACGAGCGAGCTACGCTATCTAAGCCCGGGCAAGGTCACGGTAGTCCTAGACAAGAACGTCAGTTACTCAGCAACCCACGCCAACACGCTGAGGGACTTGCTGGGCGCCTCAACCGACGTAATACTAGCTGATAGAGCGGACGTCAAGGTGTTAGGAGGGGAGGGAGTGGTAGCCTCAAGCGATTACGTAGTAATCACTAGAGCGAAGAAAGTATACGACCTAGCGGGTGAGATAATAAAGAAACACTTCAAAGAAAAGATAATAGACCTAGCAAGCATGATAAACACTCAACCAAGCAAACATTTATAATAGTCAAGTAGAACACATTCTAGGGGCCCGTAGCTCAGCCAGGA
>JAJHQR010000067.1 GCA_020833255.1 Desulfurococcaceae archaeon | reverse complement strand
AACGTCGTGTTAATGGATGAGGGAGCTGAGGAAATACTTAAATCGCCTGAGAGACCGATAGTCCTCCTCCCTAAGAAGGAAGACTCAAGAGTCTCGAAGTACGTCTCCCCGAACATGGATGTTGAGGGCGTGTTCACGGCGTACACAGCACTACACTACCTACTCCTGCTTGAAACGAGGGATAAGTTCCTCATAATGACTAGCGGCAACCCTAAGGGGCAGCCCATGTGCGTTAGCGAGGAATGCGTTTACGGCAAGCTAAACAAGATAGTTGACTACGTCTTAACGCATGATAGGGAGATAGTTAACAGAGCTGACGACTCAGTAGTGAGGTTCACCGACGGGAAGCCGGTCCTGCTTAGGAGGGGGAGGGGCTACGCCCCCACCTGGATTAAGATAGGGCGTAAGCTACCTAAGAACGTGATAGCTTTCGGAGCGGAACTACAGTCAGCGGGCGCCGTAGGGTTCGAGGATAAGGTAGTCTTAACTCAGTACATAGGCGATGTCGACGACCTCGACACTCTTGAGGATCTCTCAAAATACCTTAAGTTCATCATAACTAACTACAGGGTGGAGTTAAGCAGGTCTGTCGTCGCCGTGGATAAGCACCCATACTACAACTCAAGCCGTTTAGGGAGGTTCTACGCTCTAGACCACGGGCTTGAGTTATTCGAGGTTCAGCACCACTACGCACACGCCCTAGCCACGATGGCGGACCAGAGAATTCTCGGGAGGAACGCGGTAGCGGTCGTCGTGGACGGGGTGGGTTACGGCGATGACGGGGCTATCTGGGGTGGTGAGGTCTTAGCCATAGGTGAGGACTTAAGTTATAGGAGGGTTGGGTCACTCACGTACCTACCCTTCGTAGGAGACGAATCTACTTACAGACCGGCCAGGTACTTAACGTCGAGCCTCCTAACCTTCATGAGTCCGGAGGAGGTTAAGGAGGTAGCCGTTAAGCTAGGCTTTGTTAGAGGGTTGAGGAGTCTTGAGGAGGTGGACGCGCTACACGCTCTAGTTAGACGCGGCAACTACGTGAGGTCATCCTCGACCGGGAGGTTTCTTGACGCTGTTTCCGCTTTGCTGGGTGTTTGCTACGTGAGGACTTACGAGGGTGAGCCGGCCATAACCCTGGAAGCTTACTCCCGTAGGGGTGAGGTATTGAGAGACTTAATCGAGGAAATCAAGGTCTCGTACTCCGACGGGGCGTACAGAATCGACTTAATCACTTTCTTAAGTAAGCTGGTGGAGACTTTAGCGGGTGCTGATTTAAGCACGTACGTGAAAGCGAGTGTGGGACGCACCGCTCAGTACGGCTTAGGACACGCTTTAGGGAGGGTGGTGGCTAAGGTAGTGGATAGCGGGTTATTCAAGCCGGACTACGTGGTTTTGGGTGGTGGGGCGGCAGTGAATGATTTCCTCGTGAGAGGGGTTAGGGATTCTCTGGAAGAACTGAGAATACCGGTACTCATGCCTGAGAAGATCCCGTTAAACGACGGCGGGATACCTCTCGGGCAGGTAGTCTCCGTCCTATCAAACATTAAACAATGCTTTTAAGCCGTTCCATGGTTATGAGTTGGGATTAAGGGAAGGTGTTAGGTTGTGGAGAGGGTTAAGATAATCAGGTACTCGCCGTGGTTGGTGCACTTCAACACCGGCGCATGCAACGGCTGCGATATCGAGGTTCTCGCTTCCATAACGCCTCATTACGATCCGGAGAGATTCGGGGTTAGGCTCGCTCCCTCAGTAAGGCACGGCGACGTACTAGTAGTTACGGGGGTTGTAACGAAGAAAGCTGCTGAGAGGCTTAAGAGGCTCTACGAGCAAATGCCCGAACCTAAGTTCGTCGTGGCTGTGGGGGCGTGCGCTCTCAGCGGGGGAGTTTTTCAGGGTTCCTACCCGGTCGTGGGCGGGGCTGATAAGGTGGTTAAGGTTGACGTGTACGTGCCCGGATGCCCGCCCAGACCGGAAGCCATACTTGAGGGCATCATCAAACTGCTTAAGAAGCTTGAGGGAGGTGATGGCGATGAGCCAAAGCCTGGTTGAATCACTTAAGGAGTATGTGGTCAAGTCTTACGCCATGAAGCCTAATAGGTTGGTTATTGAGGTAGAGGCAAGCAAGGTCAGGGAAGTATTCGTTAAGTTGGCTGAGGTGCTGGGTAAGGAATCATTCTACCTAGCCACCATAGAAGGAACAGACCTCCCTGAGAAGAAACTCATACGTATCGACTACTTCATCAACTTATTCAAGCATGACGCGTACTTAGTTCTCCGAGCGTACCTACCAAGGGAGAACCCGGTCGTGCCCTCGGTCATCGACTTGATTCCGGGCGCTCTAGCTGGCGAGCTAGAGACCCACGACCTCCTAGGGGTATTATTCGAGGGGAACACCTACTTAAGGAGGTCTTTCTTCGTTCCGGAAGATATCTCGTCTAAGGGTATTTACCCCTTAAGAAAAGACTCAGGTGTTTGAGTTGGTTGAGGCAACACACTTAATCGAGATACCGTTAACTGTTGAGATACCTGTAGGGCCTCAGCACCCAGCACTACACGAGCCCCTGCTACTGAAGCTTCACGCGGACGGCGAGAGAGTGATCAAGGTTGATGTCATAACGGGCTATAACCATAGAGGTATTGAGAAACTTGCTGAGAAAAACACTTTCTACAGAGACATATTCATAGTAGGGCGTGTCTGCGGTATATGCAACGCCGTCCACGCTAACTGCTACGTGAGGGCTCTGGAGTACTTGCTGGACGTGGACCCGCCGCCCAGAGCTAAGTACTTGAGGGTTCTGGCGATGGAGTTGGAGAGGCTACACAGCCACATGCTCATACTAGCGGTGAACGCCGAGCTCGCAGGATACGAGACCCTTTTCATGTACTTAATGAAGGACAGGGAATACATCATGAAAGCTAAGGAGATACTCACCGGTCAGAGAGTATTAGCTGATTACATGATGGTCGGCGGCGTCAGGAGAGACATTGATGAGGTGAAGAAGTCTAGAATACTGGATATCGTTCAGAGGGTTGAGGAGAGGGTGAAGTACTACCATAAAGTATTCCGGGAGGACGCGACGATTAATAAGAGGCTGAGGGACGCGGGGAGGATAAAACAAGCTGACGCTTTAGCTTATTCCTTAGTAGGGCCTGTGGCCAGGGGCTCCGGGGTTAAGACCGACGCAAGAGCTCACGACAAGTACGACGCGTACAACGAGATACCGTTCAACGTCATCACGGAGGATTACGGCGATAGCTACGCGAGAGCTATGGTGAGGTTCGGGGAACTCTACGAGTCTGCGAATATGGTGAAGTATATCTTAACACACCTACCTCAAGGCAATCCAGTACCTGACGAGAGGAAGTTGCCTAGGAGGTTCCCTGAGGGCGAGTCTTACGCGATAGTTGAGGCTCCTAGAGGGGAGTTAACATACTACGTCAGCAGCTCAGGCGGTGACAAGCCTTACAGAGTCAAGATAAGAACCCCGTCACTAAACAACATAGTTAACTCAGCTTTCGCGTACGTCGACCAGATGATAGCTGACGTACCGATCATTCTAGGGAGTTTCGACCCATGCATATCGTGCATGGAGAGAGCGGTGATCACTGATCTGAGGAGAGGGGTCAAGTACCAGATCCCTCTAAAGATGTTAGGGGGTGTTAAGAAGTGAGACCAGCTCTACTTAAGGAAATCATTAAAGGTATTTTCACGAAGCCAGCTACCATACAGTACCCTAAAGAAAAAACCCTTATCGAGCCGGACTTTAGGGGGAGGCAGTACGC
>JAJHQR010000030.1 GCA_020833255.1 Desulfurococcaceae archaeon | reverse complement strand
TATTCAGCGTGAGCGGCGGGAGGATCTACAAGATGCTTGATGCAATACTAGGGGCTGATTTCTACGTTAAGGAGACAGCGGTGCTCAGGACTCCGTCTGGTGAGTACAGGGTGGCGGCGCTAGTTAGTGAAGGCTTACCGGCTGCGGGGCCTTGCACCTCCTGTTATGTCTACGTGTTTAGTGAAGGGTCTAACGGTATTTTAAAGATTGGTAGTAAGGTGGGTAACGCCACAAAGTCGTATGAGGGGATACTGCCGCAGGACATAGCCCCCTTAACGGTGTTCGATAGGTATGGTTACTACTACGACGCTTCAATGCTCGCCATAGCTTGGGTTGAGAAAGGGGATCTAGTTACTTTAGTCTTTAACGTGACTTACTGGAGTAACAACACATTAATACCTGCTTCAAAAGCTTTAGTTGAGGTCATTGCTTACAGCCCTGAAGAAGGCCTGACTTACAGGTACGGGCTTAACGCTAACGACAAAGGCGTTGTTGAGGTACCTGTACCCAGAGGCTTAATAGCTCAGGTAACTGTCTGGGACATATACGGGAGGAACTATAACTACACGTACGACACATCCGTTCTCCCATCATACATTGACAAAATCTACGTAACTACTTTCACCCTCAACGCACCGCCCATAACCACCCCCGCATCAGCTTACTACAAAACGCCTGAGTTCTTACTAGCTAATATTGAAGTTCTTAACGTGAGTGAAGCCCCAGACAGCTTCACTAGCTCAGGCTTCATAAACTTCAAGATACCGCCTACATCATCAGGACTCTCGTTCCTTAAGGGAATTGGCGATACTGATTACTTAATCACGTATCACGATCCCGAAGACGAATACCTGAAACTAGTCAGGGTGAATATTTTACTCCGCAAAACCTCGATAACTACGGAGTACGCTGGTGCGGGAACCGAGTTAAGTAGTGCTTTAACGCTATATGACGGCGGGTTAGCTGTTCTCGTGTTGAGTGATGGTAGGGTGAAGGTTTACTCATTGGTTGAGGGCGGTGGTAGCAAGTCTTACAGATTACTTAACACATACGTTGCTGGAGGGGTGGTAAGTAAGGTTAAGGTATTCCCTGGCGGCGAGACTCAAGCAATATTCTTGGAGACTTCTGAAGGTTTGCAATTACTCAGGCTCACCCCATACCTAACCCCACTACTGAGGAGGGACTTAGTCCTCAACTTCGCTGAGGAACCTCACGTGGATTCAGACATGCTAAGTGATTTTAGTGCTGGGGTGGCTTGCGGCGGCGATAAGTTAACGATACTTAAGAACCTGAACTTAATGATAGGCGGCGAGCCTGTCTCCGTAGAGAGTTTTAGGGCTGGTAAAGCGGTTATTAAGGTAGTTCCGCCCGGTAACGAATCCGTTACTGAGGCCTCAGTAACGTTTAAGTATCCTGGAGGGGCGCTGACCAAGACCCCTTCTAAAGACGGTGTGGTAGTCTTCAATAATATACTGCCTAACGTAACCTACGAGGTAACGGTGACTCACTCAAGACCTTACGTGAATCCTGCGGAAACACTTATTAAGGTCAGCACCTTCACAGACACCTACTTGGAGATCCCGTTAACATATAAAGAATTCACGCTGTACTTGAGCGTGGTTGATTCAGTGTCAGGGGATTTAATAGCTCCCTACTCCGTCTTAGTAGATAACAAGACCGTGATACCGTCAACTACTAGTAGGTATGCTGAGGTACGGGTGTTGTACGGGACACACTTCTTGAGGGTGGGTCCGGCACCGGGTTACGAGAACGTCTACGAATCCTTCGAGACAACGCTCGCGGTTTCAAGTAATCAGTCTGTTGATGTGACTCTCTTCAGGAAGATATACCTACTTGAGTTAAGGGTTGAGGACGCCTTAACCACTAAGTTAATCGCTCCTGTAGAGGTTGAGGTAGGCGGTGAGGTTCAGACAGTGGATCCTGCGGTAGCTAGAGCGTATTTCGTGTTGCCTTACGGTGATTACACGGTGTTCGTCAAGCCTTTAGAAGGTTATGAAGCTATATACAGGCCGGCAACGATAAACTTAACCCTCGCCTCCTCGACAGCCAAGGTCGTGAGAATCTCTAGAAATACTTATACTCTGAGCTTAAGTGTTAGAGACGCTACAGTCAACATCCTTAGAGGCACGTTCGATATCTTCGTCAACGACACTAAAGTAGCGAGTGGCATCGCTCAAAACGCTAGTATAGTCTTGCCTTACGGGACTTACGTAGTGCAGGTGAGGCCTACGAGTAGTTATGAGATAGTCTATAACCCGTCGCAGCCAGCCTTAGTTAAGTTAACTGATAACATGTCGCTTAATATCCCGGTGACTAGGAAGTACTACAACTTGAGAGTCAGGGTCCAGGAAGGTGAGACCCCCATAAAGAACGCTGAGGTCAGGTTCTATAGTTTGGAGACAGGAAACCTCATAACGGTTTTAAACACCTACGAGGAAGGTATTGTTGAAACGAGGCTGTTCTATAGTGATGTAATGGTTGAGGTAATCGCACCAGGCTATTTCGACGAGACCAGGACGTTAACCCTGGACAGGGATACGGACTTGCTAGTGTACATGAGTCCGCAGCCACTCACCCTATTCTTCAGGTACTTGCCCATAATAGCGGTCATAATAATAGCTGCGCTAGCTGTTTACGGGACTCTGAAGCTCAGGGCGCTAATATATCAGAGGTTGCGAAGAGAGGAAACGTTATTCTAATATTAAGTAAATTTAAATAAAGCGTGTCTTATCTGTTAATTAAAAACCTTAATATCCGCTTACACGTACTTTATAATGAGTGTTTTCGGGAGCCCCTCCAAGTATACGACAGTTAGCTTTACTTCTACGTCAAGACTCCCTAAAACTTCTAGGTCTTTCTTTATGGCCGTCAACATAGTTATCTTGTTGTTGAGTGACTCAACCACGCTCTCTAAGTTGCTTAATTCTTGGTCTGCTGTCGGGTTCATCACTATCTTGACGTTCTTTAAGTCAACCACGTTCTTAGGTTCGGGCGCTTCAGCAGCTAATCCTAACTTAGTGAATGCTGTCTTGATTTTTCTCTCATGCTCTACCTTAACCCTCAGCTCCTCCAACCTCCTAAGGAGTTCGGCGAGCTTCTTCCTATAATCATTTAAGTCTTCGTCAATACTTTTCACGAACTCAGCGATATTGTTAAACTCCTTAATCATGGAGCTCATTTAAGACTACACCCTCAATAATTTACTACTCAAGCAATTATATATATTTTCCATCTCGAGGAACTCACTACACGTTAACACCTTCTCTAACCGTTCTAACAGTATTTTAGTCCCGGCCCAACCTATTAGTTTTGAGTGTGGTATAGGTGTTGCCGCTCTCGGACGCGCACGCCCACGTATCGCCTTCAGGCTTAGGAGCTGAAGCCGTGGCGAGGAAGTTTAGGGGGGTTGGCGGGTGGTTCATGGCGTTAGTTTCACTACCGCCTAATCACTACGGCTTCAGCGCGGGTCTAGAAGGTATTATCAAGTCTTTCGAGTCGCACGTGGTTGAGTGTGGTAGGGCTAGGGGGGAGGGTATTAAGGTAGCTTGCTTAGCGGGGATTCACCCGGCTTACGTGGACGAGTTAGTGAGGATCGCGGGTTCTCACAGAACGGGTAAGGTCTTAGAGATCGTGGGGAAAGCACTAGACCACCTCAGGAAGTTAATACTGGACGGCAGGGTAGACGGGTTAGGGGAGTTTGGGCGACCGCACTACAAGACCTTACCAGAGTCGGTGGTAGTTAACGAGATCATCTTATTGAAGGCTTTAGAGATATGTAGAGACACGAACACACTCATCCACCTACACACGGAGCAGGGAGGTCTAGCAACCGTAGCGTCCGTGAACTACTTGGTGAGGCTTGCTGAAGTACCTAGGAATAAGGTCGTGTTCCACCACGTAAGCACCTTCCTAGCCAAGACGGTGGAGGAGTTTGAGTACATGATGTCGGTCTTAGGCCGGGAAGACCTCCTCACAAACATTCTGGAAGCAGGGGTTACGAGAGCGTTGGTAGAGAGCGACTTCATAGACGACCCGAAGAGACCCGGCACCGTCATGTATCCTTGGGATATACGTGGTGAGGTAGAGAAGGTGTTGAGTAAGGGAGGGGGTTACGAGGAAGTATTAACGAAGTACTTAGTGGATAACGTTGTGTTACTTTACGGAGTGCCGCCGCCGTAGGGTTCAATCAACACACTTATCCTGAACCCCTAACTGCTCTCTCCCGGCCTCACTCAAGAGTATGTTCTTCACGCTCCCCTTAGCTAAGACAACCTTGATTAACCCGCGCATCTCTAACCTCATGAGTAACTTAACGAATTCTGAGTAGGATATGCCGAACTCGCTACGTAATTCTGTGTAGAGCTGGTCCTCCCTAACCATGCAGCCATTCCTGACCACCACGTCGAGCAGTTTGAAAGCTATGTTGAAGGTAGTCTTAGAGCTACTCAATCAGCTATCACCACTTAAATGAGGCTCCCTCTAGGACTTGAGTATATCCTAGAGCCAATAATAAAAGCGTAGCGAGGTATATAAGCGTTTCTTTCCTGAAGTGATTAAGGTTGTGGGTTCCCGCAACACCTATATTTGGTATGGGTGTGAGAGCACGTGCGGCAGTCTCTGCTTAGTCCTGCTAGACCATACTTCATAGAACTTGATGATTTCCTGAGTTAGTGAGGGCGGTACCTTACGTAACGCGTACTCGAAGTCTTCCATACTCACCTGGATAGCTTCACGATTCCTGCGCAGGACGTTGAGAGCCGCCTCCCTCACCAAGGCCGTTAAGTCAGCGCCGGAGTATCCCTCAGTCTTCCTAGCTATTTCCTCCAAGCTGACCTCAGGTGATAGGGGTGTCCTCCTAGTGAGGACTTTAAGTATTTCTAGCCTCGCCTTGACGTCCGGTGACGGGACGTATATGAGCTTATCTAATCTCCCAGGTCTTAAGAGAGCCGGGTCGACTAAGTCAGGTCTGTTAGTAGCCGCTATCACCACAACGTTCTTTATTTTCTCGATGGAGTCCATCTCAGTCAGTAGCTGACTCACCACCCTCTCGCTGACGTATGAGTCTCCTGAGAACCCCCTGAGCGGCGCTATTGAGTCTATTTCGTCGAAGAATATTATTGCTGGTGCTACTTGTCTTGCTTTTCTGAATATTTCTCTTATTGCTTTTTCTGATTCTCCTACCCATTTGCTCAGTATTTCAGGTCCTTTTATCGCTATGAAGTTTGCTCCAGACTCCGTGGCTACAGCTTTAGCAAGCAAAGTCTTACCACAACCAGGAGGACCGTAAAGAAGAATACCCCTAGGAGGTTCCACGCCCAACCTCTCGTAAGACGCCGGGTTCTTAAGAGGCCACTCAACAGCTTCCCTCAACTCCTGCTTGACCTCCTCTAAGCCGCCTATATCAGACCACCTGACCTCAGGAACCTCGACGTATAGCTCGCGGAGTCCGCTAGGGTGGACAGCTTTTAACGCGTTTATTAAGTCGTCCATGCTCACGGCCAGGTTGCTGTAGATCTCCGACGGTATGTCCTCATCTATGTTCACGCCGTTAAGAACTCTTTTTATGGCATTCAGTGCCGCTTCCTTTACTAGGGCTGCTAAGTCAGCGCCCGTGAAGCCGTGGGTTATTTCAGCTAGCTTAGCTAGGTTCACGTCCTCCGCTAACGGGACGTTCCTCGTATGTATCTGCAGTATCTCAAGTCTCCCCTGCTTGTTAGGCATCGGTATCTCTATCTCTCTATCGAATCTTCCCGGTCTTCTCAGTGCCGGGTCTACTGCTTCTATCCTGTTCGTCGCTCCGATGACTATGACGTCCCCCCTACCCTCAAGACCGTCCATTAGTGTTAGTAGTTGTGCTACTACTCTTTTTTCTACTTCTCCTATTACTTCTTCTCTTTTTGGTGCTATTGAGTCTATTTCGTCTATGAAGATTATTGCTGGCGCGTTCTTCCTAGCTTCCTCGAAAATCTCCCTCAACCTCTGCTCAGACTCACCATAATACTTACTCATAATCTCAGGACCATTAATAGCTATGAAGTACGCGTCGGCCTCAGTGGCTACGGCCTTAGCTAGCAACGTCTTGCCGCAGCCTGGAGGGCCGTAGAGTAAGACGCCCTTCGGTGGTTCGATCCCCAGCTTCCTGAAGAGCTCAGGGTGCTTGAGAGGTAACTCAATCAATTCCCTAACCCTCTCTACCACCTCCTTCATGCCGCCCACGTCTTCGTAGGTGACGCGCATCATCCTGAGAGTCTGCGCAGGCTTATTTATCAAGACTAGCCTGGTCGACTCATCAATTATTACCGGGCCTGCGGGCCTGGTAGATATGACCTGCAAGAATATGACGGATCCTAGCAGCTGGAAAGGCACTAGATCCCCCTCAACAACGGCGTAGTTAAGTAATCTCCTCTTAATCATCTTAAGCGTTGACTCACCACCGCTTATCTGATTAGATGAATCTGTTAGGGCTAGCTTAACGGAGGTCGCTGGCTTGACCTCAACACGCCTGATGATAACCCTATCACCTATGCTTACCCCGGCGTTCTTCCTTACGACCCCATCCATCCTCACCACGTCCTTCTCCTCGTCCTCCGGTAGCGCCGGCCACGCGATAGCTACCGTGTTCCTCCTACCGATTATCTCTATGACGTCGCCTTCCTCAGCACCTATAGAATCCAGTATTTTCGCGGGTACCCTGACCTTACCTCTGAACGCGTCGTTCTTACTTATTTCAGCGACCCTCACCATGACTTCCTTGCTCTTACTGTACATCATCCACCCTCACAACACTATACCTTACAGCGCTTATAATGTGTGCGAGCACCGTATTACGAGCCCTATGCTTAACTCTTGAGCGGTTCCTCAAGCGCGTTCACGACCCCGGTATTAAAGCAAAAACAATAATACGGTGCTTGACTCATAGAGCGTCCGTTCTAGTAACGAAGTCTACGTCGACGGAGGACACCCCGCTTAACTCGGTGAGACTCCTCTCTAACTCGTCGGTACCCCCCTCAAAGTTCTCGGGCATCGCGATGTAGAGTCTCAGGGCGTAGAGCCCGAAAGCCACGTACTCCTTCTCGTACCTCAAGATCTCGTAATACGACGGTAGCTTAGACTTAATATCGCTTATCAACTTATCAAGGTCTACCTCATCGCTCTCAGGATTTACTCGCAGCGATACTATTACCTTACCCAACCAACCCACCCCATCACGGGCCCTCAAACCAGCAGTTAGGGCATTTATACGGGTTTGAGAGCTCCCTACACTTACTACATCTCCAAATAACTACCACGCCGCAGTTAGGGCACACGAACTTCGTGGCTTTCTCGTCAGGGGATATCAGCTTGCCGCAACTACTACAAATAGGTGGTGTGGCAGCCTCCACTATCACAGGCCCCCTACTCCTAAACTCACTTACTTGAGCCATCGCGTATCACCTAGAAAGAAGCACTAGTAAGCTTAAAAAGATTAAGGACTTAAACGATTCTCACGAAGTAGTCTCATGAAGTCTCGCGCGTCATCCCTCATGTAGACGTTGTTGAACATTACGTAGACTTCTTTAACGCTCCCTAAAACCCCTATCAGGTTCTTCAGCTTCAGCAAGTCTTCCTCGGTGTACTTATACCTGTAATTCACTTCACGAGGCCCTATACCGTGTAATCTAAAGTAGTAGCTACTGGTTCTCGTTTCAGGCGGGAACCACCTGAAGGGGTCGGTCACGTGCGTTACCGCCTCATAATCCTCGAGGATTTTCCTTAGTTCCTCTGCGTGATCACGCCAATCCCCCCTCAACTCCAAGCCTATCCTGAAGGCTCTCTCACGTGTTACGTCTAGGAAGTCCTTGAGGTTCCTTAAGTTCTCCGAGCTGTAGGTGAATGAGGGCGGCATCTGAAGTATCACGTACGTAGCTCCCAAAGCTTTAGCAGACTCCCTCACCAACTCCCACGCGTCAAGATTCTCCTTAGTTGGTTTTAGGTAGCCGTAATTACTCCTTACCTCATCAGGTGGTTTGAACCTGGACTTACGCCATGTTGGGGAGTCCGGGGGGTGTGTTATGGCTTGCCAAGCCTTCATAGTGAAGATGAAGTTCTGAGGCGCTTCCTCACGCAACCTCCTCAGTTTCTCAGGGTCCGGCGGGTTATAGAAAGTGTCTTGCAGTTCCACGGCTCTGAATGTGGCGTAGTATTCTTTTCTTGATGTGGGGAAACCGCAGCAACCCACTATCACTTCAGTCACTGCCTTCACTCCTCCACGACCTTGACTGAGAAGCCCTTACTCGATAAAGCCTCAACTAGTCTCTCCCCCGCCGTCGAGTCAGCCACGCTTACGGAGACCAAGCATTTACTTGGGTTGGGGATGCAGTTAATCATCTTTAACTCACTCCCGCTCTCCACTATCAGGTTAACTAACTCACTCACTTTCTCAGGGTTCTCGAGCCGTACCTCAAGATTCATTAAGTACTCGCCGGACGACGTTATGGGCCTTATTATCAGCTCCCTCCTCACCTGATCAACCACTAACTCAACGGATGAAAACTCCTCAATACCTAACTCCTTCCTGATGTAGAGGGGTAGCGTGATGCGGCCTTTCCCGTCAACCCTGACGACAACGCGAAAAGAGTTTACGGTTCACCACCCCGAGTATTAATGAGGGTCGAGCGCATTTAAAGATGCGTGTTCACTGATTCACGAATCAGTAATGCGTGATCACATCACTCCTCAGTCCGTGGTCCGCTCCTCATCAATACATAAATCGCGTTATTCCTTAAAACCTTAACTAAACTCAAGTACCTCTACCTTATACCACGGGGTCTTGTCTTTAAGGATTTCCTCAAACCCTCTCGCGTCCCCCTCAACGGATATGTAGTAGAAGTGATCAACTACCTCACTCTTGCTAAACTCGAGTATCCTGTGTTGCTTCTCAAGCTCTTTAAGTAATTCCTTAACGAAGGACTCATCGTATGCGGTAAGAAATATGTTGGTCTTCACGTAACCCTTCAAACCAGCCTTACTCAAAGCATCCACCTAACCTAATTCCGCTAAAGCCTTAAATAAAGGCTTCGAAGCAATCCTTCTCTTCAGGGCTGGGGAGGAGTCATTTAAAAGTCTCCCCGCAGAATATATCATGGGGATAACCCCCTATGAGCAAGAAGGAAGAGAAGAAAGAGGAAAAGAAAGAGGAGAAGAAGAAAGCTAAGAAGTGTTGATTGTTTTTAAGTATTTGAGGTAGGTCTTGACGTGGGAAAAACACGTTTTTCTTTAAAACCTCACATTTTCGGGTTCAACCGAGTCTTTCTTTCAGGAGTTCCCAGCTCTAAAGGTTTGCTGGTTGTTTTGTTAGGGTTCTTAACTTGGTGTTTTGGTTGATGTATTGCTTAACGTGTTAAACAATAAAATCCCTTCCCGCGTTTTTCATGATGTGGTGTTGTTTGTGGGGGATGAGGAAGTATTTTATGAGTTGTACGGTGAGTACGTGTCGTTGAGGGAGTTCGGGGTGGCTACGCTGATCTCGACGATCCTAGCTCTAGCATTCTACTTTGTGAGTCCGTACGTAGCTAACTTAATCGGCGTGCCTTCAGCAGGGCTCTCCATCACGTTAGGTGCTGTGGGTGCTTCGGTAGGGTTCTTCATAAGCGTTTTCCTAACGAGGGTTAAGCGAGTTATTAAGGAGGTGTGATCTCGTGGACCCCCTCACCGTTTTGCTGGTAGTCCTGCTCTCAGCTCTCTCCGCAATCCTCTACATATTCATAGGCATACTGCCCGGGACTGACGAGACGGCTACGATGGCCCCCATACTCCTCACCCTCCTCCTCATGGGCGTTGACCCGTTGCTCGCGCTGGTGTGGTTCGCTGCCAGCATAGCTGCTTTCAAGATGGCTGACAGCATCCCCGTAGCTCTAGCCGGGATTCCCGGCGGCGTCATGGCCGTCCCTCAAGTCCCCGACGCTCTCACGGCTAAGGATGCTGGGTTAGCTGACACGATATTGAGGAAGGGGATTGCTTCAAGTGTTGTAGGCCAGTTCGTGGCTTTAGCGACTACCTTAACGATCTCCTACTACTTAATGCCCTTAGGGGATTGGCTGAGGGCTACCGACGAGGTCTTACCTAACGTTAAGGTTGCTAGGTGGTTCTGGATACTCCTCATCGGCTTACTCGTGCTAGCTCTCACGTCGAGGAATAAGGGACTAGCACTAATCTCAATACCTGCTTTCGCTCTAGGCGTTCAAGGCCTCAGAGCTGTTTACGGGAGATCAGTCTACATAAGCTTCTTCCTAGGGATAACGATAGGTCCCATGATGTTCGAGCTACTCTCAATGCTCCACACAGAACTCAAGAAAACGTATGAGAGGAAGGGTCTCAAGGAAATCAAGCTAGCCAAGATCGGTAAGATACCTCTAAACCCACTCAAGATACTTACGAGGGAGGAGGTAGCTCAGAGCACTCTATGGTCCGCGGTAACCTCAATACTCGCGACAGTCATGTCCCCCGTAGGCTTAACGATACTCATAGGAGACCTACTCAGGGAGAGTAAGAAAGATAAGGTGAGAGGCTCCGTACTAGCCTACACAGTCAGAGACGCGGTTAAGAACGCTACCTACATCGGCGGCACCGTAATACCGTTACTGGTGATCGGGCAGCCGACAGGGCCTATGGCCGCCGGCCCCGCAATGCCCTTCTTCCAGAAACTAGAAAACCTCGGTATGAGCGCCAGAGACTACCTAGTAACACACTACGACTACCTCACCATATCCCTCTCCCTAATAGGCGCATCACTAATAGCTTTCCTCATAGCATACCCAATACTAGTGAAGTACTCCAGGAAGATAACGGTAGCGGTATTCAGGAGAGTGCCCGCGGAAGCACTCTACGGACTCTTCATAGCCATAGTAATAATGCTCTCCTACTACGATGCTAGAATAGCGGGGGTCTTCGGAACCCTCATAATCAGCATAGTATCGGGAGCTTTATGGAAGCTGGGCGTATCACTCGGAGTACTCTTCATGACGTTAGTGGCGGCGCCAACCCTGGTAGCGATACTCATGGGGCTACCGATATAGCGAGAGAGGCGGGAGTGCGGGAAGTATACGCTGGTGTTTTTCCCTAAAGCTAGTTTTTAAGCTTCTACGTATGGAGAAAAACACGTTCTAGATATGTAGAATGTGGATTCTGTGTTTGGAGAAGTACGTGTTTTAGGGCATTCTCTTAATTGAAAAAGAGTCTTATTGTTGGAACTTGATCCTATCAGCCCAGTAAAGCCCGCGAGCTTTTATGGGTGGGTAGAGGATGAATCCCAGGATCGGCGATACTATAGCTGTTATGAAGGAGTTATTGAATATCACCCAGGGAGCGAAGAAGCCCCATATAAATGATTTCGGCAACCCTATGACTGGCTCCATGAAGTCAAGCCACCATGATATGTATAGCGAGCACCACACACTACCGACTAGCACTCCCCACACGTAGAACTCGATGAGACTCCGCGGCGTTCTAAACGAGTGGTCTTTCATGAGCTTATACGGCACGTAAGCTATTATGAAGTTCCCTATGAACCCACCTATACTGCCAACGCCTAAATAACCCGCTAACGCGTCAGCTATGAAGTTCCCTATAGAAGTTCCTAAAGCTCCTGGAACACCGAACAGTATGCCGAAGAGAGGTGCGAGAGCGTTCGCAGGCCTAACCCAGGTGAAGCCAGGTATTATCGGTATACCGCCAGTAGCAGCTAAAGCCCCGCCGTAAACAGCTGCCGAGAGCGCCGTCACGGAGACGTCTATAGCGTCCCACCTTATGACCTGCCTCACAATCCTCCAACCCTTTATAGTCCACCCACTCAATTCCATGAAGAAGATTATCGTACCAATAACCCATAAGACACCCGCAATAGCGAATAAGGCATCCCTCCCCAACACGACGAAGGGCTGCGTTATCAACCACTCGGAAGGCTTATCAAGCCCTTTAGCCAGAATATCAAACCCTATCATCAGTATAAACCCTATGAATATAGCCGCGATCACGAACGCAACTACCCATAAGGAAGTAGCCATAGCCC
This sequence comes from Desulfurococcaceae archaeon, assembly GCA_020833255.1. GTDB lineage: Archaea > Thermoproteota > Thermoprotei_A > Sulfolobales > NBVN01 > Zestomicrobium. Next base: position 5,153 of record JAJHQR010000030.1, on the reverse strand, counting down.
TAGAACCCATCACTTACCCACCCCCCTCAAAACACCAGCGCGAGCCCAGTAGTAGAGTACCGCACCTAAACCAATCACGATCAGCAACACTCCTATGACGTTAGCTACCGGGTATAGCCTGGATTTGGTCTCGTACAAGCCGGCATAATCGAAAGCGTAGTATATGACCATAGTCAACAACCATAAAGCCCCGAGTAAAGTCAATACGTAGCCACCCTTCCTCTTACCGATTAGTAAAGCCAGACCTAACACGAGGATTATTACGCCTATAATCGATAGCGCTAGATATTGATCTAACATTGTTTACTCACCACAAGAATATTTCGTGTTTAAGTAATTTAAACTTTCTCATATTAATCCTTTAGAGAATAACACGTAAGGTGTTTAAGTTGAGCGGGGGTCCCTTTCATATAAGGGTTTCTAGGAGGGAGGATATCGCTGAGAGAGTGATTATCGCGGGCGATCCCGCGCGCGTCACGTTATTGAAGGAATTCCTGGAGGAACCTAGACTAGTTAGTGATTTGAGGGGTTACTACGTGTATACGGGCTACTACGAGAACAAACCCATCACGGTAGCTGTGCACGGTGTTGGGTCCGGGTCAGCCGCCCTAATATTCGAGGAATTAGTCATGTTGGGTGCTAAAATCATCGTTAGGTTCGGGACTTGCGGCGCCATGGTGGGGGAGCTCGACGTCGGGGACGTGGTGATACCTGCAGGCGCGTCATATTACTCGGGCGGTATATTTCAGCAATATATTGGCGAACCCGTGTGCCAGGTAGCTATCCCTGATATAGGGTTGGTGGAGAACTTAATTAGCGAGATTCGCGCGGCAGGGATCAAGTATTTAGCCGCCCCGATAATTAGTTGCGACGCTTTCTACACGGAGCATGACTTCCTGAGGAAGTGGGTTAGCAGGGGTGCCGTAGCCGTCGATATGGAGACCGCGGTACTGTACGTGTTAGGGCTCCTTAAGAAGGTTAAGGTAGCCTCGGTCTTGATCGTGAGTAACTCACTCGTTAAGGATACGGGGTTTCTGACAGCTAGAGAGCTTGAGGTCTACGTCAGGAGGTTAGCTCCTTTAATACTCAGATCCTTAGTTAAGACGAGCCCTAGTTAGGGGGTGTAGCACACGCTAGCTCTAGTTCTTCACGGCCCGAGAGACCTCAGGCTTGAGGACGTCCCAGTACCTAAGCTGAGGGAGGGTTGGGCACTCGTTAAGGTTGAGAGAGCCGGGATATGCGGTACTGATAAAGCCTTCTATAAAGGGACGTACAAGCCCGGTAAGATACCCATAATATTAGGTCACGAGGTTTCAGGGAGGGTTGTTGATGTAGGCGATCCGGCGGGTAAGGCGTTGCTGGACAAGAGGGTGACGAGCGAGATAAACGTATATTGTGGTAGGTGTTGGTACTGCAGGAACGGCATGCCAACGCACTGTCCTTATAGGCAGACGATAGGGATATCCGTTGACGGCGCCTTCGCCGAGTACATGATTACTAGGACCGACCTACTGCACGTCGTCGAGGAATTAACACCTACTCAAGCAACCTTCGTAGAACCTCTTGCCGCGGTGGTTGAGATGCTTGAGTTGAGGCCTCCCCCGAGGAACAGTAATGTGGCGGTGGTAGGTGTTGGCACGATGGGTTTATTATCTTTGAGCGTTCTTTCAAAGCTTTACGAGCCTAGATTTCTGGCAGCAATTGTCAGGTCGGACACCCCTAAGAGGGACTTAGCGTTATCTATGGGCGCTCACGCAGTCATCACACGTGAGGAAATCGGGGAGGTCGTTAAGAGGGAGACGCCTGAGGGCATGGGATTTGATTACGTTGTGGAGGCTACGGGATCTCCTGAAGGGTTTCAGCAAGCTCTAGAGTTGGTCAGGCCTCGCGGGGTCATAGCGCTTAAATCTACTCACGGGGTTCCAGTACAGGTTGATGTAACTAGGGTGGTCGTCTACGAGCTAAGCATAGTTGGTAGTAGGTGCGGCCCCTTCAAGAAAGCAATAGAGTTGCTGAGGCAGGGGGTGGTGGTTGCGGAGAAATTAGTTACCTCGGAATACCCGCTAGTGAAAGGTGTTGAAGCGTTTGAGAAAAGTTTTAGGAGGGAGGAGGTTAAGGTACACATCACGATACACTGACCTCCCACACCCTAAGGTACGGCCCCTCACCCACAGCTAAGACTTAATAATTCCTCGCCTAGAACATAACTTTAGGGGTCGGTAATGACGTTCACGGGGCTCTACCTGCAGAGAGATTCGATAATTCATAGGTTAGACGCTCGCGTGAAGATCGCTTGGTTTCTTCTAGCGTTTGCCGCGTCCGTGGCTTGCCAATGGGATGGCTCACTATCTGTTTTTGTTTATGTTTCCCTCATAATCGGGTTAGCGCTGGCTAAGATATCTATTAAGAGAGCCTTGCTCACGGTGATTTACAGCGTAATATTCCTGCTCGTCACCGTCTTGGTATGGGCTTCCATGTATCAGGACGTAGGCAATTACGTAGCTACCTTCCCCCTAGCTAACATAAGATTAACTGATGTAGGGTTATTAGTTGGTACCGGGAAGTTCTTCCTGATAGTGAATCCTATCACCGCGTTCCTCCTGCTCGTGTCCACTACCAGGATGTATGACTTACACTACGTCTTCACTAAAGCTGGATTGCCGTATAAGGCGGGCTTCATGTTCGCTTTAGCGCTTGGTTTACTCCCGTATACCTTCGTCGAAATAAAGAATATAATTGATGTTCAGAAAGCGAGGGGTATCGCTATCGACTCAAGAAACCCTGTTAGGAGGATAATCTACGTAGTACCCATATTCGTACCCTTAGTGATCAGGATGATGAGCTATATCTGGGACTTAAGCATAGTCTTAAGTGTTAGGGGTTTCGGCGCCAGCCCTAAGAGGACTTACTACTTCATACCTAGGTGGGGGTTGAGGGACACCGTCGCGTTGATTATCCTGGTCTTGATTTACTCGTCGTTGATTGCTTTAAGAGTGGTCGGTTTCTCAACGTATGATTTATTAAGGGGTGTGTTCTAGTGAGCGTCGTGATTGAAGCCAGTGATTTATGGTTTAAGTACGTCGGTAGCGAGGACTGGGTTCTGAAGAACATTAATTTCAGGATGAGGGAGGGCGAGACCGTAGTCATAATGGGTCCGTCAGGCTGCGGTAAGTCAACACTGCTGTACACCTTGGTCGGCATGATACCCCACATCATAAGGGGTGAGATGAGGGGTAACGTGAGCGTGTTAGGTAAGAGCGTTCTGGATTCCAGACCCGAGGAACTCAGCAGGTATATAGGGTTCGTTTTTCAGAACCCGGAGTTGCAGGTCTTAATGCCTACGGTGATTGAGGAGCTGGTCTTCGGTCTTGAGAATATGGGGTTGAGTAGGGAGGATATTAGGGGGAGGGTTGATGAAGTCTTAGAGTTCATCAACTTTAAGGGTAGGGAGTTGGAGGATCCGCATACGCTGAGTTCTGGTGAGAAGCAGGTGCTTGCAATAGCGTCTGTTCTCGCTTTGAGACCGAGGATATTGGTTCTTGACGAGCCTACCTCAATGCTTGATCACGTAGGTACCCAAAGGATATTGAGTCTTATTGAGAGGTTGAAGAGGGAGACGAACCTCTCCTTACTGGTCGTTGAGCACAGGATTGAGTGGATTGCTGAGCACGCTGATAAGGTCATCATAATGAGGGACGGGGAGTTCGTTGCTGAGGGGCGTCCCTCAGAAATTTTCAGTAGTGAGGATTTGATTCTGAAGACTGGTGTGAGGCCTCCTCAAGTATCGGAGATATTCTATAGTGTGGTTAAGCAGAGGCCGGATCTCTTCAGGGGGAAGATACCCATAACCTTACAGGAAGCTCTCAGCTTGTTGGGTGGTGTTAGCTCAAGCCCTGGCCAAGCATCTTCTGAGGTGGTGGGGGATGGTGGGAAGCCTTGTGGTGAGGTGTTGATTGAGGTTAGGGATCTTTGGTTTAGGTATGGTAAGAACTTGCCTTGGGTTCTGAAGGGTGTGAATCTCGATATATGTAGGGGGGAGTTCGTAGCTATTATAGGCCATAGCGGTGCTGGGAAGACTACGTTGGTCAAGCATTTTAACGGGTTGTTGAAGCCTGTTAAAGGCTATGTGAGGGTCTTAGGTCGTGATACGAGGAAGAGTGCTGTGTCTTCTCTTGCTAGGTTGGTTGGTATGGTTATGCAGAATCCTGAAGCGCAGTTCTTTGCTAGCACTATTCAGGAGGAGATGAGCTTCACGCTTAAGAGGATGGGTTTGAGTAGGGAGGAGATAGATCAGAGGATTAAGGAAGCTCTTAACACGGTGGATCTCGCCAAGCCTTTAAACATCTCGCCACACCTACTCAGCTTCGGGGAGAAGCATAGGTTAGCCATAGCCTCAATACTGGCGTTGAAGCCTCAAGTACTAGTCTTAGACGAGCCTTTCTCAGGCCTCGACTATAAGAGGAGTCTCCAACTCCTCCTAGCTTTGAGGAAGTTCGTGAGCGGCGGGGGGACCGTCGTCTTAGTAGCTCATGACCTGCAACTAATAAGTGAGGTTGCTGACAGGGTTGTAGTCTTGGTTAACGGGGTTATAAGCCGTGCCGGACCCACCAGAGAATTATTAAGTGATGTTGAGTGGTTGAGGGAGCACAACTTCACGCCACTCCAATCAACCCTGCTAGCTAGGAGTCTTGGTTTCAGCAAGCTCGTGAAAACAGGCGAGATCTCGGACGCCATAATCAAGACGCTCAAACAAATCCAAACACCCTACCCCGCACAACCCTAACACGGACGTTTCTCTAAACGTAGGGTCAGCCGGGAATGACGAAGTTAGTGGGGTTGTTGGTTGTTATAGAGTTAGTGTATTAGTTAATCAACGAGTTGGTGCATTAACCGGGTTTATTTCTTAAGTATCTTAACGTGGGGGTTCCCGAGGTTTTTGACTTAAGTCTTTCGGTTCCGGGGCAACTCTTCTTGACTTCCCCTTTCTATCCTTAGAGAATTCTCTACTTAGGTAATGGGGGGAGGAGGTTAACTACACTCCAGTAAAGTTAAGTGCATGTTAACTACACCAGTCACTCTTCAAACGCATCCTGAAAGTGCTCCAACCTCCAAGGATCGGGGCTTTAGGCAGGGGCTGTTTCGGTCTTCATAAT
>JAJHQR010000029.1 GCA_020833255.1 Desulfurococcaceae archaeon | reverse complement strand
AGTTAAGAAGTTAAAAGTTTTGCTTGATGTGGTGGCTCACATAGATTAAAAACCTGTTTTACGGGAACATTAAATTGGTGATTGTCTTGGGATCAGGTCCTAGCAGGGGTGTGACTCCCGTACACTTGAGGATCCGTGAGGGCGGGGTAGCTGAGAGGGTTTTAATGGCTGGCGATCCAGCGAGAGTCAGGTATTTGTCCGAGCTACTCGATGAGGTGAGACTTATTAACGAGAGCAGAGGTTTCCTAACCTACACGGGTTACTACAAGAATTTCCCGGTGACTATAGCAACGCACGGTGTCGGGGCACCTTCCGCTCTCATAGTTTTGGAGGAACTCATAGCTTACGGTGGTAAGTACTTTGTTAGGTTGGGTACCGCGGGTTCCTTAATCAGTGGTTTAAGGATCGGTGACGTGGTCTTAGCTACTGGGGCCGCACACTATCCTGGAGGTCTCTTCAAGCAATACTATGGTGAGGATGTGTGCGGTCTCTCAGTCCCTGACTTTACGCTAACTAAGAAGATCTCTGAAGTAGCTGAGGAAAGCGGGCTTAAGCACGTTTTAGGGCCTGTACTCAGCAGCGACGCTTTCTACGCTGAGGACCCTGTATTCGCTAAGAAGTGGTCTTCAAGAGGTTTGATTGCTGTGGAGATGGAGTGTGCAGGGTTATTCGCTATCTCTCTGATGCGGGGGGTTAAGACAGCGTGCGTTCTCGTAGTAAGTAATTCTCTTGTTGAGGACTTAGGTCATGCCTCGGCAGGGGATTTGAGAGGGAAGGTGATTGAGGTAGCTAAGGTAGTCTTGGAAGCTCTTACTAGGGTTTGACGAACCACCGCCACTTATATAGCGGGCTTACGTAGTACTTATTAGGTTAAGCGAAAGTATGAATGAACTTCGTGAGTTAATCGAAAGTGAGATTAAGAGACCCTCGGTATTCATTGATGAGACAGTCTTATACCCTGAATTCATACCTCCGGTGATTAGGTATAGAGACAAGCAATTAAGGCAGTTGGTAGAGTTGTTTAAGCCCGTCATACTCAAGCCCGGGTCAAGCAGCGTTAAAGTATTGCTGGCAGGACCTGTAGGGAGCGGGAAAACACTCACCTCGATAGTTTTCGGTAGGGAGATTTCCAGGGTTGCTGAGGGTAGGGGTATTAAGTTGAGGTACGTCCACGTAAACTGTTCCAGGTCCAAGAACTTGGTAGGTATTATCAGGGAAGCTAAGGATTCTCTAGGTCTCCACATACCTGATAGGGGGGTTTCATCTAGTGAGTTGTTGTCAGCCTTCCTTAAACTACTTAGCAGAGACAACACGTACTTAATACTAGCACTAGACGAGTTTGAGTATTTCCTCAACACCGCACCGCCTGAAGACAAGCACGCGATAGTGAGGATGTACGACGTCGCGCAAGAGGACGTGAAGAGAGTCAACATGATATTTATCGTTAGAGGATCGCCGGCCAACGTGTGGTCGAAAGTCGATAGCGTGACCGGGAGCTACTTAATGAAGAATCTCGTGTCTTTCGAGCCTTACAGAGCTTCAGAACTATACACGATACTGAAGGACAGGGTTGACGCAGCCTTCCATCAAGGAGTGGTAGGTGATGAGGTCATAGACTACATATCTAGGATGAGCGGCTACGACACTGGCGGTGACGGGAACGCTAGGAAAGCTCTCGCGGTACTGCACGCGGCAGGCAAGCTAGCTGACAAAGACCTTGCGGAGGGCAGAACTACTAGAGTAACGATAGATCACGTAAGGCAAGTCATAGCTCAGGAATACCCGGCAATAGTTGACTTGCTGGACAACCTGCATTACCTGAGCCTCCACGAGATACTGGTTCTTGAGGCAGTCTTACGCGCCCTGAAAGACACGGGACTAGATTACGTGCCTATGAGCACTGTTGAAGCTACCTACAATAAATTATGTGAGGAGCTAGGCGAGGAACCCAGGAAGCATACTCAACTCTACTCATACTTAATGGACTTAAAGCAGAGAGGGATAATACTGACTAGGACCTCGTTGAAGGGCAGGAGGGGTAGGAGCACCTACGTAGGCTTCGGGGCAGCACCCCTAGAAGCAGTGCTACAGAAGTTGGACACGATGATAAAGCAGTTGAGGGTTGAGTAGTGTGTGCTCAACTAGACGAGATACTCTCCAGTAAGGCTAGGGTTAAGGTATTGAGAGTTATCTTAGAGAAGGGTGAGGTAAACATTAGCCAAGTAATTAAGGAAACGAAACTCAATCATAAGACCGTCCACAAACACGTCAACTACTTAATTAACGCAGGCCTCGTAGAGGAAGTCAGGGTAGGTAGGTTAAGACTGCTAAGACCTAACTGGCTCAACCCGAAAACTAGGAGACTCGAGGAATTCTTCAGTTTTTTCTAAGACCTCGTTTTCTTAACGAAAGAGTCTAACCCGCTCTTAGCTTGCTGTGCTCTCCCAGACTCCTCACTCTTCCTCCCAGCTTTTTGAACGTCCTCCCTCCCCGACTCAGACTTCCTAGCCTCAGCCCTTATAGCTTTCCTCAACTCCTTAACCCTAGCAATTATCTTATCTGCCTTGTCTTGAGAGAGGTATTTAATCATCGGGTCCGTTAAGTTGAGGGAAATAGCTATCTTAGCTGCTTCCTCAACGTTGTTCTCGAAGATTACCTTGATGTACGGCAACACGTCTTTCAACACCTTAGCTTTAGAAGCGTGTATGCGAGCACCTATTATGCCCGCTATGCTATCTCTTAAAGCTCTAGCCTCCTTAGTTTGAGACATTAACCTTATCTTCTCCGGGAATTGATACTTGACCCACCTAAACTTAGATTTAGGGTCGTTTTTAGGAGCTAGGGCAACACCAGCAGTCATTAACTCCGTCACGTAAGTCAGTAGATCCCAGGAACCGGACCTGACTATACGCCCCCTATACACGTCAGCTTTAGCTAAAGCCTCATAAGCCCTCCACAAATCTTCAGGATCTGATATCTGCCTAGGTAGGTTCTCGTTTATCCACTCCATTAAAGTATCCGGGTCCAGATCTGTTTGAGTAGCGTTAAGCTTAGCTTGCCAGACATACTTAGACCAGAAAATCTTACGCACAACCTCGAAGGGTTCCAGAATCCTGTCCCTAGCTCTGAGGAGCTGCTTAGCGATCTCCTCAGTGACCTTACCGCCCCCCTCAGCAACAGCTTCTAAGTCGTTTATAGCTGACCTCAGATCCCCCTCAGACTTCTCAGCGATGAAGTCTAGCGCTTTCTCATCGCACGCAAGCTTTTCAGCCACGCATATCCTCCGCAGAACCTCCAACACGTTACTCTTGCTAAGCCTCTTAAACTCAATCATTACTGAGAGGTCTCTGAGGGGTCTGAAAGCGAGATCCCAAGGATTGTTAGCCGTCATAATCACCGGGTTCTTAGTAGTCTCGATCAACTCTACGATAGCCTCTATAGCGCCCGCGTCAGCACCTCCAGCTAATGCCAAGCCATCGATCTCGTCAAGCAGTATGATCCTCCTGCTAGCGAAGAGACCTCTCTGAACGCTGGCTAGCCTAGCCACCCTCTCAATATCTTGCTCTCTCCTATAATCACTAGCGTTCATCTCAACTAGCTGGAACCCGTACTCCCTACACAGAGCTTCAACAATCGAGGTTTTGCCGGAGCCCGGCGGGCCGTAAAACAACGCAGCTTTCTTCTCCGGCCTGCCGGAGAGCCACTCCTTAATCCAAGCCTTAATTTTCTCGACAGCCTCATCCTGATTAACGAATTCGCTCAGCTTCCTAGGCCTATACTTTATTACCCACGGAACCTTACTTACCGACACGTCTAGGAGCTACCCCCACTACCTTCTTCCCTATGACGGCTAGCTTAGCTAAGAGAGCGTCAAGCTGTATCTCCTCGTCAGCACCCTCAACAAGCCTGAACTGAATCTCCCCCACATAGTCCGCGAGCTCTACCTTAACCTCCTCGGGTAAATCAATATCGGACGACGTTATCTCCCTATGTATCTGCTTGATGATGTCAATCCCTGAAAGCCCGTAAGTAATCATCAACGACCTCAGTATGTTCCTAGCCTTAATGAAGTCGCCGCTTAACGCGGTCTTAATCATCTCCTTAATTTCCTTGGGGTGCGCTAAACCAACGACTTTGTAGACGTTGGAAACGCTTACCTCACCTAGGGCGGCGGCAGTCTGAAGTATGTTTATAGCTTTCCTCATATCACCCTCGCTTAAGTCGTATATAGTGTTAAGCGCGTCTTGATTGCACTTAACGCCCTCCTTACCGCAAATCCATGAAAGCCTCCCCACAACGTCCTCCCTACTTAAAGGCACGAACCTGAAGACAGCGCATCTAGATTGAATAGGCTCTATTATCTTGCTCGGGTAATTAGCTATTAAGATGAATCTAGTAGCGGCCACGTACATTTCCATAAGCCTCCTAAGAGCTTGTTGAGCGTCAGCAGTCATATTATCTGACTCGTCTAGAAGTATGAGCTTGAAGGGCACGTTACCCGGCGTCTTAGTCCTAGCGAACTCCTTAACCTTAGTTCTTATCACGTCAATACCTCTCTCGTCGGAGGCGTTCAGCTCCAGTAAATAAAGCCTGTAATCACTCCCGTAGAGATCGTGAGCGAACGCGTGAGCCACCGTGGTCTTCCCGGTGCCCGGAGGACCTGCGAAGAGTAAGTGCGGTGTGTTCTTCTCCTTAATGAATTGCTTTAACCTGATCACGACCTCCTCCTGATTCACGACCTCATCTAATGTTTTAGGCCTGTATTTTTCAGTCCACAGTAACTCCGCCAAAACTTTGCTTGCTTCCTCCTCACTCAAATCAAGCACCCAATAAATAACTACGGGCGCAGAATTTATAACATTTCAATCACCAAGAACTTAGAGTAATGCTAGAGAACACCATATCAATTCACTACTTTCTTGAGACACCGAATCTCTCAATTACTGAGGCGTGGAGGACTCTGCCCTCAACCTTCTTAACCACTACCCTCACTCTCTCCCCTAAGACCGCTCTAGGTATCACGACCTTGAAGTCGTTGTAGTACCCTATACCCCTACCCTCCTCGTCTACCTCAACTATCTTAACTGTTAGCTCATCACCTACTTGCGGTGTTTTAGACTTGACGTTCTTGTCGTAGTATATGCTGAAGCGCTGAACGTTAACTGAGTATGGATCAGAATAATTCCTGTATTTAGTCATTCATTCCACCATCCTACCTGGACACGCGAACATATATTTTACACACAATATATCTAGTGTGTTAAGGCTTATAAATAGAAACCGAAATACGAGGACGCGGTCGCGGTCACGATGCTGCTCGTCTAGCTATTTGAAGGATCGTGTACCTCTTAACTATTAGTTTTAATGAGTCGAATAAACACTTAAGTAATTTCGTTGTTAGCGAGTCACCGCCTTGAGTCACCCTAACCTTAAGCTTCCTGTAGACAGCTCTACAGAGTAACCTGCCGTTAGAATCGAGTACCAGCACCTCACCACTCACCCTCTTCTTGATATTGAGTGTGAAGGAAGCCTGAATAACGAAAGAATCTTCCGGGACTAACACTTTATGAACCTCTGCTGAGCCCACAGAATACGTTGGTTTCACGCTAATCTTATCCACTACCTCGTAACTCACTCTCTCGCAGTCTTTGTTGAGGACTAAGTATAGCGTTGTTCTCTTGTGCAGGTTACTCTTGCTCCTCGACCTCTCCACCCTCAGCTCCAGGAGCTTCCTCAACCTCCTCAGCCTCTAAAACCTTAAATTCCTTAACACCTTTAAGAACCACCATTAAACCCTCCGTGAAGCTGTAGGGGGTGATCCTAACCTCCTCAACACCACTAAAATCTAGGGTGACCCTACGTTTACCTGAAAACTCCCTGAAGTTAATTAGCTTACCTAGCGAGTCATAGAAAGAAACCTTGACACAGTCTTTCTCGTAGTGAACTATCACGGATTCCAGACCACTCACCTATAAGAGTAGTGTATAACCCTTAATTAACGTGTGTTCTAGTCGGTAAGTTCCACGCTTAAAGTAGTTTGAGAGCCCCCGTTATCTTATCTACTAAGTCTTCGGGAGCAGGACCTATGCCTACGGCGGTGATGGTTCCTTCCGGGAGCTCCGTTAATCCCGCGTCAGATATGAGAGACGCTGGAAGACCGGATCTCACAGCTTCTTCGTAGAAACTCATTAACTCTCTTAAGTTACTCACCTTAAGAACAACCTTCTTCTGCCCTTCCCCAAGCCACTCCTCAACCCACTCCCTCCTATGCTTCAGAGCTTCCATGAGCGCGGACACTGAAGCGTGCGCTACCTGAACCGCTAGCTTACCCTTACTCATCTCTATATCCGTCCGAACCAGTATTACCTGCTTATACTTGAAAGCCACTAAAGACCCCCACTCACTTGAGTCAGCTTCTCAACGACTTTATTCAACGCCTCAAAACTCTTACTCTCAACACAACTAATCAAGACATTCACGTTTGTTGCTTCAGCCCTCTTAGCCAGATTCCTACATTCAGTTATGAACGTCCTCTTATCAACCTCTAGCAAATAATATTGCGAGCCTGGAACCCTCTTAATAGTTAAGTCTCGGTGAATACCTGCGGAAATAAGTAACTTACTGACAGCCTGATATTCAGCGGAAGTAAAAATACTGAAGCCGTAATTCCTCAAATGACTCACTATCCTATCCCTGAGATCAGCAAGCGTGGACGACCCCATACCCAAACCTCGTTCTTTAATAGAAATAGAGCTAAAAACCCTTACCTCGATATAGGACCTAATAACTCACGTAGGAAGACTGTAGCGTAGGTTGATGGCTTTAACAAGAATTTAAGTAATGCTTTGTCGCCGGTTTCTTCATGCGTGTAGTTGTGTAGGGTGAAAACTACTTCGCGGTTATTCTTGCTTAAATATTTTAAGTAGTTACTCCTAGGATTGATTGACTTAAGCTCTTCCTCCACCGCTTTGAAGGTCTCGCGAGAGCATTCGTCGACTAAGTTGAGGTTAGGCCTAGGTAGCGGCATGACCTCACACTTAAGTGCTAAGACGTCAACATCCCCTAATTGGGTGGCGAGCTTGCTTAAAGCTAGGTTGAATAAGTATGATTGGTATGCCTCAACATACATCCTAACAAGCCACTTATCGATTAAGTTTAGAACTTCTGAGATGCTCATACCCCTCAGCAATCCCTTAATCAAGGACCTCTCGACATCGAAGTTTCTTGGGAAAAGTCTTAAAGCTTCTCTTAAGTCCCCTTCCTCGTAAGACTTCCTAGCCTCAATAACTCTTTGATTTTCCGTGGGGTACGGGTTCCCGAGAATGAGATCTAAAGCTTTCTCGACATCGTTCTCGAGAAGTGCTTTACCGATAAGGTGTGTTACAGGTCTTCTAACACCGAATCTCTGATACCCGTAATAATTTAAGAAAGTAATCTTGCCGTGTGAGTTCCTTAATTCCCGCAGTATCCTGAAATCGTCCTCGCTCAAGTCTTCAAGTAAGACCTCAAAATAATTCCCTTCTAAATCACCCCTCCTCAACATGGAGTCAGCTATCCCGTGAAAGAATAGAGATACTTTGCCGTCGAGAAGCTCATAACGCTTCTTGAGCTTCCTGCCGGGAGAACACTTAGCTGTGATGAACTGACACGTAAAGCCTTCAGCGTCTTTAATGCCTGCGTAAGAAGTCACACCCAAAACTCTTGAAGCAGTCTTTAGAGCTTCAGACATTGAAACATCTTCTTTACACATGACATACCTAACAATCTCGAACCCCCCGCAAACGAAGTCCTCGCAAACCACACTTAAAGGCCTTGCTTGAGCGCCGTCCACACCTACCTCATAGACCTTAAAGGATTGACTACTCTTCAAGAACTTAACTCTCTCACTAAGCCTCAGCTCAGGCCTGCTGAAGACAAGCATACCGACCAATACATCCAGATGATTGTCAGATACTGAAATAACCATCTAAACTACCTTCAAGACTAGGGGTTGATTGGTCTTCCAGGGTCGTGTGACTCATTCCGGCTCCACTATCACGGCTGTCCCGTAAGCGACTATTTCCGCGGCACCGCTCATTATCGAGGCGGTGGCGAACCTAACTCCCAGAACAGCGTTAGCTCCTAGAGCCTTAGCTTTCTCGATCATCCTGGAAAGCGCTTCATTCCTTGAACTAGCTAGGAGTTCAGTATACTCCACTATCTCACCCCCGGCTAAATTCCTGAAAGCAGCGACTATATCCCTGCCGACATTCCTCGCTTTAACAGTGCTACCGCTAACTATCCCGAGGACTTTCTTAACCCTATAACCTGGGAGGAACTCTAAGGTAGTGACTATGACCTCCTTATCACTCAACACACCCACCTAGTAGTAGATTCTACCACGCTTAATAAAGGCTGCGGTGAGCACGGTATTAGCTTGTCATAATCAAGTAATCTAACCTCACTCAACCCTAACTTAGTGAAGGACTTGACTAACTTGTAATACCCTCCAACACCTAAAATAACTTCGTGAACGCTGTGTTGAGTCTTTAGAAAAGCAACTAATTTCCTATACCTACTCAGCATTAAGTCTTGATTTATTGACCCCTTATATAGGCTGTCTCTCAAGGCCCCCACCTCCTCAACTAAGGAATAGATACCGCCCCTGCTCACAGGCTTGATTAACGAGGCAGCATCACCCACTATCAAGTAATTCTCGCCGACAACATTCTCGCAAGGCTTATCCATAGGTATTAAGCCACCGAAAAATTCCTTGAACACGTAGTTTGACGTAGTGCTGAAGACTTTCTTAGCTAAATACTTAAGTAGTAGAGCGGCTCTCTTAGATGTAGTCACTAACCCTAGAATCACGTGCTTCTCATCTATCGGGATAACCCACCCAAACCCGTCGGGCCCGAGGAAAGAACCGACAACAACCTCGACTTTTTCAGGGCTCCTACTAGTTTTTAGGAGAGCTTGAGGCCCTAACGCGTATTCCCTTACACGACATAAATTAAGTGACTTAATGAGTCTCCTGCCAGCACCCTCACTAATAACTACTAAGTCGTAGTCGTGCGTTCCCTTACTAGATCTAAGGAGGTTTCTGCTTAAGTCTATGTTGGTGACCACGGTCCTCGTGCTCACCCTACCCCCCAAGCTAGTGACTACCTCACACAAGCTTTTCTCGATCCCTACCCTATCAATCAGGTACACAGGCTTCCTGAAAGTGAGTGTCAGGACTTCACGAATTCCCACATCCTCAACCACCTTAACGACGTACTCAGAAAACCTGTTCGTTATATGCTCCTTAACGAACCCGCCAAGAAAACCCACGACGTAATCGCTGACGAGACCGCTGCAATGTCTTGGCAAACCAATGACGTCATGCTCCTCAAGCAACTCTACATCAAAGCCTCTCCTAACCATAACGTAGGAAGTCAGCAGACCGCCGAGACCTGCACCAACGACTAAGACCTTCCTCAAACCCATGTCGCGCACCATTAAATACCTACCCGACCCCTAACCACGCGGATTACGTCAACCCCCTGTTTTTCTCACACAAGATAATTATTAGCTTAGTTTTTTACTTTCGTTATTAAGTTGTTCGCTCAAGAAGGATCTAGCGGTGAGTTCGAGCGTGCCAAACTAAGTCTTACTATACAAACTACTTTTACGTGATTAGTGAGGGTCTTGCGTGGGACTCATTGACCGTGAGCGGGGGATGAAAGTTGATGGTGCCTACGTTAGGGATCTGTCTATTATATCGAACACGTACCTCCTCGCTTTCAGCGATTTCGCTATGTGTTCGAAAGCTTTAAGAGGATTTGTGTGCTTACCGCATGAGTAAACATCTACAGTCGCGAAAGAGTATTCAGGCCATGTATGGATAGATATGTGTGACTCTAGTATTATAGCTACTACGCTGACCCCAGGCCCCATATACCACGCTCTGACGTCTAGGAGCGTCATATTACCTAGTCGAGCAGCCTCAACAACCGTTTTCTTAAGAAATTCCGGATCTGAGAGGAGCTCTGGATCACACTCGTAAAGGTTGCCGTAGACGTGCTTACCGTAAACCCTGACTTCAACATTTTTTCCACCCGTACGCATCACTAACTCGAGCTCCACCCCCCGCACCTCCATATAACATTCTAACGAATGTCTTATAAATTTTACCCCCCATAATCCTCCCCCTAATGTATTAATATAAACGTTACATTAAGTGCTCAAATACTTATTGAGTCTTTATAATAAGATTTTTTAATAATTTTATTCTATATGGCTTCGGATGAAGTGAGTATATAAAAACCTATTATTGAATGGTTTGTCGGTGGTTGAGACGTTAATATCAGGTTATGAAATACTTAAGTACGTGAGGGAGGTGTTGGACGCCGATATTCAGTTACAGCCGGCAGGCATTGACTTGAGAGTATCGCAGATATTTAGGTTCAGGAGTGCCGGGGTGTTAGGTTTTAACGAGAGGAGGTTGCCTGAGTTTGAGGAAGTGTTTCCTGAGAACGGGTATTGGGACCTGAATCCGGGGGTCTATAAGATAAGGTTTGCTGAGGTTGTTGAGTTGCCTCAAGACGTCTTAGCTCTATGTTTTCCTCGCTCATCGTTGCTTAGGTCTGGTGTCTTAGTTTCCTGCACCGTATGGGACCCGGGGTATGTGGGTCGTGGCGAGGCTTTAATGCACGTAGTGAATCCTCACGGCGTTAAATTAGGTGTGGGTTCTAGGGTAGTCCAGCTAATTTTCTTCAAACTTAATAAAGCGGTTGAGAAAGCGTATGAGGGATTCTATAAGGGTGAGAATCTTTGAGTCTGGAAGTAATTAACTACTCGTTCAAGAGGGTGAGACTACGTGAGCACTCAATAGGGTTAATCACCCCCTACCTGAGAAGAGCGGTGAGCACACTACCCAGAGATGACTTCACGAACCCTGAGTACTACCCGCCTAAGAACGCTGGTCGTGAGGACGCGTTGAGGTACTTCATATTTATGGTGGCTATAGATCACAGGACCAGTAGGCATAAACCCTACGAAGCTTACTTGAATTCAAGACTTTACCACGGCGCTGACCTACTCTACAAGCTAGGGTCGAGAAAATTCTCGGAAGACCCTAACTTCTTCTCCCCCAGCAGGATGGCTGAGATCAGCGTTGATGAGGTGAGGGAATGGTTAAGTGTTGGAGGAGTTAACGAAGTGTCTGTTTGGGATCCTGAAGTACGTGCAGAACTTTTAAGAGACTTAGGTAGGGGGTTAGTTAAGTGGTTTGACGGATCAGTTACCAAACTCGTTGATAGGTCGGGCGGTTACTTGAGGAGCCGTCCTCAAGGACTTATTCAGTTAATGAAGAGATTCAAGGCTTACTCAGATCCTGTGGAGAAGAAGACCTATTTATTCGTTAAGTTCGTGGAGAGGAGGGGGTTGATGAACGTAGTTGATGAGTGGAACAAGGAAGTCCCGGTAGATAATCACTTAACCAGAATCGCTCTCAGACTAGGTCTCGTGATCCCTGAAGAAGACCTCATCAAGAAAATCAAGGGGAGAGAAGCGTTCACGTGGTCTGAAGACGTGGTGCTCAGGCTAGCGGTGAGGTCAGCTTATAAAGTGCTGTCTAGAACAGCCTACCTAGACCCGTTCATCCTAGACGATTTCTTATGGTATTTTGGTAGGAAGGTGTGCACTAAGGAGAGGCCGGCTTGCGTTATTATGGGGGAATGCCCCTTCCTTAAGGTCTGCCCGAGTAGGGAGAGCCCTGAGGAAATAGTAGAGCACTACTACGTAGACACGTACTATTACTGAGGTGTTCGTTAGTGAGTGAGTGGGGGGATGTGAGGAAATTGATCAAATCACTCAACGAGGATCAGCGCAAGACCCTCAAATACTTCTGTGTTAATAGGTCTGTGGGCGAGTTACTAGCTTTGAAAGAACTTCAAGCGCTGCACAAAGTTAAAGAACCCGGCAAAGCTATAGCGAAGCTCGTTGAGCTCGGGGTATTGATTAGAGGGCAAGGATGTTATAGTATATCTAAGTCTTTCCTCAACGCTCTTAAGGAGGCTGGGGTAAGAATTGATGAACTTTAAGGATAAGCTTAAGGCATACCTAGAACTCTTGAGAATACATAACGTAGTAACAGCGTTGCTGACCACGTTGATAGGCTGGTTAACCGTGAGAGTCGAGGTAAGCACGCTCCCAAGCACTTCCTTGATAATCCCGCTACTTGCCGTAGGCCTGGTATCAAGTGCTGGCTACGTAATCAACGACTACTTCGACGTGGAGGTAGATAAGGTGAACAAGCCTTACAGGCCGATACCCTCAGGCAGGGTATCACCTAGAGAAGCCTTATACCTGACCCTCGCTTTAATAGTGGTCGGCGTCGCGCCCTCCATAACCGTGGGAATCTTCACTGCAGCATTCGTCATAGTTAACACTTTGCTGGTTATCTTATACTCTTACAGAATTAAGGAGTTAGGCTTTGTAGGGAACGTGGTTGTCTCCCTTGAAGGTGCTTTCACAATAGTATTAGGGGCTCTCACCCCGTCAGAGCTAGTCAAAGACTTAAGCTACGTCAGGTTCTCGGCAATCCCCGCGGTCTACGCCTTCACCTTACTCCTAGCTAGGGAGATAATCAAGACTGTAGAGGATATGAGAGCTGACGAAGTAAGAAACGTGAGGTCTTTGCCGCGCGTTATAGGGGTTTCCAAATCCTCCATCATCGCTTTCTCGCTTCAGTTATTCATAGTGTGTATCTCGCTCGTTCCGTTCTTAGCCGGGTACGGCTACCTATACCTAGCGTTAGCTCTAATAACTGACGCCCTACTAATCTACTCAGCAATCAACACGCTCAAGCTTAGGAGAATCAACAACCCGGAGTTAATGGCTTCTAGATTGAGGAGTGTTCTCAAGCTAGCCATATTCACGGGGACAACCGCTTTCGCTGCAGACCTCCTCTACAGACTCGCGCTCACGTCTTAAGTCTTGAGTTTAACTGTCTTAATATTCTGACCCCAAGTATCAGCGTACACTAACCTCACGTAAACCTCTCTACCACTCAAATCC
Organism: Desulfurococcaceae archaeon; assembly: GCA_020833255.1. Classification (GTDB taxonomy): domain Archaea; phylum Thermoproteota; class Thermoprotei_A; order Sulfolobales; family NBVN01; genus Zestomicrobium. The sequence continues at coordinate 4,834 of JAJHQR010000029.1, read as the reverse complement.
TCAGGAGAAGTTAGTTTTAATTCTGCTGTTTCCCCAGGCCCTAAATTCCTTAACTCATTCCTAGATAGCGTTCTACCCTCACACAAAACTATTATCAAAGCTTTATCAAGCCTTGATACCCCCTCATTTCTCACCGAGACCAGAATTTCCTTGCTGCCGGTCAAGAGAGCGTCGAAAGAGACTTGAGGTGATGGCGTGAGCGGTCTGTAGATAAGTAGGTCGCTCAAAACCAGCGGTTTAGGAACGTCACTCCTCCTCAACGTTATAGAACACCTACATTCTTGAGATGTTTTAAGCTTCTTTAAGGAGATCTCGGAAACACCGATTAACTGAGTGATTAATGCTTCATCACCGCAGGTTAAGGCCGCTTCAGAAGTTCTTGAAGGAAACTCGGCAACCATCTCAACACCTAATTCGTGCCCCACACACGGGTGCGTGATGACGTATTCCTCGCCTTTCTTGAGGATCAGCACCCCCGAGTAGTAATCCACCAGCACCTCAGTATCTTGAGACTCCGTAACACCAACCAAGCTAACGGAGAGTACCTCAATAGCTTTAGAAGTTTCCGTGGAGAGCTTAAGCAAGTACTTCCCCGGCTCCTTAATAATCTGCGAGACGTCGAAGATTTGAAGAGCGTACGTTACCTTCTCTAAACCCACTAATACTTGAGGCTTGAATTCCCTAGTAATATTAACTGAATTAACCGAGACCCTCCACGGGAAAGACTTAGGCTTTAAGTCCTCACCCCTAAGTAAGATAGAGACGTAAGACTTGCTTAGCTTGCTATCAACAGAGACGCTTAACTGAATACTCCTCGGATTACCGTAACCGCCGACGACGCCCGGCATCAAGTGAGTCACTCTATACGGCAAACCCTTATACGTGCCTGAGACACACTTTATTAACTCTCCTAGAGCCAACGACTACACCCTAAATATCATATATACTACGTGAGACGCATAAAAACTTAATACGTCAACCACCTTCGGATGCGGCCATGCTGAAAAGAACCCTCACTAGATATCGCCAACTTCCTTAGGAGCTAGTTTCTTGAGAGCTCTTAGAGCGGCTAGCTTCTCCTTCCCCTCAAGCCTTGCTTCACTCACTAACCTGTTGAGTTCCTTGATGACGGTCTCAGCTACCTCTCTCTTCACAGGATACGGCACCCCGTCCTTACCCCCTATAGCGTAAGCGTACTTGAATGGTGAGAAACTATGTGTTACCACATCTCTCAAAGACGGTGGTTCTCTGTAAATCAACTCGGAGATGAGTGATAATGCTCTGACCACCTCAGCGCCTAAACCCTCAATTAAGAGTAGTTCCTGCATGTTTTTAGGTCTTAACTCATACGCTTTACTCAATCTCTCTAAAATTCTTGAGTCTATGTTTACCGGCCTGTAGTAGGGTATGTTGCTCTGTATCGGTCTAGGGGGTTTGAGACCTGTAAGTGTCTTAAGTCCTTTAAGATACGTGTTAACCACCTTAAGCTCGTTTATTATCTTCCTAGGATTCTCACCAACTAAATCTACTAAGACTTTCCTAGACCCTGTTGACTCGTTAGTGGTTAGGTTTAGCGGTACCGTGGTGATGTCTGATGCCACCCCTGAGTGAGACTCTAGCGTCGGATCCCCAGACATGAACCAAGCTAAGTGATATCTCCTAGCAATCTTCAGGTTCGTGTTCATCCCCTGCTGTATCACAACCCAATTACCCTTCTTATCAAAGAGTAGCGCGTGATGATATAGGGTGAAACCGTCTTGCAAGAGCACTGAGTCTGTCTTAGCCGCGAGCTTAGATACCTTGATTAACTCGTTGGAGGACGTGCTGCCCAGCCCTATCTCATCCCCGTACTTAACTATCTCTTCCGGCGTCTTCCTGGAAGTAAGTCCTTTACCTCCAGCAACCCTCACGTCGCCGCTTATCTCTTCTAAAGCTGTTTTAATCATTGCCGTGGTCACGGTCGTCGAGCCGCTACTGTCCCAGTCCATACCTATGACGTTATTGAACGCTTGAAACCATAGAGGGTTTGAGAATCTTCTTAAGACTTCCTCACTGCTAAACTCTATCAGCAACACTTCCAAGATAGCTCTAGACAGCTTAAGCATTAACCTAGCGAGCCACGGGGGTACGTGACCACCGTGTAAAGGCAGGTCAGCTACTCCTGACACACTACTCATTACTCTCACTAAATCATTGTTTCAAGACTTAATAAACTACTTCTTCTTAACCCTGAGCACAACCCCCTCAACACCGACCACGACCACCTCACTACCCTTAGGTATCTCCTCATCAGAGGTAGCTTTCCAATACTCTCCCTCAACCATCACGAAGCCCGTCTTCCCAGGACCTAAGTCGTCAAGCGCTCTCCCGACCTTACCGGTCGGTAAGAACTCGTAAGGCTTCTTCCTCCTAACTTTTATGACCTTGAACATGAGTATGCCGAAGAACCCACCTAATATCACCGAGGTACCTATTATGAACGTCCTTAAAGCGTTTAAGTACTCCTCGGAAGGGACTAACCCGCTAGGCAGGTACGTGGGCAGGAGAGCGAAGCCGAAAGCTAGTAGGATAATCCCGCTAATCCCTACTATCCCGAAGCCCGGTAACACGAATAACTCTACAGCCAGTAACACCCCACCCAGAATTATCAGGAATAGCGAGACTAGGTTGGGGTTGAGGCCGCTGCCCGCTAACCCGAGAAGTAAGAATAGGAGTGTTAGCGGGAGTACAGTTATCTTCCCACTGAGTAGAGCGAATATCGTTCCTAAGAGCCCTATCGTGAGTAACACGTTGAGTACCGTGGAGTTCTCAAGTAGCGAGAGCAGCCTCGACCTAACGCTGCAAGCGTAGAACTCCAGACCCGATTCCTCGATCTCCAACCTAACCACAACACCAGACACTGAAACCTCGTAACCTCTTATAGACTTAAGCAGTGTTGGGAGATCCTGAGCTATGAGGTCGGCCACACCGTACGAAACAGCTTTCTCAGCGTTCACCGTAGTGGCTTTAATCACGAAGTCCCTCACGAGGGTCTCGTTCCTTGACCTAAGCCTCGCGTAATTCAACGCTTTCTCGACGACAGGATTCACTATCTTAGACTCGTTAACGAACTGGATCTCCCCGGTCACGGGGTTTATCATGACTGGCTGCATAGCTCCGATTATTGCTGAGGGGTGTAGCGCTACGATGTTAGCCGGGAGTATTATCATGGTTCCCGCGCTCAACGCTTTACCGCCACTAACGTAAGCTATCGTAGGCACTCTAGAATTACTTACGGCGTCTCCGATCGTGTAGGCCGCGTCTAAGTAACCGCCGTAGCTATCCACCAAGTATATCAGCGCCTTACCCTCACTCTCAGCCTTGCTTAAGGCGTCTAGGAAGCACTCCTTAACTCCGCTATCTATCACATCCCACGGGGGCTTGATCTCAACAACTATAGCTTTAGTTATTGTCCCAGCTACCTGAAGGCTTAATGGGTTGGGCGCCTCAGTAGTGTGTAGCGGGGTTACGAGCGCTAGCAGCGCTAGAATGACCACTGTTTGAGCAAAAACACGTAAAAGCTTGTTCTTAGGTGTCGGCACCCCCTAACTCACCGCTCCTCTCTTTCCTTAAGAGCTTTATACATCGCTACAGTCTTGCCTACGTCCGTAGCACCGGTCTCCGTAACCACTACTAAGGCTTTCTCCCTAGCTATCTCTATGAGGGTCTGAAGCTCTCTTAAGCGGAGAGCTGTTGGGTGTTGCTCGTACATCGACGCGGCCTCAACCAGTACTGCGGAGGCTTGCCTCTCACCCTCTGCTTCTATTATCCTAGCCCTCCTCCACCTCTCGGCCTCGGCTTGCTTAGCCATAGCCCTCATGAGCTCCTCGGGCAATTCTACGGATTTGAGGGTTACTGCCGTAACCTTAATACCCCAAGACATAGCCGTCTCATCAATTATGTCCTGTATCCTCTTATTTAACTCGTCCCTCTTCTGCAGTAGGTCGTCTAGATCTACCTGACCTATCACGTCCCTCAGAACGGTCTGACCCAACATCATTATCGAGTAGTGGTAGTTGCTGACCTTAGTTATCGCCGCTATCGGGTCGACAGCTCTGTAATATATCACCGCGTCAACCTTGACGCTCACGTTATCCCTAGTTATTATTTCTTGCTTAGGGACGTCGACAGTAACAACTCTTAAGTCAACCTTCATTAAGTTGTCTACGAAGGGTATGATCAGTATTAATCCAGGGCCCTTAGCCCCCACAAGCCTCCCTAGCCTGAAGACCACCGCTCTCTCATACTCCCTAATGATTTTTATGCTAGCGTTTAGTAGGGGGATAACTATTATCAGGACAACAAGTATTAACACGATCTCAGTTAGTCCTATGGGCATTAACGCCGCACCTCAATTACTTAATCCGTTACGGAATATTTAAGTTGGTGTTTACGGAATTAAACCAAGGTGATTGAGGTAGTTAAGAGTAGGTCTAGGGGTTACAGAGCTGAGAGAGAGTTAGTGCATATCCTGTGGAGGTTAGGGTTCGCTGTGATGAGAGCCCCGGCCAGCGGCGCTAGAATAAGGAAAGCCGAGTACCCTGACGTGGTGGCGATAATGAAGGGGAGGGTCGCGGTCTTCGAGGTCAAGTCGAGAGCCAAGCCTTCAGGACTATACATAGAGCCAGAGCAAATCAAGAAATTACTAGACTTCGCCGAGAGAGCTGGCGGAATACCTTACATAGCTGTCAAAATACCTCACAAAGAATGGAAGTTCGTTAAAGTCGTGAGGAAAGAAGATGGAGAAGGTAAGACATATAAGGTAAGCAAGGAAGACATAGAGAAAGCTCCCGGG
>JAJHQR010000066.1 GCA_020833255.1 Desulfurococcaceae archaeon | reverse complement strand
GTGCGGGCCCGCCGGGATTTGAACCCGGGTTCTCCGGCTCCGAAGGCCGGCGCCTTATCCTGGCTAGGCCACGGGCCCTATGTCTCAAGCGTTTCTTTGTTTTTATGTGTTTTCTACTTCATTAGTTTGTATTGAATTATTACGGTTAGACGTTATTTAGTGTTACTCCGTACTAGATTTTAGGGTTGGGTATGCCTAGGAATAGTGAGAGACGTAACTCTGCCGGGGGTCCTCCTAGGGGTGGTTCTAGGAAACTCACTGATTTTGTTAAGAGTGTTCCTAGGGATTCTCGTGAGGTTTCCGCGGCTTCAGATAAGCTTAGCTCTTCAGGTAGCGGGGTTTTAGGTTCTGCCGGATCCTCTGTTAGGAAGCCTGATTCCGTCGTGGTGGTTGGTGGTGTTGAATTCGATGTTTTCTTAAGTTCTATGAGGTCGACTACGTACGCGGAGACCCTCAATAACGTTGAGTTTGTTGATGAGGTTCCTGAGTCATACTTACTCGGCTCATACTATAGTGGGGAGCTTAAGAAAGCTTATTTGAAGTTCTACGATGATTCTAGCAACAAGACTTACGTGTGGGTTGATAAGACGGGGCACATGCCCTACTTCCTAACCAACACCCCGCCAAACGAGCTGGATCAGAAGATAGTTAGGGATAAGTCTTTCGAGAAGGTTGAGGTGGTTGAGAAGTACGACCTGCTGAGAGGTAAGGAAGTATCGCTAACCAAGATAATCGTTAAAGACCCTCTCGCAGTACCTCGAATGCGCGGCTTAGTCACTAACGCGTGGGAAGCTAACATAAAGTATCATGATTGCTACGTATTCGACAACAACCTCCTGCCAGGCATGAAGTACAGGGTGAACGGTAGGGGGATCACCCTAGTACAGCCTAAGCTAGGGGAGGACGTGCTAAACCTCTACAAGAAGGTCGTTGAGGACGAGGAAGAACTCCTAGAACTAGCTCTCAGGATGGCGCCACTATTCGAGGAAAAACCCCCTAAGATGAGGAGGTTAGCCATAGACATAGAAGTCTACACACCGACCAGGCTCAGAATACCTGACCCGTCAGACGCGCACTACCCAATCATAAGCGTGGCTCTAGCAGGCACCGACGGCTTAAGGAAGATCTTAATAACGTTCAGGGAGGGAATGAGCGTTGAGAACGTTGAGAGATTAAGCAGTCTTAACGCCGAGGTCGAGATATTCGATAGTGAGAGAGCCTTAATCCTAGAATTATTCAGGGTAATGAACGAATACCCCCTAATCATAACGTTTAACGGGGACGGGTTCGACCTACCATACATCTACAACAGAGCCTTAGTTCTGGGCATAGACCCGGCCTACATACCTATAGAAGAGGTAAGAGACTTCGTTAGCGTTAGGCACGGCTTCCACATAGACCTCTACAAATTCTTCAGTATTGAAGCTATACAGAACTACGCGTTCAGCCAAGCATACAAGGAGAAAACCCTGGACGCGATAGCTCAAGCCCTCCTAGGCGAGACTAAAGTCGTCATCGACGTGAGCGTTAGCGACCTACCGCTCGATAAGCTAGCGGAGTACAACATGAAGGACGCTGAGTTATCGCTCACGCTAACAACATTCAATAACGAGCTCGTGTGGAAACTCATGATCTTAATAATGCGTTTAGCTAAGATGTCCTTAGAAGACGTTACGAGGCGTAAGGTCTCCGCGTGGGTTAAGAACCTCATGTACTGGGAACACAGAAGAAATAACTACTTAATCCCCGAGAGAGAAGAGCTGAAGAGACTGAAGGGCGAGGTGAAGACAGCCGCTAAGATAGGTGGTAAGAGGTATGCCGGCGCTATAGTGATAGACCCGATACCGGGGGTCTACTTCAACGTAGTGGTTCTGGACTTCGCCTCCCTATACCCGAGCATAATTAAGGTATGGAACCTTAGTTACGAGACGATAGACCCTCCTGAGGGTTGGTGTAGAGACGGCAACTTACTGGACGTGGTTGATGAGAAAGGTGAGGTGTTGCACAAGGTTTGCGTGTCTAGGAAAGGAATAACCTCAACCCTGGTCGGCTTGCTAAGGGATTTCAGGGTGAGGGTCTACAAGAGGCTTGCTAAGCAAGCGAAGGAAGAGGAGATTAAGAACTGGTATGATGTCGTTCAGAAAGCTCTTAAAGTATACGTTAACGCTAGCTACGGCGTCTTCGGCCACGAGTCATTCCCGTTCTACACACCCTCACTAGCCGAGTCCGTAACTGCTCTAGGGAGGTACGTCATAACGAAAACACTCTCTAAAGCTGAGGAGCTGGGGCTCAGGGTTATCTACGGGGATACAGACTCCCTCTTCATATGGAGTCCCGACCCCAACGCCTTAAGCAAGCTTAGCGAGTGGGTTGAGAAAGAGCTATCGCTAGAGATAGAGCAAGACAAGACCTACAAATACGTGGCGTTCGCTCTCAAGAAAAACTACGTAGGGGTTTTAGAGAACGGCAAGATCGACGTGAAGGGTCTCGTAGGTAAGAAGAAGAACGTACCTAAAATACTTCAAGATTCCTTCACGAGGATTCTCGAACTGATTAGCAGTATAGAGGGTACCGCTGAATCGCTGGAGGAAGTGAAGAATAGGATAAGGCAGGAGGTCAGGGAACTATACATGAGACTCAAGAACAAAGACTTCACATTAGACGACGTAGTGTTCAAGACTACGTTGAGTAAGGACTTGGAAGACTACGTCAAGACAACACCGATACACGTAAAAGCAGCAATCCACCTTAAGAGGCACGGAATACCTGTGGAGAAAGGCGTTACCATACTCTACGTAAAAGTCAAGAAGTCCGGCGGTGTCAAGCCTGTTCAGCTAGCTAAGATAGACGAGGTAGACATAGCTGAATACTTGAAGACAGCTAAATCAACGTTCCAACAACTGCTAATGCCGTTCAACATTTCCTGGGAGGAGGTTGCCGGGGGCATAGGGTTAACGTACTTCACTACCAGCAATAACTCCGCCAACACTCTCTAAACCTTTCTTAAGTTCTTCTAAGACTTCATCAGCTGTTTTCTCCGCCGTACTCAAGTCGTCACTGAATACCTGTACGTAAACCTCGAGTAGTGGAGCGCTTATCTCATGTCCTTTAGGATGTGTTTTTATGTAGGCATTATCGTACTTACGCAGTAGCTCTTTAACGATCTTAGCCGCCGAAGACTCAGGAACCCCTGATACGGTGAAGGATCTCTCTGCGAAGACCCTCCTCACACCGAGCTCCCTCAATCTCGGCTCGACGTACGACTCCCACATACTCTCAAGCTCTCTAGGGACCCCGGGTAGCGAGATAATCAGGGTCTCTCCGCTCCTCACCATACATCCGGGGGCTGTGCCGACGTTGTTAGGTATTACCTCACCACCCTCAGGCATGTAAGCCATCTTAACCCTCTCAGGGGTTAGGGGGAGTTTCAGTACGTCGTATTTCTCCTTAATGCTTTTCAGAGCTTCCTCGTTAAGACGTAACTCAACTCTTAAGGCTTTAGCCACCGCTTCCAACGTTACGTCATCGTATGTCGGCCCCAGACCCCCGGTAGTTACTAGCAAGTCCGGCTTACTAGCAAGGACGTAAGATATGAATTCCGATATGAGATTGACGTCGTCAATTAACGACACAACCCCTAACACGTTAAAGCCTAGTAGCGTGAGTCTCCTGCCTAGGTATGCTGCGTTAGTGTTCACCACCCTACCACTCACCACCTCAGTACCTAACGTGAATATCCAGGCTTTCCAAGACTTCACGCCACTCACCCGACCAATGTCGTTATCGTGACGAATATTTTTAAGTGCTTGCTGAATAATTATGGGTGTTTTACGTGGTCACAGTTAAGGAACTCGCGAGAGTGATAGAGTCTTACAGGAACGAAATGGTTAACACGTTAATGAGCTTGATTGAAGTGCCCGCTATAGGGCCTGACAACGGGG
>JAJHQR010000028.1 GCA_020833255.1 Desulfurococcaceae archaeon | reverse complement strand
GACCCAAAAGAACCTAGCCCGGAACCTTAGAAATTTAGTGGGCCCGCGGGGACTCGAACCCCGGACCTCCGCCGTGTGAGGGCGGCGTCCTAACCAGGCTAGACGACGGGCCCCCAAACTAAAAACATAGAACAGTAAAAATAAGCTTTTCACGTGTTAGGGTAGGCTTTATGCGGGTCATTAACGTAGTAGAGAATGTGTTTAGGATTCGTAAAGTTTAATTTGTTTTTCAGATATAATAATAGAGGTAATATAGTTGAGGTTTAGTGAGTCCTCTTTAAAGAAGAGTTACCTACCCTTCCTTCTCAGGAAGACCGCAGAGTCTTACCAGAAGTTAGGTGATGACGAGGTTGCCGGATTCGCTGTTTATTGGTCGGAGAGTGAGAGGAAGAAGCCAGGTATTTTGAGGAGGAGGGGTGAGAGGATTAAGAATATCGCGTTAATTTTCTACCCAGTATTATTAACTTCTTACTCTAGCGGGAGCGCGGTGTTGATAGACCCGCTGAGGAAGAGCAAGCTAGTAGTAACCCTCAACGTGGTGAAGAAGGAATTGGTGGATTCCGCTCTCGTAGAGCTAGCAGCTAGTTCCGGTAAGTCTTTCCTGGACGTCATGGTTAAGATAGATAAGATAACGGAGGGGGTTGCGAGCGGTAAGAACGTCGTTAAGGAGGTTGTGGAGTTAGAAAACGTGGTCTCAAACCCCTCCTTCGTGAATGATCTCAAGACACTCCTGAATTACACGACTACCTACAGCCTCCCATACATCGAGATCCCGTGGGTTAGCGTGAACTACGCTGAAGTCTCAGAGAAGATAAGGAAAACCCTTAACGTAATCAATGACTTAGTAAACTACGTGAGCGACGTCGTGGGGAAGGTCAACGAACTCCTAGATAATTGGAAGGTGAGCGTCCAGAAAGAATACGAGAAAAAGATTGCAGTGCTAGACCAGAAAATAAAGGAGGTCAGGGAAGAGGTTTTGAAGAACGTTGAGGAGTTGAGGAAGAAGAAGGAAGAGGAATTAGCGGGTTTAAGAGATAGATACGTGCCAAGCATGGAAGCCATCGAGAAGAGAATTAAGGAAACTCAAGACAGCGTAAAGAAATTGGAAGAAGAAATTGAGAAAGCGAAGAGCTACGGGAAAGACGTCTCAGACATGAGGAAGAGGTTGAGTGAGTTAAAGAAGACTTTAGAAAGTCTTGAGAAGGAATTAGAGAGCGAGAAAACAAAGTACGAGAACGAGGTTAAGAGGGTTGAGAAGAAGTTTGAGGAATTGATGGAGGCGGAGAACAACAAAGTCAAGGCAATACTTCAGGAGAGGGAAGCGTTGCAACACGAATTCGACTCAATAATTCAAGAAGCTAATAAGAGGTCCGACAAGATAAGGAGTAACCTCCAGGAGTATAGGGAGGGGTTGATTAAGGTAGAGAAGGAGATAGAGGGCGTAAGCCTCTCAATACCTTCCGGTGGCGAGGGACTCTACATGATTCCCTTAATCTACACTTCCTATGTCTCAAACGGGTCTTCACGCTCAATAATAACCACCCCGGTCATCTTAGAGTCTGGAGGGTGGCTGGGTCCGAAAATCCGTCCGGTCGTGGTTGAGGGCTTAAGTAAATACTTGTCATGGTCTAAGGACCTAATAGATAAGGAGGAGATGAGGTCGGAGCTCGAAGCTAAGAATCTACTCACCAGCATCTCACTAGAGAGAATAGAGGTCTCTTTAATGAGATTCGCTGACATGGGTCTCTTATCTAAAGACGAGGTTAAGGAGATAGTGAATAGCGTTGGAGAGCAAAAGAAGATGTCGTGAACTCGCTGAAAGTAATATTATTTTTCCTAAAACTCAAAACCGGGTTCTGTGCTAGCATTTAAAACACGTCAATATTTTAACGTGGAAGAAACCACGTTACGTGAGGTGTGCACCCTTGATCAAATATTACAAGATTACGGGCGGGCCACTAAACACTAACACTTACTTAGTTTACGCCGGTGATTCAGGGGTTGTCGTTGATCCCGGTGTTCACCCAAGCAATATAGTGAGGGTGGTTAAGAGGTTAGGTTTGAGCAGGATACACTTAGTTATCGCTACGCACGGCCACTTCGACCACGTCTTCTACGCTGGCGGCGTGTCCAGAATTTACGAGACTAAGGTGTTAGTGCACGAGCTAGATTCAGACTTACTCGTTAGGAGCAGGTTCTTAGCCGAGGATTTCTACGGTGACGCCCTAGAACTGCCTGGATCTCTCGAGTTCGTGAAGGGTGATACCGTGCTGAGAATTAGTGAGGACCTAGAAATTAGGGTTCTCCACACACCGGGTCATACCAGGGGTAGCTTATGCTTCTTAATTGGGGACCTACTGATAACGGGTGATACCTTATTTAAGGGTACTGTGGGCAGGACCGACTTCCCGGAAAGCTCTGCTAAGGACATGAGGAATTCCTTGGTTAAGCTGGCTAAGCTACCCGGCGATTACGTGGTGTTACCTGGCCACGGTGACATCACGACGCTCGAGTATGAGAGGAGGACTAATCCTTACCTTAAGGACTTAATCAGAGATTAGCCTCGCTATATCTGAGAGAGGGTTTCAGCCGCGGAAAGTTTTTATTATGTGTTCTCTTCTTTAGTCGGTGTTTAGTGTGGTGTTAGATCCTGTTGAGGCTAAGATTATCGAGTTATCTAAGTCGTTAAGTGATTACGTGATTGGTTTGAGGAGAAGTATCCACATGTACCCTGAGTTAGGGTTTGAGGAGTTTAAGACTTCGGAGCTCATTATGAGGGAGTTGGAGGGCATGGGTATTGAGTACGTTAGAGCTGCGGGAACGGGGGTGATAGGCTTCGTTAAGGGTGGCGGGGGCCGTGTCGTGGCTTTAAGAGCCGATATGGACGCTCTCCCAATACAGGAGGAGAATGAGGTACCCTATAAGTCTAGGGTCAACGGCAGAATGCATGCTTGCGGTCATGACGCTCACGTAGCTATGTTGTTAGGCGCGGCTAAAGTACTCTCAAGCATTAAAGAGTACTTAGGAGGGGTCGTCAAGCTGATTTTCCAGCCAGCCGAGGAGGGGGGTGGCGGGGCTAAGAAGATAGTTGAGGAAGGGCATCTGAGAGACGTTAACGCGATATTCGGTATTCACGTCTGGTCAGACCTGCCCGCGGGCATCATAGCTACTAGGAGAGGGCCTATGTGCGCATCAGCAGACTCCTTCATAATAAGGATTAAGGGCATGGGGGGTCACGCAGCACACCCGGAATTAGCTAAAGACCCTACAGCGCCCGCCGCAGACATCTACAACGCGCTGCAGAAGATAGTTACTAGGAACGTGGGTGCTTTAACCCCTGTCGTCATAACCACCCCTAAGTTTGAGGGGAGTAACGCGAGTAACGTAATACCTGACGAGGTGAGAATCAGCGGGACCCTCAGAACGTTCGATATTAACGTGAGGAATAAAGTGTTAGCTAGGATAGAGTCAATAGTTAAGCACTACTCGCTAGCGTGGGAATGTGACGGGACCCTGGAGCTAAGCGAGGTTTTCTACCCGCCGGTAATCAACAACCCCGAACTCGCTGACTTCGCCATGGAGGTAGCTAGTAAGATAACGAAGACTTCCGAAGCCTCAATGACTATGGGTGCTGAGGACTTCTCATTCTACCTTCAAGAAGTACCCGGCGCTTTCATATCGCTCGGTATAAAGAATGAGGGGAAGGGCATAGTATACCCACACCATCACCCCAAGTTCAACGTGGACGAGGACGTGCTGTGGCTTGGAACGGCTTTACACGCGTTGCTGGCTTACAACTACCTTAAAAAAGCTAAATAATTTAAGGAATCCCGTTTAAGTATATTGATGGGTTCTCAACCTCTTTTCACTAGTTCGTATCTATCGTATATCATCACAACCTCTCCGGAATTCTTGACGTAGAATTCTACCGGGATCTTACTAGCTATCGTGTAGGTATTGAATAGAGCGTAGTCCTCCGATATCTTCTCCGGCACTAGGGGTGTAGGGCTTGAATCAATGGAATCTTCCTCCATGAATAGCATATCCCCGCTCCTCTTAACACGCACTCTAACAGATTCCTTATAGTTTTTGTAGGTCCCCACCAGTTTCTCATACACTCTCTCGGTTAGCACGTAGTGTAGCTCTCTCTCAGGATTTCTTCCAAGTAGTATGGTTAGCGCGTACCCGCCGATAAGGGATAGTGGGTAGCCTGACGCGTTAGATAAGACAGCTACACCCACCTTCTCGTCAGGTACGTAACCTACGTAAGCAGTGTAGACTAGAACGGACCCGCTGTGACCGACTAACTTACGGCCGAAGAAGTCGTGACGTATTATTAAGCCGAGACCGTAGGAATCCGCTACCGGGGTCTCGTAAGGTAATTTAGCGAAGGCTCTCTCCATTAAAGCGACCGAGTCTTTACTGAGGATTTGCACGTCATCGTGAACGCCCTTATTAATCAATGCCTTAATGAATTTGAGTAAATCGATCACGTTACTGAATAAGCCGCCGTCAGCCGTGATCCCGAAGACGGGCTCTACCCTAACGTGCTTGCCTTCTTTGTTTACGATGTAAGGTATTGCCTTATCGTTATCTTTCAGATACTCCTCCCTAGTGAAATAACTCTTCCTCATCCCTAACTTATCCAGTATGTTGGTCTTGATGTAGGATTCGTAACTCACCCCGCTAACCCTCTCTATTATCTTGCCTAGCAGGACGTAACCCTCGTTTAAGTAGAACCATCTCTCGCCAGGCTTGTGGAGGAACCACTTAGTATAATCTCTCATAAAGCTTATCACGTCTTCCGGGGTGGCTGTAGGGAGCCAGTAATTACTCAGCCCGTAATAACTATCTATCAACGCTTCAGCGTAGCCTAGAGCTGGTATGCCTGAAGTGTGTGAGAGTAGGTGATGGATCTTTATCTCGTCAGATTTTATGACGTCAACGAACCTACTCACAGGGTCCTCAAGACTTATCAAGCCTTTCTCAACTAACTGCATGATCGCTGCAGCGGTGAAAGCCTTGGTCACGGAACCAATGCAGTAGTTGGTGTTAGGGGTTGCCGGGAGTGACTCACTGATGTCTCGGAAACCGAAGCCTCTAGAATAAACTACTTCCTCACCCCTCAATAAAGCGATGCTCATGCCCGGAAACCTATACTTAGTTAGTCTTTCCTGAACGAAACCCTCGAGAAGGGTGAGATCCATTAAACCCACCAAGCTAATACTAGACTACTCAGATAAAAAACTATCCATGTCCGCGAGGAATTCCCTGAAACTTAACTCACCCGCTCTATGGCACGCCACGAAGTGTTTCTTGTCGTGCTCGAGTAGCTCAGGCTCCCTTAACTCACACGTATCTATGGCGTAGGGACATCTAGGATGGTACCTGCAACCCTTAGGCGGGTTGAGAGGGCTTGGCGGCTCCCCAACCACGCTCACACGCTTCCTACCCCTTAACTTAGGGTCTGGTATAGGTATTGATGATAGGAGGGACGCGGTGTATGGGTGCCTGGGATTGCTGAAAACTTCCCTCACGGTCGAGTACTCCACAACCTTACCTAAGTACATCACCATAATGAAGTCGCTGACGTGTTTGGCTGTGAGGAGGTCGTGCGTAATGAAGACGTAAGTCAATTCATGCCTGCTTTGAAGATCTAAGAGTAGATTCAGTATCTGTGCTTGAACGGACACGTCTAGAGAAGAGGTTGGCTCGTCTAGAACGACTAGGAGCGGCTTAAGTATTATCGCTCTCGCGATAGCTACCCTCTGTTGCTGACCGCCTGAGAGCTCGTGCGGGTACCTCATCAAGTGCTCCGCGCTTAAGCCGACCTCCTCTAAAGTCTTGATTATTCTCTCCACGCGTGACTCCTCACCTTCGTCGCTATGTATCTTCAGGGGTCTCTCAAGTATCTCCTTCACCCTCATCCTCGGGTTGAGTGATGAGTACGGGTCCTGGAATACTATGCCTGTAGACCTCCTAAAATGCTTGAGTTCCTCCTTACTGAGACGTGTTACGTCACTACCGTTGAATAAGATCCTGCCTGAGGTAGGCTCAATTAACCTCAGAATGGTTAACCCTAAAGTGGTTTTACCGGAGCCTGACTCGCCGACGACCCCTAACGTAGTCCCTCTCTCAACGCTGAAAGAAACCCCGTCAACCGCGCGCACGTATTGTTTTCTAGCGAATAAACCCTTCTTAAACTCGAAGTACTTCCTCAAATCCTCGACTACTAGGAGCTCCAAGAAACACCACCAACCTTCTCGTAATTGTGGCAAGCTACTAAGTGATTCTTACGTACCTCAATCAAGCGAGGCTCCTCTTTCACGCACTCATGGGTAACGTAAGCACACCTGGGGTGAAACCTGCAGCCGGTTGGCGGGTTCAGGAGGCTGGGCGGCGTTCCAGGTATTTGATTTAGTCTCGACTTCGATTTTCTTCTAGCTACCACACAATCTATCAGTCCTTTAGTGTATGGGTGGAGAGGTGCCTCAAACACTTCCGTTACGTCAGCTACCTCAACTATCTTCCCAGCGTACATAACCCCAACCCTATCACATACCTCAGCCACTATGCCGAAATTATGCGTTATTAACAGTAGTGTGAGGCCGTACTCGTTCTTAAGCTCGTGGAGTAGCTTAAGTATCTGAGCTTGTATTGTGACGTCAAGAGCTGTGGTAGGCTCGTCAGCTATTAGTAGGCTGGGCTTACACGTAGTCATCATCGCTATCATAGACCTCTGCTTCATCCCCCCGCTAAACGTGTGGGGGTAGTCTCTGGACCTTAGGTCTGGGTCCGCTATCCCGACCCTACCTAACTGCCTCACGGCAGTGGCTAGCGCCTCCCTCCACGACATCTTGAAGTGCGTTACGGGCACCTCAGCTACTTGGAACCCCACCCTGTGGACAGGGTTCAATGAAGTCATAGGGTTTTGGAAAATCATCGCTATCTCCTTCCCTCTAAGCTCCTGCAACTTACTATCGCTAACTCTCAGCAGGTCTACGCCCTTGAATAATATGCTACCGCTCAAGATTCTCGCGTTGGGGGGTAGTAGCCTGGGTATCGCTAGAGCTAACGTGCTCTTACCGCAACCGGTCTCGCCGACTAAGCAGAAGGTCTCGCCCGCGTAAACCTCTAGACTCACCCCGTCAACCGCTTTAACACAGCCTCTGCTAGTCTCATAACATATCCGTAAGTCCCTCACGTCGAGAAGTACTTCAGGCACTCGCATCACCCAAGCCTCAACTTAGGGTCTAGGACGTCCCTCAAAGCATCGCCTAGTAGGTTGAAGCTTAACGCGGTCAAAGTTATGAATAGTCCTGGGAATATAGAGCACCAAGGAGCCTTAAATATGTAGTCCTTACCTTCATTAAGCATAGCACCCCAGTCAGGGGTTGGTGGTTGAGCGCCGAAACCTAGGAAGCTGAGCGCTGTAGTGTAGAGTATAGCTGAAGGTATCGTTAGCGTGGCTAAGACGATTATCGGGGCTAGGGTGTTGGGCAGGACATACCTGAACATTATGCTTAAGCTAGACTCACCCACGGCTCTGGCAGCGGTTATGAACTCCCTACCCATTATTGAAAGAGTCTTAGCTCTCACAACCCTCGTGTACGGCGCCCAGCTAACTATGGAGACCGCTATAACGACGTTCGTTAGTCCAGGACCTAATATGGTCACTATAGCTAGAGCTAGGATTATCGGGGGGAAAGCCCAGAGCATGTCGGTGATCGCTGATATTAACTTGTCTACCGACCCACCGTAATACCCTGCTATCAAGCCTAGAGGGACTCCTATACCCGCCTCAACCACGACCACTAATAACCCAACCCATAAAGCTATTCGAGCACCGTAAACGATCCTGCTGAAGATATCTCTACCTAGCTGATCAGTCCCGAAGATATGCTCCGTAGACGGCGGCAGTAGTCTAGACGAAGGATCTACCTCGTCAAACCTTTTAGGCGCTATGAAGTCAGCCGTCAACGCTATGAATAACATGAAGGATAAGAGTATGAGACCTGCCACACCCCTCTTATGCTTTAGGAAGAGCCTTAACACCTCATTACTTTCTAAAGACCTGATTCT
This sequence comes from Desulfurococcaceae archaeon, assembly GCA_020833255.1. Taxonomy (GTDB): domain Archaea; phylum Thermoproteota; class Thermoprotei_A; order Sulfolobales; family NBVN01; genus Zestomicrobium. The sequence goes on along the minus strand of JAJHQR010000028.1, from coordinate 10,072 downwards.
CTCTTTATTAAACCACATCACACACCGCCCCCTCTCTCCACGCGTACGCGCGGGTCCAGGACAGCGACGACGATATCCCCTAGCGTGTTGAAGACTACTGTGAGGACCGTTATTATCAATACTATGCCTTGAACCACGGCGTAGTCCTGCCTTATTATCGACACGTACAGTAACCTACCCATCCCGGGCAGAGCAAACAAGGTCTCTATCACTACCGCACCACCTATCAACCACGGTATATCGAGGAAGAACATGACGACTACAGGTATCATCGCGTTTCTGAGCGCGTGAACTAATAAGACTCTCCTCTCATTAAGTCCCTTAGCCCACGCAGTCCTTATGTAATCCTCGTTAAGTACCTCAATCATTTCCGCTCTCGTAAGCCTCATCACGTAAGCTGATGAGGGTAGCGCTAGAGATAATGCCGGCAGTATCAGGGAGTGCGGCCCCTCATAACCAGATATTGGCAGGATTTGTAGGTAGCGACCGAAAGCTAACATCAGCATCAGACCGAACCAGAAGCCAGGTATTGAGTAGCCGACAATCCCAGTTATCGATACGACGCTATCTACCAGGGTGCCTCTCCTTAACGCTGTCAGGACCCCCGATAAGACACCGATGGCGTAGGATAATAGAGTCGAGATCAGCATCAACGCCAGCGTGTAAGGAAGTCTCTGGGAAATGAGGAGGGTGACGGGCTCCTTAGTAACTATAGAAACCCCTAAATCGCCTCTAACGACGTGTGAGAGCCAGTAGAAGTACTGTATGTAGACGGGTTGGTCAAGCCCCCAAGCCCTCCTCAACTCCTCTATCTTAGCCGGGGTCACCCTCTCCCCTGCTAGGAGGAGTTTTATGGGGTCTCCGGGCAGCATGTACATTATGTAGAAAAGAATTATTGTTACGCCAAAAATGACCGGGATTCCTATTAAGAGTTTCTTAACCACGTATGTCAGTAGTCCCATCGCGAACGCCTACGTTGCCGATTACCTCTGCTCTATCCATACGTCGTTTATTATGAGCGTGCCGTAAGGCGGGAGTACGAGTAATCCTTTAACGTTCTTGTTGACGGCTGTGTACTCCTTGAGCACGAAGAGAGGTATTAGCGGGAGATCCCTCAACAATATCTCCTGTGCTCTAGAGTAAACCTTAGTTCTCTCAGTCATGTCGGTTACGGAGCGACCTAGCTCCAGCAACTCATCTACCTCAGGGTTTGAGTACGTGTAATTACCGTACTCGCTGTGAACTAGGTATATGAGTATGTCTGGGTCAGCCCATGAAAACCTCCTCAAAGCTAGCTCAAAATTCCACTCGCTAGTTAAGTCTCTTATGTAATCATACGTGTACTCCTTGATCTCAATACTTATGCCTATTTTAGCTAGCTGTGCCTGTATTAGCGGTGCGGATTTCTTGAGTGCTGGATCGTCCGTCGGCGAGAGTAGGGTGAGTTTTAACGGGACGCCGTTCTTATCAACTATCCCGTCCCCGTTCGTGTCAACCCAACCAGCTTCCTTGAGGAGTTCCTTCGCTTTATTTAAGTCGTGTGAGTAGAGACTCTCACCTAAGCTCTCTACAGACTTATTATAACATATCTGTGATGGTGATAGGAACGAGTACCAGGGCACCACGTTATTATCTAGTACTGCGGCTATCTCGCTTCTGTTCAGAGCTATCATTATTGCTTGACGCACCCTGACGTCGTTTAAAGGCTCCTTCAACACGTTAACCATTATGTAGTGTATGCCCGGCGATAACGTTTCGTAGAGCTTTATGTTCGGGTTTTCCCTAAGCCTCTTAACCTCGTCTAAGGGCACTCCCCTAACGATATCTACGCGGCCCGCCTCAAGCTCGGCTATCCTGGTAAGGTCTTCCGGTATGAACCTCACTATTACCTCGTCTACGTATGGGTTAGGACCTTTATTACTTACGAAAGGCATGTTCGTCCTGTAATTGTCGTTCCTCACCAAGACTACGTGCGAACCCCTAACCCACTCACTGACTTTGTATGGACCGCTACCTACCGGGAGCCTGTTGAAGGCGTCGTTACCGACCTCCCTCGCTACCTTAGCGTTGACAGGCGCCCCGTAATTAGTTACGAGTACTGCCCAGAGGTACGGTGCCGGCTTACTAAGAATTAACTTAAGGGTGTACGTATCTAACACAACCATCTCCTGAACGTCGGCGAAGTCCTCGGCATACGGCGAGATACTCTTGTATCTCTCTATGGATTCCTTAACTGCTTCAGCGGTGAGCGGATCACCGTTAGAGAATTTAGCTCCTTCAGGTAAGTGGAAGATTATGACGGTGCCGTTCTCCGAGACCTCCCAGCTTAAGGCTAGGTCAGGAACTATGCTCATGTTAGGGTCGAGCACGACTAGAGGCTGGAAGATCAAGTCGTGAACTTCGTTAGACCAAGTCACTTGCTGCACGTCAAGCCCCATAGGCTCTTCAGGTATCGCGATAACTAAAGTCCTCTTTAACTGCGGGGTAGTGGTTCCCGTAGGTGAGGTGGTGGGGGTTTGCGTGGGCGAAGGCATCAACACGAAATACACGGATACTAAAGCAATAACCACTATCAGAGCTAACATAGCGACAACGAGCTTGGATACCGCATTATTATTCATTATTGGTACACCAAGGAAAAACACATTATGAGATTAATAAACGTTCATTAAGTCTTTGACGTCGTTTCGACACATTTGATTTCGGGGTGAGCAGGTCGCTCAAGTCATTTTAACCAAGTCTTAGGTCTCGTTAAAGTTTTAATTAAAACATTGAAAATTATTTATGAGGTGACTTGATTCATGTACGACGTCATAATTAGGAAGGGGTTCATAATAGACGGGACCGGCGCACCGCCGTTGAAGAAAGACGTGGGCGTCGCTGACGGCGTTATAGTTAAGGTAGGTGATTTGTCCGGTGAGGGGGCTGAGGAGGTGGTCGATGCTGACGGTCTTTTCGTTGCTCCAGGCTTTATAGATATCCATAATCACAGCGATAGCAGCATCTTCACTGTTCCCACGGCCGATAACTACGTGACTCAGGGGGTTACTACCATAGTGGTAGGTAATTGCGGGTATTCCCCCGCCCCTATAACAGATAATAACAGGGAGTTTCTGGAGTATAGTGAGAGGGAGTTCATTAAGGAGGTCGGCGGGATACCTTGGCGTTCTTTTAGTGAGTATCTTGATCGCCTTGAATTACTTGAGAAGAGCTTGAACGTGGTTGTCTTGGTTGGTCACGGGACTTTAAGGAGTGCTGTCTTAGGTGTGGGGGAGGTTAAGCCTTCTGAAAAGCATCTTGATGAGATGAAGGGTTTGCTAGCTGAAGCTATGGATGCAGGCGCTTTCGGGATGTCTTCAGGACTTATCTACGTCCCAGGGATGTTCTCAGATACGCGTGAGTTAATTGAGTTAGCTAAGGTTGTTTCGAGGTACGGCGGTATTTACGCGACGCATATTAGGAATGAGGGTGTGGGGCTCTTAGACGCAGTTATTGAAGCTATTCAAGTCGGGTTAGCTAGCGGTGTTAGTCTCGAGTTATCCCACGTTAAGGCTGCCGGACCACCCGCCTGGGGGAGTGTCGCCAAAGTCCTTAACCTGATTGAAGAGTATGTTGGGAGAGGCTATGACTTCAGTGCTGACGCCTACCCGTACACAGCTAGCTCCACAGGTTTGGACGCGCTGTTACCAGCTTGGGTTAGGGAAGGGGGAGCTGAGAAAATGATTGAGAGGTTGAGGAATCCTGATTCATTGAATGAGTTGAGGGGTTTCTTAGCTAGGTACGGGATACCTGAGGAAGGACACGCTGATTGGGATAAGATAAGGATTTCGTATTCTGAGAGTCACCCGGAGGTCTTAGGGAAAAGCATAGATGAGGTCTCGAGGATGTGGGATATAGACCCGGTAAGCACTATAGCCAGGTTACTCGTGGAAGATAAGGGGTTGACCGGGGTGGTGATACATACCATGAGCGAGAACGACGTTATTAAAGCAGTGTCACACCCTCTAGTAGCTATAGGGAGTGACGGCAGTGTCATGAAGTTAGGTGAGGGGGTGCCGCACCCCAGAAACTACGGGACGTTCCCTAGAGTCATCGCTAAGTACGTGAGGGAGTCTAAGGTCTTGAACCTACCGGAGGCGATAAGGAAAATGACTTCATTACCTGCTAGGAAGTTAGGCCTCCACGACAGAGGGTTGTTAAGACCTGGTTTTAAGGCTGACATAGTTGTATTCAATTACTACACGATAAGGGATAGAGCGACGTACGAGAACCCGCACGTGTACTCTACAGGAATCGAATACTTGGTAGTTAACGGGAGATTAGTGATTAGGGAAGGCAAGCATACTGGAGCTAAGCCGGGGAAGCTCCTGCGCAGGACGTGAAGATATATTAGGGGGCGGAAGTATTTCACGTGTGGTGAGCGATTACGGCGGTGCTTCAAGTAGCGCTTGATTTAACGGACTTGACGAGGGTTCTCGAACTCTCTGCTGAGATAGCTTCCGCTACCAGGTGTGGCGGCGTCTGGCTTGAGGCCGGAACCCCCTTGATTAAGTCTTGGGGTAAGTTAGCTGTGAGGTCTCTGAAGGAATTAACGGGCTGTTTCGTCGTAGCAGACACTAAGTCTGTCGACGTTCCGAGGCTGGAGGGGACGGTCATGTATGAGGCAGGCGCTGACGCGTACACGGTGTTAGCTCTCGCGGAAGACGAGGTGATTAAAGAAGCTGTTGAGACCGCACGTAGCCACGGCAAGTTAGTTATAGGAGACTTAATAAGCCACCCGAGACCTCTGCAGAGAGCGCACGAGTTAAGCCGCCTAGGGGTGGATGTGTTGGTATATCACATAGGGATAAGCGTGCAGAGAGCGCGAGGCTTGAGAGTGACTGACTTACTGAGTGAGGCGGCGAGAATAAAAAGAGAAACCTCACTTAAAGTAGCTGTGGCGGGAGGTATCAAGCCCGAAGACGTTGAGGAGATAGTTAAGGAGGGTATAGACATAGTCATAATGGGTAGCGCTATAACCAGCGCTGAGAAACCAGTGGAAGTAGTCATGAAAACCCTTACGTTCATGAAGTAGGTCTTGGCCCCTCCTACATCCTATGGTGTGAGGTCCGGGCTCCAATACATTAATCTACTTCCCGCACGCAGCAATTGCTTCGCTAAGGAGCCTTCCTCGAATACTCGTTAGTTGTTTGTGAAGACCCTCCGCATCTACTCTTAGCGGGGCCTTACCGGAAATTATTTTCTTCCCATCAACGTACACGTCGTTCACGCTCTCATCCCCTAAGTTATAAACTATCGTGGTATAGGGGTCGTCGTAGAGACCCACCACCCTAGTTTTAGGCGGTTTCAACACCACTATATCGGCTTTCTTCCCGGGTTCTAAAACCCCTACCAAATCATCGATCCCAAGACTCTTCGCGGCTTTCTTAGTGACCATTTCAAGAACTTCCTTCGGGCGGAGCTTAATTGGTGTTTGGTAGCGGCTTGATTGCGCTGCGATAGCTAGCTTCATTTGCTTAAAGAGGCTTAAGTCACCGTCTGTTACAGGCCCGTCCGTGGCGAGGGAGACCGTAACCCCCTCATCAATTAACTCGCTCACCCTCGCTATACCCTGACCCCAACTCATTATGGTGAACGGCGAGTAGGTAACGTATACCTCGTGTTCTGATAAGGTCTTTATGTCTTCGTCGTTGAGGTATGTTGCATGAGCTAGTAAAGGCTTTGTTTTAAGGATGCCTAACCTTCTCGCCAAGCTTGCGGGCGTCACACCGTATTTACTCTTAACATACTCGAGTTCATGTAAAGATTCCGAGAAATGCATGTGAATTCTTACTCCGTATTTCTCGGCGGCCTCAACAGCCTTAAGCAATGTTTCAGTACTGCATGAATACATCGCGTGAACCCCAATCATCGTCCTTACCCTACCACCAGCCACCTTATTGAAGTTGATCGCGAAGCTCACGGACTCCTCTATCGTGTGCTTCGGCGCGTGCTCGCTGTATTCCACAACACTCTTAGCTAGAACACCCCTAACACCCAATTCTTCAACAGCTCTAACCACCTCCTCCTCATAAAAATAGTGATCCGCGAAAGTGGTGATGCCGTTTTCTAACATTAGGAGTATTGAGGCTTTAGCGGATACGTAGATATGTTCCGGCCTCAACAAACCCTCGACACACCATATTCTCCTCAACCAATCAAATCCTGTTAAGCCAGCACCCAAACCTTGAAGAAGCAGCATCGGCGCGTGTGTATGGGTGTTTATTAAGCCCGGCATCACCACCGAGTGCTCGTCTCCCTCGACAAGATCGCATCTTACTGAACCCCTCTCACTCCACCGTTTTACATCCTCTATCAACCCTGTGGAGTCGTCAAAAACGACTAATCCATCATCTATCAAGCCATACTTCTCGCTCATAGATAATATAAAACCCCTCAAACATACGATCATTAAAACACCCCCAATACCTCTTAATGAAAAAGAACTTAAATCCTTCTAGAACTGCATCAATTAACCGTTTCTCGGTAGGTGGTGGTTCATTTGTTTGTTCCCCACCACCTACTTCTCAACGGCTTCTTCTGAGGCCGTCCCCGTGCTGCGGGAGCGGTCGCCGCTAGTCGCCTAGCGGTTCATCCCACCCTCCCTCCGCCGAAGACGGCCCTAGGAGTCCCCCTCACCTAGCTCATCGAGATCATCCACTACCTATTCACAGAAAACTTAATAAAATTTCTGTAGCATCAGCATACCTCACAGCCCTAAGAGGCCCTAACATTAATGAATATGAATGTTGCAAATGATTACGAAGACCGAAACAGCCCGGTAATGGTCGCCCTAGTGGGGGGACGTGGCGGGGTTCCACGTTAGGATCTCTTGAGAACTTAATATTAGGTTCTATAATGTTTGAGTTAAGGGTGTGTGTTTGAGGTTTATCCAAAATTTTAGGGAGTTGAGTGTTTCACCACTTCATGAAACACTGTTAGAGGTGGTTGAGGAGGGTTTGGCGAGAGCGGATCCCTACGACGCTGTGGTGAGGAATCTTAGCGTGAGGGGCGGTAAGCTCGTCATAGGCGGGTATGAGGTGCTCGCCTCTGCGTGCGTGCACGTGGTCGGGTTTGGGAAAGCGTCTGAGAAGATGTTGAGGGCCGTGCACGACTTGTTAGGTGACGCTATATGCGGCGGCGTCGTCATAACGCCGAACGTTGAGGGGTGGGTTGGTTCCGTCAGGGTGTTGAGGGGTGATCACCCGCTTCCCGGGCCGAACACTTTGAGGTCATCTCTCCACCTACTCGATTATCTGGATAAGGAAGTTAGTGAGAGTGATTTACTCTTAGTGTTAGTGTCTGGTGGGGGGTCAGCTCTTTTCGAGGTTCCTGAAGATGGTTTAGTTCTTGAAGACGTATCCATGGTTAGTAAGGAGTTGATGACTAGAGGTGCTGACATCGTGGAGCTCAACACCGTTAGAAAGAAGCTTTCGAGGGTGAAGGGTGGTAAGCTACTCAGGTATGTGAGGGCTAGGGAGGTTATTACGTTGATCATTAGTGACGTGGTCGGTGATAGGCTGGACGTGATCGCTTCAGGCCCGACAGCACCTGATAACACCTCCTTTAGCGACGCTTACAGAGTGCTGGTGAGGAGGGGCTTGTGGAGCGAGTTAAGTCGTGATGTGAGGGAGTTTCTGGAGAGGGGTCTGGCCGGCGAAGTCCCTGAAACACCTAAGGAGGGTGAACCACTCTTCAATAAGGTTCGGAATTTCGTGATAGCTAGTAATCAGCTGGTCTTAGAACACATGGGTCTCGCTCTCTCGAGGAAGGGCTTTAACACGTTAATATTGACTTCAATGCTTGAGGGGGAGGCTCGGGAGGTTGGTAGGGTTCTCGGTTCTATCGTAAAGAACGTCGCGCAATACTCAAAACCCGTGAGTAGGCCGGCAGCGCTACTAGCGGGCGGCGAGACCGTGGTCACGGTGAGGGGCAACGGTATTGGTGGGAGGAATCAGGAGCTGTGTCTCTCGCTCACCATATCGATTAAGGGCTTACGAGACGTGGTAACGGCGTGTGTGGGAACCGACGGGATTGACGGGGTGAGCCCGGCTGCCGGCGCCGTAGTAGACGGAGGGCTCCACGACGAAGCGATTACTAGAGGGTTAGATCCTAGCGAGTACTTAGCGAATAACGATAGCTACACGTTCTTCCAGAAGATGGGAAGAGCTATCATAACAGGTCATACGGGCACAAACGTCAACGACATATTCGTAGCGCTCTTAAGATAACTTACGCTAAGTTCTTTAGAGGTCTTTACCGAAAAATAACTTACTTTCTTCTGAGAACATATCCCAGTAAGAACCCGACTAACAGCATCATTACGCCTGTCGCAGCAGTTACTCTGTAATCGATTACGGGAACCTCCACTGGTGGTGCGGGTTGGGTCTCCGTAACACTCACGGGGATTGTTAGCTCTTCAGTTTTTGTAGTTATTACCGTAGTAGTTACTGTGTTGGTTACGGTTGACGTGACAGTTTCCGTGGATATTGACGTAGATGTGATTGTCTCAGTCTCTATCAAGGGTAGCGTTTTCGTGATTGTCTCAGTAGTGGTTAGAGTTTGTGTATATGTGTAAGTCACTGTAATAACGCTGGTCTGAGTCTCTGTTTCGGTTGTCGTAGTCTCTGTGGAGGTTTCCGTAGGGGTCTCCGTGGGAGTTGTTGTCGGGGTCTCCACACCTATTAAGTATTCTTTATGTGGTTTCATAAGCGGGTACTCGTCGACGTTATTAGGGTTGATTTCATGCGGTGTGTCACCGATTCCATTACCGTCTGAGTCTGTGCCGTTATAATCGCTCCAGTAGTTACCCATGTAGCTCGTGAAGTACTTGTCTTCATACCTATACGTGTATTCCATGGGGGAGTACCAACGATTAGAGCCCGAGGCTCCATACACGCCGTAGTTATTCGTATTATTGAAGGTGTTCAGATATATCTCGTTGTTGGAGAGATCTCCTCCAGTGCTTATAGAGAAGTATATCCCGTACGTGTTATTAACTATCGTATTAAGAAATACCCTGTTATATTTTGCTGGGTAAGTTGCAGCGCGGATTCTGATGCCGTTGCTATTATTGTATATCGTGTTATTAGCTATGGTGTTATTGCTTGCTTCGTTAACGAATATGCCGTAAGTACTAGCCCATCCATATACTGTGTTATTCGCTACTATGACGTTCGAGGATCTATATATTCTGATCCCGTAGTAGCCGGATATTGAAGAATTAGTGGTTGTTACTACGTTATACGTTACTGTCACGTTTTGAGAGCCTGAGTAGATATCTATGCCATGCCAATTACCTTCCTGAAGTATGATAAAGCCGCTCACTACAACGTTGCTGGCCTGGATTCTTAGAAGGAAGCCACTTCTCCTGATTATTACGCTCTCATCCGGTATCTCAGGTCTTCCAAGAGCTAAGAGCCTTAAACCATTTTTGCTTATTGTTGTCCCATTCACCTCTAAATACTCTCCTGGTCTAACACAAATTATTTGCCCTGGCTGCGCCGCCGTAACGGACATGTTTATGCTAGGGTAATCATCCGGCACAATAATATCACACTCAGTCTCGTTAGGGGGCACGTAACTCGACCAACTTAAAGGTTTTTCAGGAATGTGGGATTTCCCTACAACGTTCGTGAGAGTTGTGATTGGTGTTGCGGTTGTGATTAACGCTAGAGTAATTAGTGCTAGGGCTGTTTCGGTCTTCATAATCATTTGTAGTACTCATATTCATTGATTTCTGAGACCTCTTAACGCTATTAGATATGCTGATGCTGTGTATCTGTCCAATCTATATCTCTTCATGATTTCGTCAGAATCCTCGGTAAGGTTTATAAGCTCTCAAAGCTTACATTTTAATTGGTGACTCCGGGTTTCCGAGACCCGTAGGGCTGTGAACCCTAGGCGACTAGCGGTGAGCCACTGCGGTGAGGGGGCTCGGGGAGACCGTTGAGAAGCAGATGGTGGGGAGCTGGAATCAATAAACATGAAAGACAATGAACCACCATCTGCTGAGAAACGGTAGGGCGTACCT